>PLNO01000121.1 GCA_003141795.1 Spirochaetaceae bacterium | reverse complement strand
AGCGCCTTGGACAAGTGCGTGATGCTGTCCTGGTACTGCTGCTGGTGCAGGTATGCGTTCCCGAGGTCGTTCTGCACCTCCCAGGACTCCGGCAGGAGGTCCTGCGCTGACAGGAGCAGGGGGAGCGCTTTGTCCGTCATCCCCTTGCTGTCGTACAATGCGCCGAGGTTGATGAGGGCAGGGGAGAGCTTCGGGTCCTTCTGGAGGGCCGTGCCGTAGAAGCGCACGGCGTCGTCCGTGTTCCCCAGCTTCTCGTTGACCAGACCGAGGATGTAGATGTTGAAAGCCGAGGCCGGGTCCTTGTCGAATGCTTTCTGGGCAAAGGGGAGGGCTTCGCGGGCCTTGCCGAGCTTGATCTTCACGGACGCCATGTTCGCATTGTTGGCCGCGTTCTCGGGGTCGAGCCCCAGCGCCTTGGTGAGGGTCGTCTCGGCATTCGCGAAATCGCCTTTTATTGTATAGGAAGAGGCGAGCTCCCGGGCGTAGCCGGCATTGGTCGGCGCGAACTGCACGGCGAGCTTGAACTCGTCGATGCTGCCCGCCGTGTCGCCCTTGTCGCGGAGGAGGTAGCCGAGCATGTAGTGGGCGTCTGCGAAGTCCTTTTTCGTGGCCACCGCGGCCTTGAAGGAGTCTATTGCCTTGGCTTTTTCACCGAGCTGCACGAGGGACATCCCCCTGTTGAAATGCGCCGAGGTGAAATCGGGCTTCAGCGCCACGCAGCTCTGGAACGAGGTCTGGGCGTCGCTGAAAAGCTTCGCCCTGTACTGGAGCTTGCCCAGCGCGTACAGCGTGTCGGCGTCGCTCGGGTTCAGCCGTGCGGCGATCTTGTACTCCTTCATCGCCTCGTCGGAGAGCTTCCTGCTGTCGTAGATCTCCCCGAGGGTCTTGTGGGGGACCCAGTTGTCGGGGTTCTTGTCGATGGCCTTGTTGGAATAGTCGACCGCCTTCTGGATGGCCGCGGGGTCCGTGGGGTTTTCCCGCAGGGAGGAGAGCCCCGCGTACCCCAGCGCATCCGAGTTGTCGGGCTGGAGGGCGACCGCCTGCTCGAAGCTCTTACGGGCGTCGGTGTAGCGGCCGGCATTGAAGGCCGTGGCGCCTTTCTGCATGAGGTCCTGGACCTTCTTCTGAAGCTCCTTCTCCTTTGCACTCGCATCTTCGGGGACGGTCTTCGCCGGCTGCTGAACGACGATCTGCTGGGGCTGCTGCTGGCCTTTCAGAGTGTTCCCGAGCTGGGCGAGGCCGGCCTTCAGCTGGTCCTGCTGCGCCTGCAGCGCGGCGAGCTCGCTCTGTTTGGCGGCCTGGTCAGCGGCCTTCTTGCGGGCGAGCACGTCGTCCATGGCGGCCTTCACGCGCGGGTCGTCGAAGTTCATCGTGTTGAGGATCCTGAGCGCTTCCTCATATTCGCCCTTGTCGGCGTAGTACTGAGCACGCTTCAGGTCCTGTGCGACATTGCTACCTGAGGTGGCACCTTTTCCCGAAAGCCCGAGGAACGTGCCACCCGAAGCCATGACTGCAATGCCTGTGCCGACGCCGGCGAGCACGACGATACCGACGATGATCGCTATGATGGCGACCCGGGAAAGCTTTCGCGGCGCGTTGGGGGTCGGTTTTACGGCGCGCGGAGCGCGGGGGGCTGTGGCACGGCTGGGCGTGCGGCCTTTCCCTGACGAGGGCTTCTGCATCGGTTCAATCCTTTATGTCGACGTCCACCGGGTCGGTTTGTCCCTTGATGGAATCCACGGAGAGGTTTTTCGTATCGTCACCAGCCTTGCTCAGGCTGTTCTGAACGTCGCTGAGCAGGGCCTGCTGCCGTGCAAGCTCGGCCTGCCGCGCATTCTCCCGGTCGGTCTGGGCCTGACGCAACAGGGCCATCACCTTTTCGATGCTGGGCCTCTGCGGATCGGCAGGGGCGAGCTGGAGGTAGAGGCTGTAGTCGCCGAGTGCGGCGTCGAAGCTCTGGAGCTGCAGGCGCGTGTTCGCCCGATTGAGGTAGGCGTCCGCGAGGTTCTTGTTGGCGGAGATGGCGTTCGTGTACATCTCCTCCGCAGGGCTGAACTCTTTGCGGGAAAAAAGATCGTTCCCGATGTTGTAGTACATGAGGTCCTTGAAGGAGGTTGCCACGGAAAGACCCCTTTTCAGCATGTCGATGGCCTTCTGGGTGTCTCCGAGCTGCTGATAGATGATGCCGAGGTACAGGTAGGCCTTCTCATTGGACGGATCGTCGTTCAAAGCGCTTTCCAGGAAGGGTTGGGCGTCCTGCGGCTTGTTCTGGATGAACAAGGCCTCGCCCTTGGCAAAGAACTCCGATGCCCCGAACGCGCTCGTCGTGGCGAGGAGAAGCGCGCATGCAAGGGCGTAAGCCTTTTTCATCAGTATCTCCCCTTCAAGTATACCTCAAAAACCACGAGCAGCCTCATTGTCATGGTCGGTGTGCCGGAGGGAAGTTTGAAAGCTTTTCGTGCGCGCAGGAAGCCGGTGGGGCCGAAGCGGCCGCCGGACGGGCCGGCAGCCGCAGGTATCCGTCAATTCTCGGAGACGGGAAGGCTCTCCGACGTCTGTGTGGCGAGCTTTTCGTAGATGAAATCCACCGTATCGGAGATCTTCTGAATTCTTTCCGCCGAATCGTCGGAGATGGTGATACCGAACGTTTCCTCGATCTCATAGACCATTTCAGCGACGTCCAGTGAATCGAGCCCCAGATCGAGCTTCAGGTGCTTGTCCGGGGTGACATCTGCCCGACTCATTGACGTGTGCTTTGTCAGTATGTCAATGAGCTTGTCCTGGATCTCCATTTTATCCATGATGTCCCTCCTCGGGTTTGGTTGCGGATTATATAACCCTATTTCCACGTTTTGTCAAAGGGAGCGGGCGGCCAGGGCGGGCCTGCGATCCGCGGTGCGTTGCAGCATCCCTTTCATTTCACTATATTCACTGACAAGCAATGAGACTCCTCTGCATAGCGGACCATGTCGATCCGTTCATTTACAGCAACTGCCTCAAGGAGAGGTATGGCAATGTGGACATGGTCCTCAGTGCAGGGGACCTCACTCTGAGCTATTACGACTTCATCATCAGCACCCTGAACAAGCCCCTGCTTTTCGTGTTCGGAAATCATCACCTGGAGCACCGGGAGGCCTTCCGCCCTGTACGGGATCCGTACCATGAGCCCGAGCAGAACTGGACAGGCGCCGGGGGGGCGACGTGCCTGGACGGACGGGTCATGCGGAGGAAGGGTATCGTCCTTGCGGGGCTTGGCGGGAGCATCTGGTACAACGGCGGGGAGAATCAGTTCACCGACTTCGCGATGTTCGGCAACATCCTTCGGCTCCTGCCGGGCATGCTGTGCNNACCTGCCGGATCCGTGTCACACGGGGTTCAAGGTATTCCTCTGGTTCATGCGGACCTTCAAGCCGCGCTACCTCGTGCACGGCCATGTCCATCTCTACGACAGGAACGCCACCCGGGAGATGCGCTACGAGTCGACGATCATCGTCAACGCGTACGACCATATCGTCATCGATCTGGAGAAAACTCAATGAGCGACAAAATGTATCAGTCCATGGCGCGCAGCGATTTCAGCAAGCTGCGGACCAGGGAAACCCTCACGCGCATCCTGTCCCTGCTGAAGGCCCAGCGGGACGAGATGCTGTCCCTGGGGGACGTACGGAGCCTCCTGCGGCCCGACTCGGAAACCTACAGGGGAATGCGGACGGTCGCGCTGGAGAAGATCGTGGGAAGCGAGGGCCGCTACAAGGACTTCAACCGCGCTTTCCTGCCTCGCCACGACAAGATGATGCGCAGATGGATCCGCGTGGATGTCGCCCATTACCAGAACGTCACCCTGCCGCCCATCAAGCTGTTCGAGATCGGCGGGGTATACTTCGTGCGGGACGGCAACCACCGCGTCTCGGTGGCGAAAGCCCAGGGGGCGGAGTTCATCGACGCCGAGGTGATCTCCCTGTCCTCGCGTATCAAGCTGTCCCCCGACATGACCCGGGACGAGATGAAACGTGCCGTCATCGAGTTCGAGAAGAAGCGGTTCTTCCAGACCACGCACCTCGACAAGCTGCGCCCTGACTGCTGCCTGGATTTCACGGAGGTGGGCCGCTATGACGAGCTTCTCGGACACATTCGCGAGCACAAGTGGTACATCAACCTCAAGAAGACCGAGGAGATCCCCTTCGAGCAGGCGGCCGCGTCCTGGTACGACAATGTGTATCTCCCCATCATCACCATCGTGAGGGCGGCGAAGCTCCTCTCCCGATTCCCCCAGGCCACCGAGGCGGATCTGTACGTCTTCGTCGGCATGCATTGGAGCGAGCTGGCCAAGCAGTACGGGCCGCTCTTCACGCTGGAGGAGGCGGCCGAGGACCTCAACCTCGTGTCGCGGGGCAAGCGGGTGAAGCGCGCCGCCCGCTCGTTCTGGGCGCGGCTGCGCGGATTCTTCATGTTCGGAGAGAGGTAGCGCCTATTGTCCGCCGATGTAGGCGGTGTAGTCGGCTTCGGACAGGAGCAGCTCCAGCTCGTGGGGCGCGCTCATCTCGATCTCGAAGAGCCAGCCGTCGCCGAGCGGATCGCTGTTGACGAGGCCGCATTTCTCATCCGCGCTCAGGACGGAATTGACCTGGACGATGGTGCCCGCCACGGGCGCATAGATCTCGCTGGATGACTTCAGCGAGTCCACCGTACAGGCGACATCCCCGCGGGCAACAGTGCGTCCCACCACCGGAAGGTCCACGTAGGCGATGTCTCCGAGCTCCTTCTGCGCAAAATCCGAGATCCCCACGCGGGCCTTCGTTCCCTCGACGACGATCCAGGTATGGTCCTTGTTGTACAACCGCATAAGCGCCTCCCCCGTCAATCCAGCAGCGGATTCCCGCCGGAGGCACCGGTGCCGGATCCCGTCCCCGTGGTGTCAGGGGGGGGAATCGTCACACCGTTGGACCCGTTGAGGTCGGGGTTGTTGAGCAGCGAGTTCTTCAGTGTCTCCAATGTGCTGTCGGTCTGTGTCGCATCGTACTCGTCGATCTCGTCGAACGTGCGCGGCTCCGTCCCCGAAAGGAAGAGCTCGGTGACCGTATGTTTCGTGAAGGCCGTGGGCAGCAGCCCCGAGGTCGCGCTCACCACGACGTCGACGAGGCCCGAATCGGGCCGCGTGAACTTCTTCACGGGAAGGTCCTTGTGGATGGCCTTCATGTATTGCGCCCATGTCGGTCCGCCGACGGTCGCCCCCGTGATTGCCGTGCCGAGGGAACGATTGCCTTCATCGAACCCGTACCAGACGGCGGTGGTGACGTAGGGGGAGAATCCGACGGTCCAGGCATCCTCCCAGTTCTGGGTCGTTCCGGTCTTCCCCGCGAAGGGCTGGCCTTTGTCGCTCCAGATGTCCAGGAGGTTTCCGACCCCGCCAAGCGTCCCTTCCCGGATGGTGCTCTGCAGGATGCTCGTCATGATGTAGGCGGTCTGCGGGCTCATGATCTGCGCCGCGTCCCCTTTGCGGCTCTCGTTGGCCATCACTTCCTTGGCCGGCTCCATGATGATCTTCCCGTTGCGGTCCTCGATATACCGGATGGAAACGGGCACCACCTCGCGCCCGGCATTGGCGAAGGTGGAATAGGCGCGCGCCATCTCCAGCGGGGAGACGGTGATGACGCCCAGGCCGAGGGGGTAGTAGCGCGGGAAGCGCTTGTCGATTTCCGCTGGATCGCTCACGCCGAGCATCCGGCTGGCCCGCTGGATGGCGGCGTCGAAGCCGATACCGGCAAGGACCTTCAGCGAGGGCACGTTCATCGATTCGGCCAGGGCGTTGCGGAGCAGGACCCGTCCGTGCCATTCGCCCTTGTAATTGAGCGGCTCGTACAGTGTGCCATCCGCGTTCGTGAAAACCACGGGTGCGTCGAGGATCATGGTCGCAGCCGTGAACTTGCGCGAATCGATTGCCGCCGAATAGTACAGGGGCTTGAAGGAGGATCCGGGCTGCACCCGGGACTGTGAAGCCCGGTTGAACTGGTCGTTGCGGGAGAACTGCCGGCCCCCCACCATGGCGAGGATGTACCCATTGCTGGGATCGATGGACACGAGCGCGCCCTGGACCTGAGTTTTGCGCGTCACGGCAAGCGTCGTGCCGATCCCCGAGCTCACGATGTCCTGGGCCTTGGAAAGACCGAAGAGCGAGGATGTCATCTCCACGATCGGAGCCATTCGCCTGGCATATTCCCGCTTGGCATTGCCGTTGGCGTTGCGGTTCCTGTACATCAGGTCGTCGACGTCGAACGTGAAGCCGAGCATGTCGATGAGCGGGAGGAAGGCCGTATTGGACGAGGAAACCTTGGCGCCCGAGGTGGCAAGGTACAGGGCGTTCACCTTGTCGATGTCCTGGGCCATGCGGTTGTCCGCCTCACGCTGGTAGTCGAGGTTGAGGGTCGTGTGGACCACGAGGCCGTCGGTGTACATGTTGTACGCCCCGACCAGCATGTCCTCCAGCTGTCCGCGGATGTATTCGCTGAAGTAGGGTGCCTTGTCCTCCCTGTTGAGGAAGGCGCTCGAGTTGGACCGCGTGTAGTCATACTTGGACCAGTAGTCGGCAAAGGAGTCGTCAGCCTCTTTCTTGGTCACGTAGCGCAACTGCGCCATCTGATCGAGGATCTCCCGCTGGAGCTTGCGGGCCCTCTGAGGATTGCGGATGGGGTTGTTCAGGGACGGGCTTGCCAGCTGGATGACGAGCATGGCGGACTCCGCAACCGTATCCTCCTGGACGGGATGGTTGAAGTAGAACTTGCTCGCCGCCTGCACCCCGATGTTTCCCGCGCCGAAGGGCATCTCGTTGAGGTACATCTCCAGGATTTCCTGCTTCGTGTACCTCCGCTCCATCTGGATCGCCCACCACAGCTCGACGAGCTTGCGCTTGATGGAGATCTCCGTCCTGTCGGCGTAGAGATGGCCGGCGAGGTTCTGCGTAAGCGTGCTCCCCCCCGACACGTAGTGTCCCGTGACGATGTTGAACGCCGCACGGGCCAGGCCGCGGACGCTGAATCCGTGGTGGGTGTAGAAGTTCCTGTCCTCACGGGTCAGCAGGGCGTCGATGAGGTGCTGCGGGACCTGGTCGATGGTGACCGGCTCCCTGTTCTGCTCGCCGAAGAACTCGGTGATCTCCCTGTCGTTTATGTCGAGCACCCGGGTGGGCAGCGGCGTCTTCGAGTCGCCGAACTGTTCCTTGGTGGAGATGTTGCGAGTTGCAGCCAGGGCGATGCCAAGGGTGACGCCGAGGAGAATGGCGACTGCAAATGATACTATCAGCAGTATCTCGAACACTGATCGTTTACGGGGGGATGGACGCACGAAAAAAGGATATGGACACGGGGGACCTTTGTCAACCGGTGAGCCCTCTCTCTCCGTGTTCCGATGGCGTTGCCGTCAGTTTTCGCAAAAAAAGAGGCCGGCCCCCGAAGGGACCGGCCTGCCTGGTGTGGTGTCTTTCGACATAGTAAACTGGGAGGGGAACTATATCTTGGACACCAACACCTTTCTTATCGTCATCATGCCGCCCTAAACTTTAATCCTATTTCATCCGGATGAGCTGGAGAGGGTCTTCCGTGCCCGACTTGGTGCGCACCTCGAAGTGCAAATGCGGACCCGTGGCTTGCCCCGTGTGCCCGACAGCACCTATGACGGCCCCCGTGCTCACCTGCTTATGAATAGTAACACCAATCGTCGAGAGGTGTCCATAGACGGTCTGGTAGCCTCCCGCATGGCTGATCACGACGAAGTTCCCGAGAATGTCGCTCTTTCCGACCTCTTCGACCGTCCCCTCACGGGCCGCGTGCACCGGCGTCCCCTCTTTCGCCCCAATATCGAGCCCTCCATGGAACTCCCGGGTCCCCGTGAAGGGGTCGCTGCGCCAGCCGTACATCGATGTGATACGGCCTTTGTCGATAGGCGCCCGGTAGAGAATGCTCAGAAAATAGGCCCTCTCCATGCCGGAAAACGCCTCANNGAAAAAGTACAGGGGCTCCTGGAGCCCGTTCCGTGTGACCTGCAGCGTCTGGGGCTTCTTCCCGTCCGCGATGCGGGTCGACAGGATCATGTTCTCCAGGTCTCCCCGCGGGGGATTGTTCACGAACAGCCCGTCCTGGCTGGGGATGAGGATGCGCTTCGTGCCGTTGAAAGCGGCCGTGCTGACGGCGCCGTTCAGCGTGGCCAGCGTGTCGTAGCGCAGCCCGATGCGGGCATTGAGCCCGAAAATGTCGTCGCTCGGGCGCTTCACGTACTCGAACAGCGAAAGCGGGGGGAAGGCGGGCGGATCCGGCCGCTTCGCCTCCGCTATCTTTCGGAAATCATCGAGCTCGGATTGAAGCTGGACGTACAGCGCATCGTCGCTGCTGAGCACGCGCAGCTCGGGGTATGTCGGGGCGGCCAAGAGGGCGGCACCCGGAAGCGCGAGCATAAGCAAAAAGGCCGCACTAAGGACGTGGTACTTCACTACCCCTATTTTCGGCAGGAAGCGCCGGCTCCTTTCGCGCGCGCGCAAGCCGTCGAAGGAAGCCGAGGAGCCACAGGATGCCGGCCCAGACCAGCACGGTGGGGAAGGCGAATATCCAGAGCCTCCGCGCGAAAAGCACCGCGGCCACGTACGCCCCGACGATGCCCACGATCACTGTGAGGGTTGTGACGAGGAAGGTGAGGGCGTTCTTCCGCGGCTGCCCCGGGTCCCTCATGCGGTCGCGACCCCTCAGGATGCGGCGTACGACGAGAAAAAGGATGCCCGCGGCGATGAGGGACAGCACGACGATGGTGTAGATACGTCGCGACGAGGTCGCGAAGAGCCACAGCGGCCACGCGATGAGCAGGCCCAGCCCCGCGCTCCCTGCAACGAGTAGCAGGAAGAAACCGATTTTGCGCAGCGCGTCGATCCATGAAGAGAGGGTCCGCCGCATCCCGGCTCTCATGAGGACCCCAGATCCGCGAGCGTCTTCCTGTAGGTTGCCGCATCCGCTGTCATGCCCAGCGCATCGGCCGCGGAAATCAGCCCCGTCAGGGCCTTCTTCATTTCGGAGGTGAAACCGAGAGTCACGTTCACGTAGTAGGAGCGCTGGAAGTAGTCGTAAGCGGCAGCCATGTCCTTGCGTTTGACGGAGATCAGGCCCAAGGCGTAGAGGTCCTTGGCAATGCCCGGGGAGCTTTCGATCTTCTTGACCATCTCCAGGGCAAGACTCGCGTTTTTTTCCGCCTCGTCGAACCGTCCCTCACGCGAATGTACCGAGGCGATCATGTAGTAGTCCGCCGCCGCCATCTCCGTGCGCTTGGCCTTGAGGTTCGCATCGAGTGAAAAGCTGTAGGATTCCAGGGCTTTTGCGGCGTCTCCGAGGTCCCTCTGCGCCGTGCCCAGATCGTGGTAGAGCACGGCGGTCTGCGCCGGCGTGCGGGAAGCGACGGGCAGGCCGAGTGCTTCCTGCAGGACATCGAGGGCCTGCTGGGAGCTGCCTTTCGCGAGGTACAACTCTCCGAGGTTGATGGAAGAGACGGTGAGAAGGGGGGCGCCAGCGTTCCGCGAGAGGCTGCGGGCGCGCACCAGCACCTCTTCCGCCTTGTCCAGAGAGCCCATGGCGAGGTAGGTGGTTCCGATGGCGTTGTAGCTCTGGACCACGCCGTCGCGATCGTCGACGGAAGTGTATTCGTTGAGAGACTGCGTGTAGAACTGGAGGGCGAGCTCATAGCGACCTTGGTGCAGGTATGCCTCGCCGTAGGAGCTGTCCTGCGCGGCCTGCGTCTTCGTGGTGCTGACAGTGTCGCTGGCAGCCGGGGCGGAAGAGCATGCCGACACGGCAAGGAGGAGCGAGCAGGCCAGGGCGGGCAGGGATCGGGTCGGACGCATCAGAAGCTCTCGTCCCTGTAGCCCGACGTCGGGGCCGACTGCTGGACGCGCGGGGGCACACCGCCCTTGAGAAGGGGATTGTTTTTCGCGGCCTCCAGCACGTCCTTCGCCGTGTCGAGCGTGTCGGCGCCCTTCTCCAATATGCTCGAGACCTGCGGCCGGGTCCCGTTGACGAACTCCGCGAAGCTCTTCAGCTGGTCGATGATGGCATTCGCCTTCGTGAGCGCGCTGTCGACCTGGTTGTACAGCTCGTTGGAATCATTGAGGAACGTGTCGATCGAGCCGTGAGGGTCGAGCAGGCGCTTGGCCAGCCCCTGGGTGTTCTTCATGTCGGCTGTCATGGCCTTTACATTCTGGGAGATCTCGTCGAGGTTGATGGACAGGTCTCCGATGACCCCGCGGGTCTTCACGGAGATGTCGGTGAGGTTGTCGGAGATCACGCCGATCTTGTCCAGAAGCGTATTGGCGCGCGCCGAAATCCCGTCCACGGCGTTGTTGACCTTTTCCGGCGTCGCCGAGAGACCGCTCACCATGGTTCCCACGGGGCCGCCCTTGCCGGCAAAGGCGAGGTCCAGGGAATTGGCCACGCGGTGGATCTCCACGATGGTCTGGCGCGTCTCGTCGAGGATGGGATTGAGCTTCCCGATGACGGAGCCGATGACGTCCGCGTCCTTGGGGATGCTGACCTTCCCTTCGGCGACCAGCTCCTGGCCTTCTTCGCTTTCGAGGTTGGGGATGAATGAGCCCTCCGCCTGCGGCGGGCTTTGATTGTTGCCGGGGTGGAACTTCAGCGACGTTCCCAGGCCGATGGGGCTCGAGGTGAGCTCGATGATCGAGTCGGGCTTCACCCGGTCGTAATAGGTGTCCTCCACGTAGAATCGGACGTCCACCTCGTTCTGTTCGTTCAGGGAAATGCGGGCGATCTTACCGATCTCGAAGCCCTTGAGGTTGAGCGGCATACCGACAGAAAGGCCGTCGCCGGATGCGAACCTGCTCGTGAAGTAATAATTCTTCGCGAACCACCGCTGGTTCGCACCGAGGAAGATGAGTATCACCGCAACCGCAATGATCGCGAGGAGCACGAACAATCCCACGATCTGGTCGGCAAAACGCATCTTGAATCTCATTCGGTCACCTATCCTATCCTTCCGGCGCGAACGCTGTCAATTCGAATCACCTTCCCCGTCCAGGAGTTGCAGCAGGTCGGTGTCGTAGGAGGAGATCTCGCCGAGCACTTTGGCGAGGATCGAGCGAGCGTGCGTGTTTTTCGTCCTCTTCACCTCGTCGAAGCTCCCCGATTCCAGGACGGCGCCCGCATCCATGATCACCAGCCGGTCCGCGAGGGTGGAGGTGAGCTCGGCGTCGTGCGTAACGGCGATGACGGTGCAGCCGCGCGACTTCATGTCGCGGATCATCTGGTTGATCTTGTCCATCATGACGTGGTCGATGGAAAGGGTCGGCTCGTCGAGGAAGACGAGCGCGGGCTCCGTGATGAGCGCCCGCAGGAAGGAGGCGATCTTCCTCTCACCCCCCGAGAGCGATGCCGGGCGATCCGTTGCGCTGTCCTCCAGGCCCACGCGCTCCAGCGCCCTGATCACCTTGCGGTTCCTCTCCGCGGCCGGCATCTCGGGATGATGCACCCGCAGGGGCAGGGCGAGGTTTTCCGCCAGCGAGAGGTTTTCCCACAGCGCTCCGTCCTGGAACACGAAGCTGTTCTCCCTGCGGATGGCGAGCAGAGCCTTGTCGGAGAGCTGGAACATCTCCTGTCCCCTGTAGAGGACCTTCCCGGCATCCGGCGGGATCAATCCCGCGGCGGTCTTCAGGAGCGTGCTTTTGCCGCATCCCGACGGACCCATGATGACCGTGCTCTTTCCCTCTTCGAAGCCGATGCTCACCTCGCGCAGCGCCTGGTACTCTCCCAGCACCACTCGAACAGATTCCAGCGTGACGATGCCCTTCATGTCAGACATAATAGAGGAGGGTGATCATGGCATCGGCAAGGATGCAGAGCACGAAGCCCTGCCCGACCGCTTTGATCACGGCGCGAGGGATTTCGGTCACCGAGCTGGTGACTTTGAAGCCCTGGTAGGTGGCAACCGTGGAAATAATCACCCCGAAGATGAGGCTCTTCACCAGCGTGGAGACGATGTCGCGGACCTGGATGGCGGTGAGCAGAGCGCGGAAGTATTCCAGGAACGGGACCGGCTTGATGAGCTGGGCGACGATAAAAGAGCCGAAGAGCCCGAAGAAGTTGAAGTAGACGGTGAGGGCGACCACGGAGATCGTGACCCCGAGCACCCGCGGCACGACGAGGTAGGAGATGGGGTTGATCCCGACGGAGATGTACGCCTCGATCTCGTGAGAGACGACCATGTTCCCGAGCTCCGTGGCGATTGCCGTGCCCGAGCGCGCGATGATGACGAACGCCGTGAGGATCGGCCCGAGCTCCCGCATGATCACGATGATGAGGATGGAGTACATGAGATTGGTCTGGCCGAATCGTGGGAGGATCGTCGATCCTTCCACGAGGATCACCACGCCGATTGCAAGCGATATGAGCGCGATGATGTTCATCGCCTCCACGCCGGTGAAAAGGATCTGCAGCACGAGCACATGCCGGGCGACGTGCCTCTTGCGTCGCAGCAGAAGGGTCTCCTTCAGGACCTGGAAGAAGAACCCGAGCGCATAGCCGAGATCACGAGCCTTTCTGTTTCCCCAGCGTCCCAGCGCGGCGATCATGTGCGGGTGAGTATAGAACAGCGTCCGACGGGATGCAACGAACCCTTAGTGTGGAACGCGCCGCGAACGGGCGGCGGCGCGCTCGACGATGGCCTCGAGGTACGAGTCGGGAATGCTCCTGGCCGCGCCTGTGAATCCCAGCGCGCGCTGCGGCCGGTGCTCCCCGTGGAAATCCGATCCACCCGTCACGAGCATTCCCAGCCCCTGCGCGAGCCGCTCATAGCGATGGCTGTCCTTCACCGGGTGATTCGGGTGCCACGCCTCGATTNNTCGTAGAACGGCTTGCCTTTCCCGATGTACCGCTTGAAGGCCGTGTCGTTCGAGCTCACCACCTTCTTTTTCACCAGGAGACGCGCAAAATGCGCCCTGCTTACGATCTTTTCCCCCGCAATGGTGCGAAGCTCGTCCATGGTGATATCGATGCCTGCGGCCTGGAGCTTCGCCACCATCCGTTCATTGCGGCCCTGGCGCGATTCCTGGACCCGGCTGAGCGCGGCCAGGAGCTTCGATCTGTCGCCTTCCAGGAGGAGGCCGAGGAGGTGGAACTCGCCGACCTCGCGTTCGATCTCGATTTCGACCCCGGGGACGAGCCGAAGGCCGGTATTCGCCGCGCGCGTCTGCGCGCGTTCGATCCCGTCCAGGGTGTCGTGATCGGTCAGCGCCAGTGCGCTCAGGCCGACCTCCAGCGCGAGCTCTATCAGCCTCTCCGGCGTACACGAGCCGTCAGACGCCGTGGAATGGGTGTGGAGATCTATCATTTGACATCACTATAACTCATTAGGTAAGCTCGATCTATGGACCCGGTTTTTCGCGCGCCACGAGGGGTGGGGGGCGTGTTCGTTCCTCCATCGGACAAATCCATGACGCACAGGGCGCTCATGCTGGCGGCGGTCTCCTCCGGCGCATGCCGGATCGGCAGCCCGCTCGCGACAGGAGACTGCGTTTCCACGCGCCGCTGCCTCGAGGCACTCGGTGTGGGATTCGAGGGCGCCGACGGGGAGCTCGCCGTTCGCGGCATCGGCCTGCGCGGCTTCTCTGAACCGCGCGGCCCGCTGTTCACGGAAAACTCGGGTACGACAACGCGCCTGCTCTCCGGGCTGCTGGCCGGGCAGAAGTTCTTTGCCGTTCTCAGCGGTGACGATTCCCTGAACGGCCGTCCCATGGGACGGGTCGTCGAGCCCCTGCGCGCCATGGGCGCGCGCATCGAGGGCAGGGAAGGGGGACGGTTCGCCCCTCTCTGCTTCCTCCCCGGCGGGGCGGAGCTTGATCCCCTCTCATGGGACCTCCCCGTTCCCTCGGCGCAGGTGAAGAGTGGCCTGATGCTCGCGGCTCTCCGCGCATCGGGCCCGTCCACGCTAGGCGGACGGATCGATTCGCGCGATCATACGGAGAGGATGCTGGGAGCGCTGGGCGTTGCCATCGTGAAGAAAAACGGGAAGCTCCGCATCGATCCGGTGGAGAATCTTCCTGGGTTCGAGATCGACGTTCCCGGTGACCTCTCCTCGGCTGCCTTCTTTGTGGCGGCCGCGCTCATCTCGGGAAAGGCGCTCACGATCCGCGCATGCGGGATCAACCCCACGCGCTGCGGATTTCTGGATATTGCGCGCGCCATGGGCGCGATGGTCGTCGTGAACGAGGAATCCACCTCCCTCGGGGAACCCGTCGGCACGATCATGGTGGAGCCCGGAGAGCTCCACGGTGCGCGCGTGGAGCCTTCCCAGGTGCCCGACCTCATCGACGAAATACCTCTTCTCGCCGTTCTCGGGTTGTTCGCCCATGGCCGCACCGAGGTGCGGGGCGCTGAAGAGCTGCGCTTCAAGGAGAGCGACAGGCTCGCCATGATCGCGGCCATGGCGGCCTCCCTTGGCGGTCACGTCGATCTCTTCGATGACGGTTTCTCCATCGACGGCCCCCAGGCGCTTCGCTCTGCGGTCGTGGATCCGCAGGGGGACCACCGTATCGCCATGGCTGCCGCCGTGGCGGCGGCGGGGATCCCCGACGGGGTGCGGGTGCAGGGCTTCGAGTGCGCGCGCGTTTCCTACCCGGATTTCGCCAGGGACTTCACCCGGCTCGGAGGGCACGTCGGGTGAGCGACAACCTCTCCTTCACGATTTCAGGGGTGCGCACGGACGTCGTCTTCAGCGGCTCGCGGAGACTGCCCGAATCGGACCTGACGATCTTCGATGCGAACACAGCGCCCCTGTTCGACGCCGTGCCAGACCCGCTGGTTCTCCCTGCGGGGGAGCAGGCCAAGGAGTGGGAGAGCGTGCGCGCAATCCTCGAACGATGCGCCCGGCTCGCGCTGGGGAGGGACGCGGTGCTCTGCGGGGTCGGCGGGGGTGTCGTGTGCGACATCACCGCTTTCGCAGCCTCCCTGTATATGCGCGGCTGCGGGCTCGTGCTCGTCCCGACCACGCTCCTGTCGATGGTGGATGCATCGCTGGGAGGAAAGACGGGGATCGATTTCCTCGGGTACAAGAACATGGTGGGGACTTTCTATCCTTCCGGACGCATCGTCATCCGGGCCGACGTGGTGCGCACCTTGCCGCAACGGGAGTACCTCTCGGGGCTCGCGGAGGTGATCAAGACCGCGCTGATCGGTGACCGGGATCTGCTCGTGCTTCTGGAAACCCGTCACGATGCGGTCATGGCCCGTGAGCCCGCTCTCGTGGAAGAGATGATAAGGCGCTGTCTCTCCGTCAAAGGGAGGCTCGTCGAGGAGGATCCGAAGGAGGGCGGTGCGCGGGCACTCCTGAACCTCGGGCACACCTTCGGCCACGCGCTGGAGACCGCCACCGGGTTCACCGGGTGGACGCATGGTGAGGCGGTGGCCTGGGGCATCGGCAGGGCTTTGGAGGCGGGAAAGCGTTTCGGAATGACCGATCCCGACTTCTCCGAACGGGTGACGTCGCTGCTCGCGTCGTACGGCTACCGTCTGCGCGCGGACCTTCCCTATGCTGCCCTGGCCCCCGGCTTCGAGCGCGACAAGAAACGCAAGGGCGGCAGGACCCGTCTGGTCATTCCCTGCGACGTGTGCGACATGCGTATGGTCGAGGCGTCGACCGAGGACCTGACTGCCGTTATCGACGCGGCCGGTCCCGGGCGGGGCAAGGAGCGGATGAAGGCATGAAGATAGAGAAGACCACTTTTGAGAAGCACGTGCGCATGTACGACCTGGGCGCCGCGATCTTCCGTGAGAACGACGAGGGCAATGAGATGTTCATCATCATCCAGGGCCTCGTGGAGATCCGCAAATCGACGGGCCCTGCCTCGTCGAAGATCCTCGCCACCCTGCAGAAGGGCGACATGTTCGGTGAGATGGCGATCATAGAAAAGCAGCCGCGCTCGGCCACGGCGGTCGCCGTGCAGCCAACGCGCGTGCTCGTCCTCAATGAGAAGCTCTACGACAACATGGTGGGCACGAATCCCGATTTCGCCCGCAAGATGAACCGCGTCCTCTCGGAGCGCATCCGCCGCGCGGACGCCATCATCCAGAACATCATGACGACAAACCGTCAGAACCAGGTCTGGGCGGGGCTCATGCAGTACGCGCGGGACAAGGGCGTGGCCACGTTCAAAGGGAGCCGCGTGACGATCACGGATTTCACCTCCTGGGCCGTGCAGCACCTGGGAATGACGGAGAAGGACGTACAGGCCATCCTCGCCCAGTTCCTCAAGCGGGAAATAATCGCTTTTTCGGCACGTGGGAAGGAAGAGATCCTCGTCGAGATCAAGGAAGGCTTCGTTCTCCCCGAGGGATGAGCGGCGTCTATCCTTCCTCGAGCATTTCCGAAATGAGATGGTAGAGACGGGCAACCGTCTCCCTGTCCTCGGCTGAGAGCATGTCCCCCGGCTCGTCGGCGAGGCTTTCGAGGCTCGCCAGCGTTTCAGTGCGTGCGGTGAGGAGGCTCTTCTCCGATTTGAACCAGTAGTTCCCCTTCCAGTTCGTGTATAGCGTGAGGAAGCCGATCTTGTTCGATCCCTTGCGCAGCGGGCAGAGGCAGAGCAGGCGCTCCAGGATGCCGCAGAGCTCCGCGGCGTTCTGGGAGAACGCGAAGGTCCTGCCCGCCGGCCAGTCCTCCCACGAGCCTTCCTCCGTATGGAGGAACGGGGCGAGTGAGAGCACGGTGGACAGCTTCATGCCGGCGAATATCTCCCTGTTCTCCCACGTGATCGTTCCGCGCAGGTTCTTCACGCCCGGCAGGCTGCTGGGAGAGAGCTCTGCGAGGGCGGGCTGCAGCACGCTCCAGTCCATCGTGACGAGCTTGTGGCCCCCTTTGATGGTTTTGATGGGGAAGGCGAGCCTCCCGATCTTGATCTGGTTCGTGAAGTCCCGGGGCTTCTCCTTTTCGACGACGGGGGGGACCCCCTTCACGAAGGCGCTCTCCAATACCGGGGAGATGCCGCCGAGCATCGATTTCTTGAGGGGGGAAACGGAGCGCGCGTACATCCGTGACGTACGAACGACCTCTCCCGCGACGATGTAGGGAGGGTTCTCCCTGGACATGAGGGATCCGGGATGGATCTGGATCCTGTCGGCGGTAAGGCTCCGATAGATCCCCTTGCCCGTGCGCTCGCAGACGAACTGGATGAGGCCGCGGGAGATTGCGCAGAGGTAGTCGTCCCAGTTGCCGCCCGAGCCGATGGGAACGCCCATCTTGCTCACGATCTCTTCCAGCTGCTCCCTGATGTTGGCGATCTCGTTCATCGTGCGCAGGTCAAGGTAGTGATTGTCGCAGAACCGCGTCTTGTTGCCCGACTTGGAAAAGGCCTCAAAGATGCGCTGGTAGGAAACGAAGTCCCCCAGCGGATCGCGGAAGGTATGGTGGGCGCGCCGTGCTTCGAGCTCTTCTCCCGCGGGGAGGAGGAACGGGGAGTTCACCGAGAGGAAGGTCGCGGCAATGATCACCTCGGCGAGGACCGAGGGATAGGCACGGATCGCTTCCACGATCATGCGGGCGTGCTTGGGGAGGATGGGGAACGTGCACATCATGCGCCCCGTTTCCGTGAGGAGGCGATCCCCGTCAAGCGCGTCCAGGAGCTGCAGCGTCTCCACGGCTGCCCGTATCCCGTCCTTCCCCGGTGGGGAGAGGAAGTCGAAGGACTCGAAGTCGTGAACGCCCAGCTCCGCCATGCGCAGCACGACCTCGGAGAGGTCGGTGCGGAGGATCTCCTCCATCGTATACATGGGCCGCTCGTCGTGGTCTTTTCTCGTGTACAGCCTGTGACACACGCCGGGTGCCGTTCGTCCGGCCCTGCCCCTGCGCTGGTTGCACGACGCCTTGGAGACCGGGACTTCGATAAGTGATTCGGTGAAGGTCTTGGTGCTGTAGAAGTTCACCTTGCCGAGCCCCGAATCGATGACGTGAACGACCCCGTCGATCGTGATGCTCGTCTCGGCGATGTTCGTGGAGACGATCACCTTCCGCTTGCCGGGGAAATCGAGGAACACCCGCGCCTGGTCCTCATGGGACAGCCGCGCGTAGAGGGGGAGGAGCGCGAGCTCCTGACGGGTGTCCATGTCGCCGAGCATCTGGAGGCAGTCCTTGATGGCAAGCTCTCCGGGGAGGAAGATGAGGATGTCACCCTTCTCCTTCTTCTGCATGACCTTCGCAACGATGTCGCAGATCCTCCGCTGCAGGCTCTCGTGGTCGCCTTCGATCTCCGGGGGCTCGTAGGCGATCTCGACGGGGAACATGGGGGCGTCGATGCTGACGATGGGGCAGCCGTCGAAGTACTCGGAGAAGATCTGCACGTTGATCGTCGCGGAAGAGACGATGACTCGGAAATCCGGACGAGCGGCGAGGATCCCTTTCAGCATGCCGAGGATGAAGTCGATGTTGAGGCTTCGCTCGTGCGCCTCGTCCACCATGAGCACGCTGTACCTCGACAGGAGACGGTCGCCTTTCAGCTCCTGCAGGAGGATCCCGTCCGTCATGATCTTGATCACCGTGTCGTCGTCGGTCTTGTCCTCGAAACGCATCGTGTACCCGATGACGTGCGGGATGGTCGTCCCGATCTGACGGGCGATGAACTCCGATACCGACAGCGCGGCGATCCTGCGGGGCTGAGTGACGCCGACCATCCCCTTTCCCGTGTATCCCGCCTCGTGGAGGATCAGGGGGATCTGGGTCGTTTTCCCCGACCCCGTCGGGCTTTCGACGACGATGACTTGATGGCTCTCCAGGGCGGCCAGTATTTTTTCTCTCTGCTCGTAGACGGGCAGGCGATAGGGATCCATTGCTCATTTCCTCACTTGTCCGGATGAATGCCGGAACGATACACTATAGTACGGAAGGAGGAGTACGCCTATCCTCACGCCCGGGAAGAAGGGAGCGCGCACCGAACGCTTCGACCAGGAGGTTGCCTCGTTCGTCCGCACGATCCCCGTCATGCTTCCAACGGAGATCGAGGCGCATGTCGCCGAGTGCGGCTACGTCGGCCAGGAAAAGGCGGTACGGGCCATCGCACTCGGTGCGTACAGGCACGTGAGCCGTCTGCGCAGGATCTGGCTGGAAGGCGCCCGGCGTGAATCGCTCCCTCCCAAATCGACGATGCTCTTCGTCGGCCCCACGGGCTGCGGCAAGACCTATCTCGTGGAGATCCTCTTCCGCGACATCCTGCGCCTGCCCACCGTGGTCATCGACATGACGGGCTTCTCGGAAACTGGCTACGTCGGCCAGGACGTCAACTCCATCCTCACGCGCCTCCTGTACGCGGCGGACATGAGCCTCGCCTACGCGTCCACCGGCATCGTCTGTCTGGACGAGTTCGACAAGCTCGCCTCGGGCCAGAACAGCGCCGTGTTCTCGGGCGCAGGCACGACGAAGGACGTGTCGGGGCTCGGCGTACAGCGGGAGCTCCTGAAGATGCTGGAATCCATCGAGATCCCCGTTCCCCTGGAATACACGCATTCCGATTATGCTCCCAAGGCCGTGATGTCCACACAGGACGTGGGCTTCATCGCCTGCGGCGCCTTTTCGGGGCTCAAGGGCATGATCGAGCAGGAGGGGGAGGAGCACATCGGCTTCGGGCGTGAGCCGCTCTCGGGTGACCAGCATAGGATCGCCGTCTCCTACTCAGAGGACGACGTCATGCTCGCCCACAACTTCATGGGCTACGGTTTCCTCCCCGAGCTGATCGGGCGCTTTCGGAGGATCGTCCCTTTCGCGGCGCTGACGCGCGACCAGCTCACGCAGATCCTCCGCTCAACGCTGCTCGACCAGTACATCAACGAGTTCCTCCTCGAGGGCAAGGAGCTCGTCGTGGAGGGGCCGGTCCTGGAGAAGGTGGTGGAGGAGAGCCTCCGCAAGGAGACGGGTGCCCGGGCGCTGGAGGCCAGTCTCATGCGCTACCTGGAGAACGCCGCGTTCGAGGCGTTCTCCTCACCGGCGTGCAAGCGCGTGTCGCTTTTCGTTCGGGAGGGGCATATCGTTCATGAGCTCTCCTGAAGAGGCCGCCGGTCAGGAGATCATGCGGCTCGTCCAGGAGCAGGTGGACATGGGGCCGCGCGTGCCGGGCACCGCTCCGCACGACCTTCTCTCCCAGCGCCTTTCCTCATGCCTCGATCATGCAGGTGCGGAGGTGACCCTCCAGCGTTTCACCGTCCCCTTCCGGGGGAAGGTCCTCGAATGCGTGAACGTCGTCGGCGTGGTCCGCTCCCGATCGCCGAGCCGTCTCCCGCCCGTTCTCTTCGGCACCCATTACGACACCCGGTGCCGCGCCGATCGGGACCCGGATCCCGCGCTCCGTGAGATGCCGATCCCCGGCGCCAACGACGGAGGCTCGGGCACGGCGGTACTGCTGCACCTTCTGGATCGTATCGCCCCTGAGGAGCTCACACGGGATGTCGCCATCGCCTTTTTCGACGCAGAAGACCTCGGCAACATCGACGGCAAGGAGTTCGCCCTGGGTGCTGCGTGGCTCGCCGATCACCCGCTGCCCGGGTTCGCCCCGGCGGAGGTCGTCGTCCTGGACATGGTGGGGGGCAGGGACATGGTGCTGGATATCGATGCCGGCATCCTGAACCACGCCCCGAGCCGCCGGGCAACCACGGAGCTTTTCAGGATCGGCATGGCGCACGGCTGGCAGCCTTTTGTCGGGGACAAGCCGAACAGGGTGAAGCACATCATCTCCGACCAGTCGCCGTTCGCGCGCCGGGGCATCGCCGCGGCTCTCCTCATCGACATCGACTACCCGCAGTGGCACACGCAGGCGGATCTTCCCGAGGCGATGTCATCCGAATCCCTGCGGATCAGCGAAGAAGCTCTCTGGCTTTTTCTATCGCGGCAGCCTGACTGAGCGCGTCGTGGCTCTCCCGGGAGCGCAGATCCTTGATCCCCATGATCCCCGCCTTTGCCTCCTCTTCTCCACAGACGAGTGCCAGAGGGATCCCCTTCTTCTCCGCGTAGGCGAACTGCTGGGCGAGCTTCTTCTTCTCCGGATACACCTCGGTTGATACTCCCGCGGCGCGGAAGGCAGTTGCGAGCTCGTGGTAGCGTGACAGGAGGGAATCGTCGAGGAAGAGAACGAGGAGGGACGGCCCGGCGCCGGATCCCGCCAGGAGATGCAGCTCTTCCATGGCGGCCATGAGCCTGTCGACGCCGATGGAGGCGCCGACCCCCGGCATGCTCTGCTTCGTATACAGGGAGGCGAGCTCATTGTAGCGGCCACCCGAGCAGACAGATCCGATGTCCGGAAGATCCGTGAGGAACGTCTCGAAAACGATGCCGGTGTAGTAGTCGAGGCCCCGTGTGATCGAAGGATCGAGCACGTATCTGTCGGCGACCCCCAGCCTGTCCAGGCTTTCGACGATGAGTGCAAGCCGCTGGATCCCTTCGACGTCCGGCCCCACCGCATCGCGAAGCTTGGACAGCGTGAGGGCGGCGGTGCCCTCCACCCCCGTGAAATCGATGATCGCCGCAGCAGTTTCCCCACCCGCGATCTCGGCCAGCATCTCGCGCGTCTTTTCGTCGCCGATCTTGCGACGCTTGTCGATGGCGCGCAGCACCTCCACCGACCTGCCCTCGAGGCCATGTCGGGCGAGGAATGCATTGAAGACCCCGCGGTGCGCGTAACGGATGCTGAGCTTCTCCACCCCGAGTGACGCCAGGCACGCCCTCATGAGGAGGAGCGTCTCGAGGTCCGCCGAGGCGGAATCCGTCCCCACGACGTCGAAATCGACCTGCATGAACTCGCGATACCGGCCGCGCTGCGTGTTCTCCCCGCGCCAGACCTTCGCCGCGTGCCAGCGCCGGAAGGGGAGGCCTACCTCCGCGACGTGCGCNNCTCGAATCGCATGGCCACGTCTCTTCCGCCGTGGTCGGTGAAGCGGTAGACCTCCTTGTCCGTCTCTCCACCGCCCTTGCCGAGGAGAACTTCGGCGAACTCGAGAACGGGAGTGTCGATCGGGGCGAACCCGAAGCTCGTGAAGACCTGCTCCAGGGTGCGCACGATGGCAAGGCGTTGCGCTTCCTTGTCGGGAAGGAAATCGCGAAAGCCCTTGGGGATGCGGGGTTCGATGAGGTCGTTCATGCCGGGGAGGTCCTTTCAGGAAATGAAGTAAATGCGCCCGCGCAGCCCCTGTCAAGTCGGCCTGCGCCAGGAGCGCCGAAAGAAATGCGCCAGGAGCGCCGGGGAACAAATGCGCCAGGAGCGCCGGGGCTTGACAAGAGGCGCATCCCTGGTAGGATAGGGACAGTACGGACAACCGGGATCGCACATTGCTTTTCAGATACGGAACAACGGACAACGGTATCATCGCGCGGAAGGCTCAGATCTACACTCAGGAAGAGCACGGGATAGACGTGCGCCTTCTGGACGTCGACGCGGTGTGGATCATCAAGCGGTTGCGGCGCGAGGGGTTTCACGCCTACCTCGTCGGAGGGGCGGTCCGCGACCTTCTGGTCGGCCGCACCCCCAATGATTTCGACGTCGCGACGGACGCCCGTCCCCAGCAGATCAAGAGGCTGTTCCGTTCAGCGCGCGTCATCGGCAGGCGTTTCCGCATCGTCCACGTGTATTCCAGCAGGGACAAGTACACCGAGGTGACCACCTTNNGCGCGCTGGGCACCGCCGAGCACGTGGCGCACCCCGACATGAACAATCTCTTCGGCACCATGGAAGAGGACGCCGAGCGGCGGGATTTCACGATCAACGCGCTGTACTACTGTCCCATCGACCAGCAGGTCATCGACTACGTCGGCGGATACCGCGACCTTCGCGGCCGCCACCTGCGCACGCTGGGGCGCGCGGATGCATCGTTCGCGGAAGACCCGGTGCGCATGATACGCGCCGTGAAGTACGCGAGCCGTCTCGGGTTCTCCCTGCCTTTCGGCATGGCGAGCCTCATCCGCCGCATGCGGGAATCCCTGCTCGAATGCTCACGGGAGCGCGTCACCGAAGAGGTCTACAAGATCCTCACTTCGGGCGGGGCGGAGAGCATGCTGGAGCTGATGGCCAAGGTCCGCATCTTCGACGTGATCTTCCCCTCCATCGCGGCGGAGCTGAGACAGGCGCGGCAGAGCATTCCCCAATCCCCGCTGGGCCTCCGTCTGCGGGAGCTGGACACGGCCGCGCATGAAGGCAAGCTCTTGGACCGCAATGACATGTTCGGGTTCCTGTTCCGCGAGCTCCTGCTCTCACGGAAAGAGGTGCTCGACGATCCCGAGCCCTCCCTGGCGATCCAGCAGCTCATCCGCGGAGCTTCGGAACCCCTCTTCCCGTCCAAGAAAGACCTGATTCTCGCGTCCGATGCGTTCATTGCCGAGCTGCGGCCCCATCAGAAGCAGCGGCCCGCAGCCGCGCGAGCGCCGCGCCATCACCCCGAGCAGAAACAGGCGGAGGGGGAACATCGCACGGGAAAGCGAAGACGCAGAGGGCATCGGGGGGGAAGGCGGTCGGGAGGCGGGGCAGCGGGAGGCGCGAGCGCAGGTCCTGCCTGAGCCCGCGCCTGCCACGTGCGGATCTACTTCGACGTATCGATCCTCTTCAGAAGCGCATCGACCTTGTCCCCGTAAGAGGCCTTGTCGGCCTGTTTGGCGAAGTTGAGGTACTTCGTCGCATCGGGGTTCTTGCCGGCGGCGAATGAGTTCACTCCCAGCGCATAGTTGATGATCGCGGCGTTCGCACCGAGCTGGAATGCCTTGAGATAGGCGTCCTCAGCCTTGGGGTAATCCTTGCGGGCGTAGGCGATGAGCCCGAGGTAATACCATGCGGTGCTGTTGCCCGGATCGAGGTCGAGGGATTTCCGCAGCGACTGCTCGGAGTTCCCCAGGTCGGCCTTCGTGTAGAGGTCGATTCCGTCCTTCACGAGGTCCGGCGCGGTCTTCAACCCGAGGACATAGGCCTGGAAATCCTTGGAGATCTGGTCGTCGGGGATCCAGCCGAATGCGCGCGCCCGGGTCTTCTGCGAATTGTCGTCAAGGCTCGCCTTGGGGGAGAGGGCGGCCACGGAATCCCACAGCACCCGGTTGTACGCCTTGTCGGGAGCGTTCAGGAGGAACTGGACGAGGCCCCAGGATTCGGGGGCGAAGGCATCCATCTGCGACTGCGCCGTGTCACGCGTCATGGTGAGAAGGTCGGACAGGGGGATGAGCTGGCTCGTCCCGTCGCCCCGCACCATGGACTTCAGCCCGTTCAGCCACGCGAAGTTCGGCTTCAGCGTGAATGCACCCGCCTTCGGGTCCCACTGCGCCGCATCGACGTAGGTCGCCACACCTTCGCGGAGCCACACCGGTGGATTGTCGATGAATCCCTTGATGAACTGGATGGCGCCCTGGTGGAGGAGGGAGGCGGTGAACTCCGCGTCATCCTTCGGGAAGCACAGCAGCTCCGAGCGCTCGGGATCCGACCATGCGACGAAAACGAAGTCCGTCCGCTTCTGGGACAGGATCTTGTCGAGGTAGGCGTTGAAGCCGTCCAGATCCTTGAACACCCTCACGCGGAGCTTCGTCGGCAGACTGGTGAGATCGAAATGGAAGACGCCGTTGTACAGTGCGACGGCGGCCTCCATCTTGCGGGCGACGTCATCCGCCTGGGCCTGACTCGTCTCTGAAAACACCCGGTAGTGGTCGGTTTCAGAGGTGAACTGGGCTGCGTCCTGCGCGAACACGGCGAGAGGGACGCACGCGAATACTGTCAGGACGAGGGCAAAGAACAGCGGTTTTCGCATACCAACTCCTGATAAAGATTGTAGTCAGGCCATCCGCAGCTGTCAAATGCTTCTATACCAGGGGGGTGGTGTGGGGCACGTCCTTGGACCCGGCACGGCCCCGTCCGTAGGTCGGTTTCACCACGGTCTTCTCCACGATCTCCTCCTCGCTCTTGCGCAGTCCCTTGCGGGGCTTGATCAGGATTTTCACCGATTCGAAGAAGATGTGCGGGTAGTTTCGCTTGATTTCGACGCCGGGCACGGGGATGATGTGCGACCCCTGCTCGGAGCGGGTCCGGAGGGCCCGGGCCATCTCCTGCCGCGTGGAGACCTCCTCGATGCCGATGATCCTGTGGATGGGCAGCAGCCCCAGCGTGGAGGCGATGCGGAGGACCATCTTGCGGGAAGTGCCGATGATGAGGATCCGTCCGAAGCTCTGATTGGCCAGGGCCTGGCGGACCTCCGAGACCTGGTCGGGGTTGGCGAATACCGCGGTCTTGATGGCGCTGAGGATGCCCTTCTCACGCTTGGCCGAGCGGCCTGCGACGATCTTCTGACCCCGGATGAGCAGGCCGTCGTCGATGATAAGGTCGATGCGGAACCTCCGCGCCACCTGGCTCGCCTTGAAGCTCTTGCCCGTTCCGCTCTTGCCGACAAGAGCGAAGACGCGCGGCTTCCGGACGAGCCAGGGAAAGAGTCGTTTGAGGTATGTGAGAACTTGCATCGGGGCGCGTCCGGTCCTCCCTCAAGGATACACCGGACGCGCTCGATGTCAAACCGCCGGTCGCAGATTGCCCACGGGGAGGCGTCGGGCGGCGTGCCGGGGACGCAACAGGCGCAGGAAGCTCCGCTCCCTCCACTGCCATATCTTGTTCAGCCAGTTCGCGTAGACGCCGATCACGAAGCCGGCCGTGCGGCCGCGGAAGAGCCGCGCGATGACGTGCCGCGGGGAATAGAACCTGCGGTGCGCGGCGATCTGCGTTCGCTGCAGCTCCCACGGGGTGAACCCGCGGGGGATGAACTTCACGTGCTGGCAGTCGTAGGTGTCCCACGCGTTGTCGATCAGCCGCCCTTCGGCGAGCATCTGCGTGTAGAACCCCGACCCGGGCAGCGGCGTGAGCACGAGGAACTGCGCGGAGTCGATCTTCTCCGCAAGCGCGAAATCCACCGTTGCACGCGCCGTCTGCGGCGTGTCGGCGTCGAAGCCGAAGACGAACATCCCGTGGACGTGGATCCTCCGACTCCTGATGGCGCGTATCGCGGTGCGGATCTCCTCCACCGTCTGTTTCTTGTTCATCTCCAGCAGGGCCGCGGGATCGACGGATTCCAGGCCGATGAAAAGCGTCGTGCAGCCGGCCTTTGCCATGAGGTCCAGAAGCTCGGGGTCTTTTGCGACGTCGGTGCGCACCTGCGTCGACCATTGCAGGCCGAGGTTCAGGCGGATCATCTCCCTGAGCAGCTCTTTCGTCTTGCGGGGGTTGGCGGCAAAATTGTCGTCGTAGAAGAAAACGAAGCACTTGTCGGCGTCGTACTGGGCGAGCTCGGCGACGATGTTCTCCGTGGAGCGGTGGCGGTAGCGATGGCCGAACATCCCGGTCACCGAGCAGAACGAGCAGTCGTAGGGGCAGCCGCGCGAGGTCTGGACGGGGATCGTCGCCCTGGTCGGCCCCGGTCCTCCCATCTTGGCCTGACCGCTCATCTTGAGGAGGGAAAAGTCGGGGAAGGGGAGGCTGTCCAGGTCCTCGATCGGAGCAGCCGCGGGATTGTGCCGGATCTGGCCGTGGTCCTTCCATACCAGTCCGGGCACGGCGTCGAGCTCGCCGTCGCGGTTCAATGCGTCGACGAGCATCGGAAGGCTCGTTTCTCCTTCGCCGGTGATGCAGAAGTCCACGTGCTCGAGCGCTTCCTCGGGGAGGAAGCTCGCGTGCGGGCCGCCGATGACGACGGGGACGCCGCGGCGGTGGAACGCATCGGCGATGGCATAGGCGCCCGGCGCCGTGGAGGTGATCGTGGAAAGGGCAACGAGGTCAGTGTCGATCCTTCGGGAGATGACCTCGGCGCTCTTCATGAAGAGGGATTCGGTCTGGAATCCCTTGTCGCGCATGATTGTCGCAAGCAGGATGCTCCCCAGCCGGGGAAGCTGGAACCGGGAAAAGACGTGCAAGTGATCGTTTTTTGGCTCGATGAAAGTAATCCGTTTGATCATCTCACCCTCCCAGGTAGAAGTATTCGGTTAGAGTCATTTAAAAAGCAAGATATACGTATACGTATGGTTTGTCAAGAGGCGCAAAAAAAACCCGAAGCACCGGCTTCGGGTTTCTGTCACATGCGGAGGGGAGCCTATTTCGCCTGGAATATCTCGCTCACGCCCTGGATGACTTTCTGCGTGTCCTTCGTCGCCTCCAGGAGCCCCTGGGAGACCTGCTGGAGGTTCCTCACCGTCGCCTCGAGGTTCTTCGCGGTCTCAGGGGTGCTGAGCGTGGAAATCACCGAGTTCTGCGCCGTGAGCTGTGTGACGGCGGTCTGGATTTCCTCTGTGCTCTTGCGGAGGGACTTCATCGACGCGGCAAGATCCGTCGAGCTCGACGTGAGGTCCCCGTCCATCTTCGAGACGAGCTTTTTCGCCGTGGTGGCCACATCGGCCACGGTCGATTGAAGCGAATCAAGAGACGAGGTGATCTGTTTCGTGAGATCCGGCACCGAGTCGGTCATCACGACGGCCCGGTCCGTGATGATGCGCGCATTCTTCGCCGTCTTGGCGATGTCTTTGAGCGTGGCATCGAGTGTGTCCTGGTTCGCCTTGAGCATGTCCACGATTCCCTTGAGGCTTCCCGCGAGGTCCGTGACCATGCTCATCGTGTCACCGCCGAGGAGGTCGGTAAGGTTGAAAGACGGCTCTCCCTCGTAGAGATGTCCCTCCTCCACGAGCGGAGAGTCCTTGGGCCCGGGCTTCTGCTCGATGTACATGTCGCCGAGGATGCCCTTGGCGACGAGGGCGAACTGGTCAGCGGTCCGCACGATCTGGCCCGGTTGGAACCGGAGAGTCACGATGATCGTCTTTTCGTCTTCGGCAGGCTCCAGTTTCGTTGCTGACCCTACCTTGATGCCGGCCTTGCGCACCCACGCACCGGTGTTGAGGTCTCCGACGCTCGAGANNCGACCAGGCCGAGGCCGGCCAGGGCGATGATGACGATGATGAAGACACGGATGACCCTGTTAGCTTTGACTGCCATTTTCTGCGCGGATCCTTTCGCGGTTTGCTATGAAATGCTCGTAGATGGGCGAACCGACCAGGAAAGCGTCATCCCTGCCCGCCTGCGCCAGGATCCGGCGATCCTCAAGGAGAGCGATGCGGTCAGCGATGAACTTTGTGAGGTCAATGTCGTGCGTGACGACGAGCGACGTGATAG
>PLNO01000223.1 GCA_003141795.1 Spirochaetaceae bacterium | reverse complement strand
GTAGGTGTAGGTGTGCGGCACGTCGAGGTTGCCGATCATGCCGGGGCGCTTTCCCGCGTACACCGGATCCAGGAAACGGTCAGTGCCAAAGACGCTCTGCAATCCCGCGCCGGGGCCGTAGTAGTCGGAGGCGCGTACTGAGACCCACCGAAGCCCGTTGCGCGACCCTTCGTCCGCCAATGCATCGTGCAGCTTCTTGCGGAGGANNGCCCGCGCGGCGGCAATGAGGCTCGACTGCAGGGGGAAAAGTACCCGTTGCCAGTCCTGGTAGGGGACGTTCATGCAGTGGTAGATGTGCGTCGCCCCTTCGCAGGCAGCAAGGACGGCGGCAGGATCCATCGCGTCGACAGCGAGTGTTTCCAGTCGTCCCTTGCCGACGAGCGCCTCCGCGGGCTGCCTCCCGCTCCTGCTCACCATGCGCACCGTGAGCCCCTCACCGAGGAGCGCTTTCGCCGTGGCGCATCCGATCGGACCCGTGCCGAACACGACCTGAGTCCCGTTCGCGGATACCGTGCTTTTCGATCCATTGCCCATCTGTCATCCTCCTTGTAGTCTGTTTGTTGGCGTTGCCAACATCAATACTGTACCTCTTGATGTTGGCATTGTCAACATTTTTCTTGCCTTTGTCAGCGTCCGATGCTACTGTGGGAAGCGTGGAGAAGAAGCAGCCCTACCATCATGGTGCGCTGAAAGAAACCCTGCTGCGGGAAGCGCTGCACAGTCTGGAGAAGGACGGGCTCGAGGCCTTGAGCCTCCGCGCCCTGGCGCAGGAAGCGGGAGTCTCGAAGACGGCGCCCTATCGGCATTTCGCGGACAAGGATGCGCTCCTCGTCGAAGTGGCCGCTGAAGGCTTTCGGATGTTTGCCGACGCTCTGGGGGCGGGCGCGCAGGTCGCGCCCGAGGGCGGAGCAGACGCGACCGACGTTGACCATGCCTCGAGGCCTGTACGCGTGCTCCTTCTTTCCTATCTTCGATTTGCGCGCGCGAACCCCGCGCTGTACCGGCTCATGTTTTCCCGACTCGGATACAGGCTGCACTCAGAGGCGTGCCGGACGAATGCGGAGCGCGCCTTCGGGTATCTCATGGAGGCGGTAGCCCAAGCACAGACCGCGGGCTGGCGCGCCGCCCAGGACCCGGGGGCGCTCGGACTTTCGGTCTGGGCCCAGGCCCACGGGTGGGCGGGGCTCCTCAATGACGGCTTGATAATGGAAGAGATGATGGGTGTCAGTAGTGACCCGTCGCTTTTCGCCGAGGCTCTGCTGGGCTGAGGCTGCCGCTACGGTGAGCCGCCGGTTTCGGCGAGCACGTCGATCTGATGGGCGATGAAGACGAGCTCTCCGTCGGCAAGCTGCCGCCTGCGCACCTGGAGCCAGCGCGAAAGCTCCTCCGCGCCGATCTCATCCCGCTCTGAGAGGGACTGCTCGAAAAAATCGAGGATGCAGGAGAGGAAGAACCGCTCATCGGCCGGATATGCGCCGTCACGGGGATGGACGATCCAATCAGAGGAGCCTGCCTCGATGATCCGAAACCCGCAGCGCGGCAGAAGCGAGAGGAGGTGGCGGCCGCATCGGCTGTCACCCGAGGGGATACCGTCGACGATCCTTTCATCCATGGTCCGATGGTAAAGCGCCACGACCCGCTCATATAGATCAGCGTCGACGGCGGGCTCCAGGACGGTGACCCCGTCGAAGTTGATCGTGAAATAGAAAAGACCAGAACCGCGGCCGGCCAGTCGGGGCAGGACCCGCGGAAGATCGAGGAGGTCGAGCACCGCGTTGGCGACGGTGAGCTCGAATTGTCGCGGCGCGGAGTCGAGGAACGCATCGACTGTCGACTCGAGGTAGTCGACGGGGAAGGGGAGGGATCCTCCGATCCTGTGCCGCGCTTCCCGCAGAAGCGCGGGGGAGGAGTCCAGAAGCGCCCAGGAAGCAGGCAGCAGTCTCCCGTCTTCGACCACCCTCTCGATCATGGTGCCGATCCCCCCGCCCAGCTCGAGCACGCGCGGGCGTGCGGCGGGGAGTGCGCCCCCCGTGCTGCGCCGGCCTGCGGACACGGCGGTCCGACCCGCGGCCTCCACCATGGCGTCCCAGACACGCCTGTTCAGCGCGCGATCGTCCACGGACCTCTTCGCGGCAAGGTAGCGGATGAAAGTCCCTTCCTCCATCTCAGTCCTCCCGGCCCGCGGTCAGCTCATGCAGCCAGGTCCTCGCTCGCGCCATGCTTTCGCCCCAGCCCGGGAACTCAGCCGAGCGGCGCAGCGCCCCGAGGCTGAGTGAGGCGAGCAAGTCGGGATCAAGGACGAGCTGTGCGATCATCGCGGCAAGTGCGGCCGGATTTTCCGGAGGGACGAGATACCCCGACACGCGGTCTTCGATGATCTCCGCCGCGCCGCCCGCCGTGGTGCCGATCGGGACGAGACCGGATCGCATGGCTTCGAGGTACACGATCCCGAAACCCTCGTACGTGCTGGGCACGGCGAGCACGTGGTGGCTGCGAATCTCGGCGGCGAGTTCATCGTCGGACAGAGCGCCGGCGAATCGAACGCTCCCCGAAAGCCCGAGCGACTCGACGGCCCGTCGGACGCGCCCCGAGTAGCGGGTATCCCATGACTCCGATCCTGCGATGGTCAGTGTGCATTTCCCGGGGGGCAGTGTGCCGAGTGCCTCGATGAGCGTGTGAAGCCCCTTGCGGGGTATGATGTTCCCGATGAAGAGGATGCGGAGGGGAGAGGCGTCGTGTGCGCGTCGGACGACCTCATCCGCTGTCATCGATAGTCCCAGCCGGTCCCCACCGGGAGTGACGACGATCCCAGCGGCCGGACGGCAGAGAAGGTCTTCAACCGAGCGTCGGGTGACGGTGCTGTTGAAGAGGAAGCCGTCGACGCCGCCGAGGTACGCGCGCTCCACCGCCCTGGACGCCCGCCCGGGGCGCAGGCTTTCGGAGACGTGAAGATGATGGACGATCGATACCCGCGTCGGCCTGCGGGCACGCTGGGAAGCGCGGTGCAAGGACAGGAGCGTGGGATGCGCGAGCTCGTCCTCCAGCACGCAATCCCCATCCCAGTCGAGGAGCCTCGAGCGGATTTGCGGGTTGAACCCGCGCGCGAAGCCCCGCAGCCATCCGTCCCACGGGAGGGAGATCACCTCCACGGTGTCACCAGCACCGCGCAACGCATCGACGAGCATGCGGTCGTAGAGGAACCCTCCCGAGCGCTGATCGAGGCTGCCGTACAGGACGAGTGCCACGTGCATGGCCTGAGGTCATCCGTCACGCACGTCATAGCCGGCCCAGGCTGTGGGGCTTTCCCAGAGACGCACTGCACATCCCACTCCCGCGGGGAGGGAGGCGGAGAGCTTCTGCCAGAGGATCCGTACGAACCTTTCGAGCGAAGGGTTCTCCCTATCGAATTCCGACAGCTCGTTCAGATAGCACCCGTTGTAGTGCTTGACGACGCCGTCCAGCGCGCGTTCTACGTCGAGAAGGTCGGTGAGGAATCCATGCGAATCGAGGCTTTCTGATTTCAGCTCCCACTCGACGCGATAGGAATGCGGGTGCGGCGAGCTCTCGGCTCCCCAATCACCGCCGATCAGATTACANNCCCAATCACCGCCGATCAGCCGGTGACGAGCCGTGAACTCCCGCTGAAGGCAGAGATGGTACATGGCAAGAATGTACTCGCGCGCATGCGTGGTGACAAGGAATCGGCGATGTTGCGGGCACGCCGTCAGCATGATAGCGTGAGGACCGGCCCCCATGGACGCCAGGGAACGCGAGCTCGTCGACATCAATACGCGGGACATCCTCAACGCCATCGCCATCCCGGTTGCGTGGCTCCAGCGTGCCGTCGGGCTTTCCGTGCGCTGTCCGGCCCGCATCTTTGCGCGCGAGCTGCGCGCGTTCGACGACGACGCAGCGGCCTTCGGACTCCGCCGCGCGGCACGGGCCATGCTGTCCGTCTTCCATCAAACGTTGAGCGTAAACGGCGCCGATCGCCTCCCCGGCCGGGGTCCGCTCATCCTGCTCTCCAATCACCCGGGGCTGACCGATACCCTCGCCCTCTTCGCCGCCATCCCTCGGGACGATCTCATGACGCTTGCCGCGGACCGGCCCTTTCTTCGCAGCCTTCCCGCCGTCGCGCGGTCGCTTCTGTTCCTCTCCGACCCGGGGCGCAGCCGTCTTGCCGCCGTGCGGCAGGCTGTGGCCCACCTTCGCTCGGGCGGTACGCTTCTCACGTTCCCCGCCGGAGCGATCGAGCCCGACCCCACTGTCATGCCCGGCGCTGGGGAATCCCTTTCGCACTGGTCGTCGAGCACGATGCTGTTCCTCCGCAGGGTGCCCGACGCAGTCGTGGTCCCCGTTGTCGTTCAGGGAGTCATCGCCCGAGCAGCTCTGCGCCATCCTCTGACCCTGCTCCGCAAGGACAGCAAGGATCGGGAGCGTCTGGCAGCCATGCTGCAGATCGTCACGCACGCCATCTCTCCTGACCGGTGGACGGTCCACCCCCGGGTGGACTTCCTGCAGCCCTTTGTCGGGGCGGAGCTCACGAAGGCAGCGGAGGGGGCGCCCAGAATGATCAGGGAACGTATCGAGGGTTTTCTCAGCTCCCGTGAACGAGCAGCACCTGGAGGGTTTGTGCAGGGTCTTCCGCGATGAGCCGGTAGGCATCCGCGGACCGGGAGAAGGGGAAGCGCTGCGTGATGAGGCGCGACGGTGCAAGCACACGAACGGCTTCCCATGCAGCGGCGTGCCTGCGCTCGCGTGACCATCGCCCCGAAAGCGCGGGATCGATCGTGCTCACCTGGCTGGGGATGATCCGCACACGATTGCGGTGGAACGCCGTATCGAATGCGGAAATCCCGGCCTGGCGCGAACGAGCTCCATACCACGACCCCACTACGATCCTTCCATTGTAACGGCACGAGGCCAGCGCGGAACGGAACCCCTGTGCGCTCCCGCTGAGCTCGACTGCAAGATCCTCGGTCTTCACGGACGGTTGTGCAGCCATGGGATCCATCGCGGATATCCCGGCATCGGTGGCGGCTTTTCGCCGTTGCGGAAGGGGGTCCCAGCCCGTCAGTGACTCCAGAGGGAACCGCGCCAGCAGCCCCGCGGTGAGCTGCCCAATGACCCCCAGCCCGAAGACGCTCACCCGTTCCCCCAGGAGGGGAGCGCAGTCAAGGACGAGGTTCACCGCCGTCTCAGCCGCGGCAAAGCATACCGCCTGATCCGGCGGGACGTCGGCCGGCACGGGGAGGAGCTGGTCGGCGGGGATGCATACGGCCGAGGCGTGGGGCGTGAAGGCGAAAACGAGCGATCCGATTCGCGCCTCCTCCGCGCCGCTTCCCGCTGCAACGACGCGCCCGACTGTCGCGTGGCCGTAACGGAGCGGGTAGGCGATTTCCGCTCGATACCCTTCGAGCACCGTATCCACCTCCGCGCCCGCCTCGATGTCACCCCGGTAGAAGAGCATTTCCGTTCCGGGAGATATCGCGCTGAAGATGCTCTCGATGGAAACCTCTCCCGGTCCGGGGTCAGCCATGGGCTCTTCACGGACCGATACCCGGCTGTCGCCTTCGAACCAGAGGCACCGACGCGTTGCGGTGGTTTTCAAGCCCATACGGTGAGGCTATACACGGACCGACCAGGAGTCAAAGGATTCGAACTCTCACGTTAATCGACAAATACCATACTAATAACGTTGATATCACGATAACATCGAGTTATTATTGATGAGTAATTTGGTAATGTAATATCTGCGCAGAGAATACCGGCGCAGACGCCTGAGGAGGGACTGATGAGGAAGATTTTCCTGGCGGTGGTCGCCCTTTCGATTGCCGCAAACGTCATGGCGCAGAGTCCTATCGCACCGGCACCTGCCAAGGCAACTGAGCTGTCTCTATCGCCGTTCTGGATCGGGATTGCGCCCGCTGTCACGTTCCCCATCGGTGACAGCACGAACTACTTTACGTGGGGAGGTACGGGGGCGATCGTCAGCGAGTATCGGTTCCCCTTCTTCCCACTGGCGATGGCACGGGCTGAGATCGGCTACGCATACACGCCGATTCTGGCGCGGGAGGCCGTATCGTTCACCTCCGCCTCGGCGGGCCTGGGGATCTCCTACAACTTCGCTCCTCTGTTCGGGGTGAAGGGCTACGCCGAAGGCGGCATGAACTACGGATTCTTCAACACGACCTTCGAGGGGTATTGGAACCCCTACGTCATCGGTGGTATGGACCTCTACCTGTCCCTGCCCCCCGGGCTCATGATCACAGCCGGAGCATCTTTCATCTACCAGGTCGGGCTCTACATGGGCGTCGGCGCTTCCCTGGGCGTCTCGTTCGGCATGGGCAAGCCGCTCACCGTACAGAAGTTCGAGGCTGCGCCGTTGAACCTCCCGGACAGGGCAAAGCCCCTGGTCCAGAAGACGGGTATCGAGCTGAGCTTCGAGAAGGTTTCCGACGTCTACCCGGTCTTCTACAAATTCTACGATGACCACCCCATCGGCACTGTCTCCATCCACAACTGGGAGAAGTCGCCGATCCAGAACGTGAAGGTGAGCCTTCTGGTCAAGGAGTACATGAGCGATCCGAAGGAGACCGACGGTCCGGACCAGATCGATGCGGGCAAGGAGGCGACGGTCGATCTGTACGCGCTATTGCAGAAGGGTGTGCTCGACAATACCGAGGACACGAAGGTCTCCGCACGGGTGACCCTCACCTACACTCAGAACGGGAAGCCCGTAACCGCCACGACGGTGCAGACTTTGAACGTCCTGAAGCGTAACTCCCTCACGTGGGACGATGACAGGAAGGCCGCGGCGTTCGTCTCCCCCAATGACCCCACAGCCGCGAAGTTCGCCAAGAACGTGGCCTCCATCATCAACGGCAAGGGCAACACCTCTGTGGAGCAGACCATCCGCATGGCGGCGGCGATCCACGACGCGCTCACCCTCTACGGGCTCACCTACACGGCTGACCCCGTTGCCACGCTGAACTCCGACAACAAGACGGTCGACTACATCCAGTTCCCCCAGCAGACCCTCGACTATCGCAGCGGGAAGTGCAGCGACTTCTCCGCGCTGTACTCCTCGATGTTCGAGGCGGTCGGCCTGGAGACGGCCTTCATCACCATACCGGGCCACATCTACATGGCGGTAAAGCTCGGCCTGAGCCCCGAGGATGCCCGCGCGGCGTTCACCCACAAGGACGATCTCATCATCAAGGACAACAAGGTGTGGCTGCCCATCGAGATCACGCTGCGCCAGGGTGGCTTCCTCAAGGCGTGGCAGCTCGGCGCCAAGGAGTGGCGGGAAAACCTGGTAAAGAACCAGGCCGTTCTCTATCCGGTGCACGACGCGTGGAAGACATATACGCCGGTCGGCTTTTCAAGCTCGACCTCCGCCATCAAGCTCCCTGACGATGCGAAGATCGTGAAGGCATTCTCCGACGATCTTGTCGCCTTCGTTCAGGGCGAGATGGGCGATCAGGAGAGGCAGCTGCAGGCGTCACTCTCCCGGGCCTCCACCCAGACGGGAAAGGAAAAGGCGCAGAACAGCCTCGCTGTCCTTCATTCGCGGTTCGGCATGTACGATCAGTCGATGAGGGAGTTCCAGTCCATCCTTTCAAAGGACGAATACCTTCCCGCGCTCATCAACGTCGGCAACATCTACTTCATGCAGGCGAACTACGACAAGGCGCTGGATTTTTACAACAGGGCGTTCAAGAAGGCCCCGAAGAACGCGACGGTCCTGCTCTGCGTGGCGCGGGCGAATCACGCCCTGGAAAACTACTCCATAGCAAAACAGGCGTACGGGGACCTGCAGAAGGTCAACCCGGATCTCGCGGGCCAGTTCTCCTACCTCGACCTCAGGGGTGAGGAAGCTACCCGCGCAGCGGACGCCGCCGGACAAAGGGGAATGGTTGTATGGTCAGAATAGCAAGAATCACACTCGGAACTCTGGCACTCGGCGCCCTCCTCGTTCTGTCGGGATGCCCGAGCCCGTTCCTAACGGCGATCCAGGCGAAGATCGCGCAATTCCCATTTACCGCTACCGCGTACAACTTCGTGCGGCAGTGGGGAAACCCAAATCCTGAGTATTCGTTCGGCTCTTCAGTCGTGAAGGTCGATACGGCGGGCTACTTCTACGTGGCCGATTCGACGTACCGTATCCGCAAATTCAGCCCTGCCGGAGCACTGCAGAAGACATACGATATCGGGGCAGTCACAGGCATCGGCGGGAGCGTGTACGACCTGGCGTTCGACCCGAGCGGGAATATGTATGTGGCCACCTCATCCTCGAGCACGCCGATTCTCAAGTACGATGTGTCCGGCAATGTGCTCTCGTGGACTCCGGGAACTACTATCAGCACGGCAAGGGGTGTCGCCGTGGACTCGTCCGGCAACGTGTACGTTCTGGACAGCGGCGTATCGAAGGTGCTGAAGTTCACTTCAACCGGTGCATCCCTTACGTCATGGGACGGAACAGGGAACGGGTCGGGCGGCGCTGCTTTCTCCGGCCCAACGGGAATTGCGATAGACGGTTATACCTATGTGAACGTATGCGACAATGGTACCTCCGGCAGGGTGCAGTATTACAGCTCAACCGGAACGTATTATGGGAAATGGACAGTGACGTTCAACAATCCGACGGCCATCGCTTGTAACACTTCGACTCCGCCCACGTTCTACGTCGCCAATAGCGGCGCGAGCAATGTGCTGCAGGTTCCTTACGGTGGTGCCAGTTCAGTGATATTCGCCAGTGGTTTTACGAGCGTTTCCGGCGTGGCAGTGGACGGGTCCGGCAATGTGTACGCCGCCGACCTTCCCGTAACAAATAATCTCTACAATGGCCTCGGTCGCATCCAGAAGTTCAATAGCTCGAAAGCGCTCGTCGCTTCATGGGGGGGCATCGCGCTCACCGGCAACGGTCAGTTCACGGTCCCCGCGGGCGTCGCCTTCGATGCCTCCGGTAATCTTTATGTTTCGGAATATGGGGGTCAGAGGATACAGAAGTTCAGCTCGAGCGGCGGATACCTGGGCCAGTGGAGCGATCCCAATTACAAGCCCTGGCTGGGCTCAATTGCGATCAATTCATCAGGCACAATCTATGCACCTAATTACACCAACCATTATGTCCAGGTACTCGACTCTTCCTTGAACCCCGTCACGACGATGGGATCGGGGACTCTCCAAAGCCCTGCAAGCGTTGCCCTCGATAGCTCGGGGAACATCTACGTCGCAGACACCGGCCTAATGCAGATCGTCATATACGATTCCAACGGATACACGACGCATGTGCCCCAGACCATTGGGACCACTGGGACCGCGGACGGGAACCTCGAATATCCCGTCGGGGTTGCTGTCGACAGTCAGGGGAACGTCTATGTGGCTGACTTCGCCATCTTCGGACAACCCCACATGATCCAGAAATTCAACAAGAACGGCACCTTCGTGAAAGCGTGGGGTGCATCCGGCACAGGTGACGGGCAGCTCCAGCTTCCTGTCGGAATAGCGGTTGACAAATATGACCACGTGTATGTTGCTGACTTCGTCAGCAGGCGCATCCAGAAATTCGATTCCGACGGGAACTTCATGGCGAAATGGGGTGGTGTCGGTGTCGGGAATGGCACGTTTGGCTGGCCCTTTGATGTCGCTGTCGATTCGTCAGGGAATTTGGCGATAACGGACGCGACGACCAACCTCGTTCAGATTCTCTCGCCCGCTCCTTAGCGGAGACACAGGGCAGAAGGGAGGCGCCTCAGAACGGGGCGTCTCCCCTGCATGCAGGCTCAGTTCTTACGCCCCCGGCGCGTGCAGCTTGAAGACCTTGTAGCTCGCCTTCAAGCCCTTGAGGCTCGTCGTGAA
>PLNO01000056.1 GCA_003141795.1 Spirochaetaceae bacterium | reverse complement strand
TTCCCGGCGCTCCTGGCGCATTTTTTATCCGAGCGACTTCTCCAGGGCCTTGTTCATCCGTTTCACGAACCCTGCGGGGTCCTTGAGCTCTGCGCCTTCGACGAGCAGGGCTTGATCGAGCAGAAGCCTGCTCATGTCGTCGATCACTGCGGCGTCCTGCACCCCGGCGAGCTTCGTGACGATGGGATGGGAGGGATTGATCTCCAGGATCGGCTTCACCTCCGGCATGTCCTTGTTGCCCATCATCTTGAGGATCTGCTGCATCTGCACCGTGGGGTCGTTCTCGTCGACGACGATGCACGAGGGAGAATCCGCCAGCCGGCTCGAGGCGCGCACGTCCTTGACCAGGTCACCGAGGGACTTCTTCACCTTTTCCAGAAGCGGCGCCACCTCCGCCGCTTTCGTCGCGTCAGCCTCGGTTTTCAGGTCATCGGCCGTCGCCGCGCGGTTCACAGCCTTCAGGTCGACGTCCATGAACTTGCCGATGGCCCCTGCCACGATCTCGTCGATCTCGTCGTCCATGACGAGCACCTCGACACCGCGCGCCTTGTAGGTTTCCAGAAGCGGCGAGTTGCGCAGCCCCGCCTCCTTGCCGCCGGTGACGTAGTAGATGGCCTTCTGGTCCTTCTGCATACGGTCCCGGTAGGCGGCGAGGCTCGTCCATCCTTGAACCGATGAGGACTTGTAGCGGATGAGCTCCAGGAGCTGGTCCTTGTGCTCGAAGTCCTGGAGGATCCCCTCCTTGAGCACGCGTCCGAACTCGTTCCAGAACGTGTCGTAGCGCACCGTGTCCTTGCTCATCAGCGCGAGCTCCTGGAGGATCTTGCGCACGGAGGAGGAACGGATGTTCTCCATGATGCGGTTCTTCTGGAGGATCTCCCTGCTCACGTTCAATGGGAGGTCTTCCGAGTCGATGATGCCGCGCACGAAGCGCAGGTATACCGGCAGGAGCTCTTTTTCACTCTCCGTGATGAACACCCTTTTGATGTACAGCTTCACTCCGGGCTGATAGTCGTAGCGGTACAGGTCGAAAGGCGCGTGCGACGGGATGAAGAAGAGCGTCGTATAGGCCAGGGCCCCCTCGACGGCGAGGTGGATCCAGAGCAGCGGATCCTCCGAGTCGTGGGACAGCGTCTTGTAGAACTCCTTGTAGTCGTCGTCCTTGAGGTCGGACTTCGGCCTGCGCCACAACGCGAGTGCCGAGTTGACCTGCGATTCCTTGTCCACGGTGCCGCCGTGCTCGCCCTTTTCCGTATAGTGCAGATGGATGGGAAAGGCGATGTGGTTGGAGTACTTGCGGATGATGTCCTCGATGCGCCAGCGGTCCGCGTACTCTCGGCCGGCGTCGTTGAGGTGCAGGGTCACCGTGGTCCCCGAGGTGTCGCGCGCAGCCTCGGTGATCTCGTATTCCCCCTTACCGTCGCTCGTCCACTTCCACGCTTTCTCCTCCCCGATCTTGCGGGAGATCACATCGACGGTGTCCGCAACCATGAAGGAGGAGTAGAATCCCACTCCGAACTGGCCGATGAGGCTCGAGTCCTTGCGCGCATCGGCGGACATCGCCTGGATGAACTCCTTGGTCCCCGACCGTGCGATCGTTCCCAGGTTCTCCTCCAGGTCCTTCTCGTTCATCCCGATGCCGGTGTCGGAAATGGTCAGGGTCTTTCTGTCCTTGCCGTCGAAAGAGATGTCGATCCGGGGCGCGAAGGGGACCCCCTTGAAGTCGTCCTGCGTCAGCGTGAGGTACTTCAGCTTGTCCAGGGCGTCGGAGGCGTTGGAAACGAGCTCCCTCAGGAATATCTCAGTGTTGGAATACAGCGAATGGATGATGAGGGTCAGGAGCTGGTTGACTTCGGTCTGGAACTGGTGTTTGGACATGGGTGCACTCTCCCTGTAGGCATGAGATCTTTTCTCGTGGATTTCTCAAGGGAAAGTTACCCACAAAACGAGGCGCGGTAAAGGGAGGGCCGGCAGGGGTCATGACACCCGCCGGCCCTTTCCGTCAGCTCTCCGATTCCGCCGGTGCTCCGGGAGGCAGACCTTCAGGGGCATCCTCTTCGGTTGGGGCCGCCCCGCCTTCCCCCGCCGCCATCGCTTCTGTTCCGCTGGTCTTGCGCAACGTGAGCTCGGGGAGGAACAGTGTAACGACGAATCCCAGGATGATGACGAACATTCCCCAGAAGTAGACCCTGTCGATCGCCTCGGTGAACGCCTTCTTCAGCGCGGCAGAAACCGCCGCCGTCAGCGTCACTGCCTGGGCGTCGAACGTCGCCTTGATCTGCGTCAGTGCAGCCTGCGTGGCCTGTTGCGCGAGGGCAGGCTCCTCCGCGTCCATGTTCTTGCGGATGGTGGTGAGCACCCCCTTCACGGCGGCAGGGTTGGCGAGCACGGCAACCGGGAACTTCCCGATCTGGTCCTTCAGCGGCGGGGGGAGCTTTGGATCGGCGAGCAGCGCGGCGAGCCCGGCGGGCCTGCCGCTTTCGAGGGCTGCCGCGATCCCCTTGTACTCGGCATCGAGCCCGGCGCGCACCTGCCCTTCGATCCCGCCGTTGCTGAGCATCGACTTCATCTCCGCGGGAAGCTTCGGATCGGCCATGAGGCTCGCGAGGGCCGCCGTGTCGTTTTTCGTCAGCACCGCCTCGATCTTGCCATAGGTGGCCTGCAATCCCGCCTTGATCTGATCACCGACGGAGCTGATGTTGCCCGACTCGAGCTGCCCCATGCTGATGGACATCTTTCCCGCGCCGGACCCGCGGAGCTCCTCGGGCATGTACTTGGGAAGCTGTGTGGCAAGGACGCTCGCGAGGATCGTACCAAAAACCGCGACGCCGACCGTCGAGCCGATCTGGCGGAAGAACTGGCTGCTGCTCGTCGCGGCGCCGACCTCCCTGGGGTTGACGGCGTTCTGCACGGCGAGGGTATAGATGGGGAGGGCCGGGCCGATTCCTATGCCGAGGACGATCATGCGCCAGGTCACATCCCAGCGTGTCGTCGTGACCCCTAGCTTGAGCATAAGCACGTATCCCACGAACACAATGGCCGTCCCGATCAGCAGGAGCGCCTTGTATTTGCCCGTGCGGCTCACGAGCTGTCCCGCGACGAAACTGGAGACGACCAGTCCGAGGGTCAGCGGCATGACCGTTAATCCCGCGGCGCTCGCCGACACCCCGATCACTATCACCATGTAGATCGGAAGGAACACGATGGCACCGAAAAAGCCGACGCCGGCGATCAGGAGCGCGGATGCGTTGCCGATGACGTAGGTCCTGTTCTGGAACAGGTCGAAGGGTATAATCGGCTCTTTCGCGCGCTTCTCAACGAAGAAGAACGCCGCCATGCTTATCACGCCGATCGCAAAGCATCCGATGATCTGCCATGAGGCCCACGGGAACTCCTGTCCCCCGAGGGTGAGTGCGAGCAGGAGGGGCACGATGCCCACGAGCAGGAGGATGGATCCCAGCCAGTCGATGCTCACCTTGCGGTCGAGCTTCGGCTTCAGCGGCGGCATCTGGAAGATGATGAAGCCCAGCGCCACCAGACCGACGGGCATGTTCACGTAGAAGACCCACCTCCAGGAGAGGGTGTCGGTGAGCACGCCTCCGAGCCAGGGTCCAATCACGCTTGCAAGGCCGAACACCGCGCCGAAAAGTCCCTGATAGCGACCCCGCTCCGCGGGGGAGAAGAGGTCCGCAACCACGGTGAAGGCCGTGGAGAAGATCCCGGCGCTCCCCAGCCCCTGCACCGCCCTGAAGATCACGAGCTCGATCATGCTGTGCGCCTGGCCCGAGAGAACCGAACCGGTGAGGAACAGCAGCACGCCGACCAGCACGATGACCTTGCGGCCGTACAGATCGGAAAGCTTGCCGTAGATCGGGATCATTGCCGTCGAGGCGAGGAGATAGGCGGTCACGACCCACGTGTAGAGGCTGAACCCGTTCAGGTCCCGAAGTATTCTGGGCATGGCCGTGCCCACGATGGTCTGGTCGAGCGCCCCGAGGAGCAGGGCGACCATGATGCCTGCCAGCGTGAATGTTCGCTCACGTTTTGTCACCGTATACATGAAGCTGCCGTCTCCTTCTAGCGCTCCTGGCGCATTCATCTTCGCTTCAGCGGAAGCAATCTATATAGCCAAATGAAGATACATTCCGCCGCGCTGCCGGTCAAAGGAATTGTCCCCCGCCGAATGGCGGGGTCATGGCGGGGCGCCGGCCCCGAGGGTGTACCCGATCAGCCAGCCCGGGGTAGACTCACCGCCATGATCACGGCGCGGAAACGCAGGCTGAAGTTCATCGGCTGCGAAATCATCTACCGGGAGGCGTGCGCCCTCGCCGCCACCTCCTCGTCGTTCGTCGACGTGGAGTTCCTCCGCAAGGGTCTTCATGACCTTGAGACCCAGGACATGGTTGCGCGCGTCCAGTCGGCAATCGATGCCGTCGACCCCTACGTCGGCTACGAGGCGATCCTCCTCGGGTATGCGCGCTGCAATGACGGGCTGGTGGGCGTGACGGCCCGCGACATCCCGCTCGTGATCCCGCGGGCCCACGACTGCATCACGTTCTTCTTCGGGTCGCGTTCGGCGTATCGCGAGTACTTCGACGGCCACCCCGGGACGTACTATCTCACCTCGGGCTGGATGGAGCGCAACATCGAGGAGGGCAAGGACTATTCCCGTCCCGCATACGGCAAGCAGGGGGTCATGGGAAAGCTCGGCCTGACGGAATCCTACGAGGAGATGGTGGAGAAGTACGGCAAGGAGAACGCCGACTTCCTCCAGGCCACCGTGGGAGACTGGCAGAAGAACTACAGCGCCTACCTCTACCTCACGATGGGCGTCTGCGACGAGACGGGCCTCATCGAGGCGGGCCGCGGGGACGCGAAGTCGCTGGGCTGGGACTTCCAGGTGAAAGAGGGCAACATCTCTCTGCTTCGCCGATTGTTCGAAGGCCCCTGGGACGGGGATTTCATTGTCGTTCCTCCGGGCGGGAGGATCGTCGCCCGCAATGACGAGCTCGTGCTCGACGTCGAGTGAACTGGCGCGCTCAGTCCCGGGACAGCGGCGTGTCGGTGCCCGGGAGCCGCTCCAGGTCGAACGGCGTTCCCTGGTACACGCAGTAGTTGAGCCAGTTCGCGTACAAGAGGTGGGCGTGAGAACGCCACGTCATGAGCGGCTCCCGGCGGGGATCGTCCCCCGGGAAGTAGTTCCTCGGCACGGCGATCTGAATCCCTTTGGCGACGTCCCTGTCGTATTCGGCCTTCAGCGTGAACCTGTCGTACTCGGGATGTCCGGTCACGAACACCATCCGGCCGTCCTCCGACTGTGCCATGTACACGCCTGCCTCCTCCGACAAGGCAAGGAGCTTCAGCGCCTTCACCGCCTCGATGTCGGCCTGGCGGACCTCGGTGTGGCGGGAATGCGGCGCGAGGAAAACTTCGTCGAAGCCGCGCATGAGAGGCTCGGTGGGATCGAGCACCCTGTGGGGGAAAAGGCCGAACACCTTCTGCGGCACCTCGTACTTTTGAATGCCGTAGTGGTGGAAGAGGCCTGCCTGGGCGCCCCAGCAGATGTGCAGGGAGGACCACACGTTCGTCCTGCTCCAGTCCATCAGCCGAACGAGCTCGGGCCAGTAGTCCACCTGGTCGAACGGCAGCGTCTCCACCGGAGCGCCGGTCATGATCAGGCCGTCGAATCTCTGGTGCAGGACATCGTCGAGGGACTCGTAGAAAGTGTCGAGGTGGATCGTCGGGGTGTTCTTGGACTCGTGGGTTCCCATGCGGATGAAGGTGATGTCCACCTGGATCGGCGTATTGCTGAGGAGGCGCAGGATCTGCGTCTCCGTCATGATCTTCGTGGGCATGAGGTTGAGGACTGCGATGCGCAGGGGCCGGATGTCCTGATGCGCCGCCCGTTCCGTGGTCATCACGAAGATGTTCTCCTCCGAGAGCGTCTTGCGAGCGGGAAGGTCGTTGGGAATTCGTACGGGCATGTCAGTCCTCCATGTTATAGTATGACTGAAGAGTGTCACTTGGAGAAGAGGAGGCAGAAGTGAACAACCCGAGAAAGCACATCAGATCCTACCGCCTGCGCTACTACGAGATGGATTCCTGGGGAGAGGCCACGCCGCTCACCATGCTCAACATCTTCGAGGAAACGGCATTCACCCATTGCGACGAATCGGGGTGGGACGTGTACCGCCTGCGACGCAATGGTTTCGGCTGGGTCCTCCTCCGGGGGAGCATCGAGATGTACCGCTACCCGGCCTATCAGGAGTCGTTCAGCGTGGAGACGTGGATGTCCTCCTCACGCGTGTTCTACGGGCAGAGGGAGTACGTCGTACGTGGCGAGTCGGGGGACGTGATGGGGGCGGCGCGATCCCTGTGGATCTTCTACAGCCTGGAGCGCAAGCGCCCCGTGCCCGTGCTCCCCGACATCGTGGCCGCGTGGGCGCCGGAGGGCACGCGGTGCATCGAGCGGGACCTCGACGAGGTACCGGCCCCGGACGCACGCTGGATGGACACGTCCCGCACCTACGACGTGCGTGGTCGGGACATCGACACCAACGGCCACGTCAACAACGTGAACTACATGGAGTGGGCGCTGGAGGCGGTACCGCGCGAGGTCCAGGACACCTACCACCTCACCCGAGTGGACGGCCAGTACTCGCGGGAAGTCGTCTACGGGCAGAAGATCTGGCCTGCCCTGGAGCCACTGCCGAAGGAGCAGGGAACGGGCTTCCACCATGGCGTGTTCGCGAACCCCGCGCAGGGCGGGCCACTCGTCGCGGTGGCCTCCGCGCGCACGGAGTGGAAGCCCCGACCCGAGCGGAAGTAACGACCCCGCGCTCTTTAGTGCACGACGCGCCTCTTGTTGCGGATGTAGTCGGCGAAGAGGAACTCCCCCAGCTTGTCTGCGGAAGCGTAGTACGCCCTGCCCTTGTTGAGGCGCGTGAGCTCGTCCACGAAATCGACGAGCTCGGGGTCCTGCGCGAGCATGAACGTCGTGATGGTGATGCCGGCGCGGCGGCAGGCGGAAGCCGCCTCCAGAGTCTGGGCGAGGATCTTCGGATCGAACCCGTAGGGGTTCTTGTACACCTCCCCGTTCTCCGTGATCGCCGTGGGCTTGCCGTCCGTCACCATGAAGATCTGGCGGTTGGACTGCCGGGTGCCTTCGAGTATGGTCTGTGCCATTTCCAGCCCCGCGCGGGTGTTCGTATGGAAGGGACCGACCTGCAGGTAGGGAATGTCCTTTATGGCGATTTCGCGCGCCTCGTCTCCGAACGTGCCGACCCTCAGCGTGTCCTTCGGGTAGCGCGTAAGGATGAGCTCGGTGAGCGCGAGTGCGACCTGCTTCGCGGGGGTGATCCGATCCTCGCCGTAGAGGATCATGCTGTGGCTGATGTCGATGAGGAGCATCGTGGCGCAGGAGGAGAGGTGCTCGGTCTCGTAGACCTCGAAGTCCTCCTCCGCGAGGCTGATCTCCTCCACCCCCGCGCGCTTCACCGCATTGGAGATCGTGCCCAGTGCGTCGATCTGCGTCACGGGGTCACCGAAGCGCCAGGGGCGCGTTTCGGTGAGCCTCTCCTCCCCGTTGCCGGTGCTGGGAACGCGGTGCTGGCCGAAGCCTGACTTCTGCAGGCCGTTGAAGATCTGGTTCAGGGAGTCCTTCCTGATGACCTGCTCCCCTTTGGCGGTGAGGTTGTACCCGCCCTCCTTGAGCTGCTCGATGATCCGCTGCTCCATGAGCTGCCTGCGGAACTCCTCCAGGTCGATGTCAGGATCGATCGAGCCGCGCTCCTGAAGGTACTCCATCCACTTGAAAACCTTGTCGACGTCCCCTCCGGCCATGAGCATCAGATAGTTGAACAGGCCCATCAGGTCCTGGAAGCTCTTCAAGAGGTTCTGGAGGGTCTGGTCCCACTCCGAGTATTCCCAGCGCATGCAGGCTCCGCCTTTCTAGCTGTCGCCGCTCGTCGCCATGTGGTCGAACATCGCCTTGAGCATGTCGCGGTAGGCGGTCGTGGTGCCTTCCTCCCGCTTGGAGACCATCGAGTGCTGGTGCAGCGCCTCGAGCACGAACTCCATTCCGAGAGCCAGCCCGTCTCCCTCCTTGAGGTCGAGGTGCTTCGCCGTGATCTCCTTCAACCCCGTCACCTTGGAGAGGCGGCTCACGTACTCGTCGTAGGGGATCTCGTCCGATGTCTCCACCGTGTTGCCCTTGCCGAACCACGTGAGAATGGGCTGGAACGGGGAAGGCTCCTGCCTGCCCGAGGACTGCTCCTCCCCACCCTCCCTGCTCTTCCTCTTCTTCGGCGTGGGGTCGGGGAATCGGCGACGGAAGGTCTCCTTCACGGCCTCTCCGATTATCTTGCGCGCGACGATGGCCGCCCCCTGCTGCTCGCCTTCGTAGACGAGCTCCACCTTGCCGGTGATCGCAGTGACGGCCGCATGGAGGTCGCCGATCCGGGGGTACATCGTCTCCTGCCCCTGGATGATGGCGCGGCGCTCCATGTTGCTCATCACGTTCTCCAGCAGGGAGATGCTCATCCGCGCGGACACCCCCGAGGCCTGGTTCACGTACTCGCTCGTACGCGCGGCGAAAGCCACCTCTTCCACGAGCTCCCGATACCAGTCGGGGAGGATGAGCTCGATCCCGTTCCCCCTGTCCGTCCACGCCTCCTGGGCCGTAATGCGCATGGCGGCCTGGCGATCCTGCGGGTAATGGGTGATGATCTGTGAATCGATGCGGTCCTTGAGCGGCGTGATGATGTTCCCCCGGTTCGTGTAATCCTCGGGGTTTGCCGAGTAGACCATGAGGATGTCCAGTTGCATGCGGATGGGGAATCCGCGGATCTGGATGTCCTTCTCTTCCATTATATTCAGCAGCCCGACCTGGATCCTCGGCGGGAGGTCGGGAAGCTCGTTGATGGCGAAGATCCCCCGGTTGGTCCTCGGGATGATGCCGAAATGGATGACCTCCTCGTCCGCATATGCCAGCTTGCGTGTGGCAGCCTTGATCGGGTCGATGTCGCCGATGAGGTCGGCGATGGTGACGTCGGGGGTGGCGAGCTTCTCCCTATAGCGCGACTCGCGCGGCATCCACTCTATCGGCGTTGCGTCCCCGAGGCTGGCAACGAGCTCCCTGCCCTTGCGGCTCACCGGGGCAAAAGGATCGTCGTTGGTGTCCGTGCCTGTGATGACGGGGATCTGCTCGTCGAGGAAGCGCACGAGGCCGCGGAGAATCCGCGTTTTCGCCTGGCCGCGGAGGCCCAGGAGGATGAAATCGTGCCGGGAGAGCAGGGCGTTCACCAGGCCGGGGATGACGGTGGTGTCGTAGCCGATGATGCCGGGAAACAGCTCCTCACCGGCGCGGAGCATGCGGACCAGATTGTCGCGCATCTCGTCCTTGATGGTCTTCGGCCGGTAGCCGGCCGCTTTCAGCTCGCCCAATGTTTTCGCAGGATTCACTGAAACCCTCCTCTGTGCACCCAAAAGGTACTGAATTCCTGCGACAGGGGGAAAGGAAGTAACGCTCGGGCTGCGGCAGGCGCCCCGCTTTCTCGGAAAAAAAGGTGGCGACAAACCAGAGGCCCCATGCTATACTGCCGAGCATTCATCGTCATTCAGCAATCGAGGGGGATCGTATCCGGCTCACCACCGCGCGACTGAAGCGCTTTGTACTCTTCAGCTTGGTGTTTTTTGCGCTGCCGATTGGACAGCTCTGTGCTGTCGCGCCCGCAGCGGCCGAGCCGAAGGCGCAATTCAACCTCTCCACGGCGCTGTTTGCGGAACTGACCGACAATGTCGACAGGCCCTTCGCGACGATCCCCGTGCTCTCCATTGGCAGTTTCCACCTGATCTTCAACATCACGAAGCACTTCATCCTCATGACCGTGGTCGCCCTCCTGGTGCTCGCCACCATGCTCTACCTGGCGCGCAAGCTGCGGGACCCCTACCGCAAGCCCACACGGTTGCAGAGCCTCTTCGAGCTCCTTCTCCAGTTCATGCGCGACACCGTGTATGACCCCGTGCTGGGGCAGGAGGGCAAAAGGTTCTATCTCCTCTGTTTCACCTTTTTCCTCTTCATCCTGTATTCCAACATCCTGGGCATGGTCCCTCCCTTCGCGCCCATCATTCCCAAGACGGGCGGAGAGGCGGTATGGCTGGGCGGCGCGGTCACCGGGAACCTCGCAACGACGGCGGGCTTGGGCCTCATCACCTTCTTCGTGCTGAACATCGCCGGCATGCGTTCAAAGGGCATCGTCGGTTACTGGAAGGACCTGATACCCCACGGCACCCCCATCTGGATGGCCCCTCTCACGCTCCTGTTCGAGATCGTGGGCATCTTCTCGAAGACGATCGCCCTCATCATGCGTCTGTTTGCAAACATGATCGGCGGCCACGTGGCCATCATCCTCATTCTCCTCCTGATCGTGAAATTCCAGGCGCTGGCCATCGGGCCGGTGGCCATACTCGTTGATCTGGCGATCTCCGCCCTGGAGCTGTTCGTGGCAGTTCTGCAGGCCTACATCTTCTCATTCCTCTCCGCAATGTTCATCGGACTGGCGATCAAAAAGCACTGATTCGTTCACGGCGGCCCCAAGGGGACAACCGCAGGAAGATATCTCGAAAGGAGTACTTTTATGGATCTGACAGTACTGGCTCCCGCGATCATGAAGTTCGCCGCGTTCCTTGGCGCCTGTATCGGCGCGGGTCTTGCGGTTCTCGGCGTCGGCCTGGGCCTCGGAAAGATCGGATCGAGCGCCGTTGAAGGCATCGCCCGGCAACCGGAAGCCGCGGGGAAGATCCAGACGAACATGCTGCTCACCGCCGTCCTCGTGGAAGGCGTCGGCATCATCGCTCTGGTCATCTGCATCCTCGCCATCGTCATGTAGGGGGTCCGGCATGGCCCTTCTCCGCTTGGATCCCGGCCTCATCATCTGGCTGTGGATCACCTTCGGCGTGCTTCTCCTGATCCTGCGATTCACCGTGTGGGACAAGATCACCGGGGCGCTGGACAAGAGATCGCAGAAGATCGCCACCGACCTCGACGCCGCCCGATTGGCCGGCGAAAAAGCCGGAAGCGTGCTCGCCGAATATGAACAGAAGATCCGCGAGGGACGTGAAGAGGCGGCGCGGATCATCGAGGCCGGTCGCGCGGAAGCCTCGCGCCTGCGGGAGGACATCCTGCGTGCATCCCAGGTGGAGGCGCGGGAGGTGAAGGAACGGGCGATGCACGAAATCGAGACCGCCCGGGCTGACGCCGAGCGGTCGCTCCGCGGGCACGTCGTCGAGCTGTCCTTCTCCATCGCGAATGCAATCCTCAAGCGGGAGACCGCCTCGGCGGACAACAAGGCGTACGTGGAAGAGTTCGCCGACAAGCTCGTCGCGGGCCCCTCCCGCAACTAGGGCAGAGGAATGACCGGCATCATCGGCCGCAACTACGCGCGGGCGCTGTTCGAGCTCGCCTCCGAGACGTCCTCACTGGACGCGGTGGAGGCGGATCTGCGCGCATCGCGCGACGCCCTGTTCGCCGACAGGGAGATCCGTGGGTTCCTCTCCAACCGACTCATCGGCCGGCCCGTGAAGAGGAGGCTCATACGAGCGGGCCTCGAGGGGAAAGCCGACGAGCGGGTGCTCCACCTGCTGCTTCTCATGGTGGATCGCGGCCGCATGAGCCTCCTTGGAGAGGTCACGGAGGACTTCGAGGCGCGCGCACGGCTCGCCCGGGGCGTTCGCAAGGTGAAGCTCTCCACCGCCTTCCCGCTGGGTCCGGAGGAGAAAGCGCATGTAACGCACGCCCTGGAGGCGCGGTTCAACGCGCGGGTGGAGCTCGAGGTCACGATCGCACCCTCTCTGATCGGCGGCGCGGTCGTGGAAAGCGAAGGACAGGAGATCGAGCTCAGCATCCAGGGCCGCATGAAATCTCTCTCCGCCGCGCTGGAAGGAAGATAGGGGACGACAATGCGAATCAATATCGAAGAGATTTCCACCCGCATCAAGGAAGAGATCCGCAGCTACTCCAAAGACCTGGAGGTCGACGAGGTCGGCACGGTCGTGGAGCTCGGCGACGGGATCGCGCGCATCTACGGGATGCGCGGCGCCATGGCCATGGAGATGCTGGAGTTCGAGACCGGGGTCTACGGCCTCGCCCTGAACCTGGAGGAGGACAGCATCGGCGCGGTCATCCTGGGCGACTACGTGGACCTCCACGAGGGCGGCAAGGTCAGGCGCACCGGCAGGGTGCTCGAGGTGCCGGTCGGCCACGGGCTGGTCGGACGCGTCGTCAACCCGCTGGGCATCCCCATCGACGACCTGGGCGACGTGAAGACCACCCGCACACGGCCGGTGGAGTTCAAGGCGCCGGGCATCAAGGACCGCCAGTCCGTGAAGGAACCTCTGCAGACCGGCGTCAAGGCCATCGACGCCATGGTGCCGATCGGGAAGGGACAGCGCGAGCTTCTCATCGGTGACCGCGGAACCGGCAAGGAATCCCTCGCCATGGACGCGATCATCAACCAGAAGGGCAAGGAC
>PLNO01000206.1 GCA_003141795.1 Spirochaetaceae bacterium | reverse complement strand
CTCATGGGGGGCATGTACCTCGGGGGGACGATTGTCGACGCGCTGAAGCCACGCTGGTACAGGGTCCTTGCCGTCGCCTCCTCGGCGATCTCGGCCGCGATGATCTACCTCATGTACACGTGCCACTCCATCGCGCTGTTCGCCGCCTGGCAGACCATTGCCTATCTCATCCTGGGATTCCTCCTCGCCTTCGTGCCCGCCTTTCTCGTCAAGCAGGTTCCCGCCGCAATCGTCGGGAGCGCCACCGGGCTGTCCTCGTTCGGCGCACAGCTTGCGGGATTCGTCACGCCGCTCGTCATCGGCGTCCTCGTGGACGCATTCAAGGGCTCTTTTGCGGCAGCGTTCGGCTACCTGATCATCTTTGCCCTCGTTTCCGTCGTCTGCTTCGTCCTGCTCAGGCCTCGGCGGGGTCTGTGAGACCCGGCTCATGAACCATGACGAAGCTGCCGTCCTCCTTGCCCGGGCGCCGTACTTCGACGTTCACGGGCACAGGGAGGGGCTTCTCCCGCTTCCCCTCAGGATCCTTTCCCGGGGTCGAATGCCCCGGGATGTCCGCCTGAGGGATGTTCGGGAAACGGGAGTCCGCGGCTTCGTGGTCTGCGCCCTGGGGGATGCCAACTCCTTCGGTCTGGTGAAACGGGACGAGTGGAAGCACACCCTCGCCATGGTGGGCGTGCTGAGGCGCACGCTCGATGCCGCGGGAGCGCGCATTGCATCGAGCACCGGGGACCTTTGCCGCTTTCTTGCGGAAGGAGACACGGCGTTTATTCTCGGTATCGAAGGCGGCAACTTCATCGGCACGGATCTCGAACGTCTCGATGCGGCACATGCGCACGGCGTGCGCCTGCTAGGGCTGGTCCACTATACAGCCAACGACATCGCCTCGATCGCCTACGGCTGGGGCGGGAAGATCATCGACGACGCGCACCAGACCGGTCTCACCGGCTTCGGGAGGCGGGTCATTGCCCGCGCCAATGACCTCGGCGTGATCGTGGACCTGGCGCACGCCGACGAGCGTACCATCCGCGACAGCCTCGATGCGGCCCGGGCGCCGATGATCTGCAGCCATACCGGGCCCCGCGCCCTGCAGGACTTCCCGCGCTACATCTCCGACGATGCCATCAGGGCTGTTGCGCTGGCGGGCGGCATCATAGGGCTCTGGCCTTTCCTCAACGGGCAGTCCGGCGTGCCCGACCTCGAGACGTTCGGCGCGTACTGCTCGCATTGCGCGGACGTGGCAGGCGTCGATCACATCGCCATCGGAAGCGACGTGAACGGAGTACCCGGCTATATGAAGGGATACGCCGGCCTCCAGGATGCGTGGAAGATTGTCGCGGTGCTCTCCGCCCGGGGCTTTTCCCCGTCCGAGATCGAGCTGATCATCGGGGGGAACTTCCTGGGCTTCTATTCGCGTGTTTCCCGTGAAGCGTGAGGCCGGGACGTCGGTGTCACGAGCCCTTGCCACGGCGGGCTCCATGAGCCAGAATGGCACCGAAAGTAGGAGAAAGAATCGTGCGAAGATCAGCTGTCGTTCTTGCCGCCACGTTCCTGCTGGCCCCATCTCTCCTCTCCGCGCAGGCGGCGACGTGGAGCTTCCAGTCGGAGCTCGACCTGTTCCTCGCCCTGAAGGCGGGGGCCGAATACCAGTTCTCGGATCTCATCGGAATCAGGGGCACGGCGGGACTCAACGTCATATCGCCGACCCAGGTATCGTGGACCCTCGTCGGAGTCGGCCACGTCATGCCACCCACGAGCGGATTCCAGCTCGACGTCGAAATGGGGATTATCCAGAGCATCTTCGATTTCCTGAGACCCTATGTCTACACCGAGGCTTCGATGCAGAGCACGTGTTTCTACGTCATCCCCGGAGCGTGCGTCAGCGTCGGGTATCGCTGGCCGTCGGGCCATCAGATTGCCCTTCGCGGTGGGGGAGGCGTGCTCCTTGGCTACGACGTCTACCAGTGGCAGGGCCCCGCTTTTCAGCCGAATATTGCCATCGAGTACAGCTGGCGGCCCGCGAACTGACGGCGCCGCCCGCCGTCGGGCGGCCGGACAAGTAACATCATGTTCACAATGCCGGCGCCACCACCACCCGGGCTTCACACCACGATCAGCCGTATCCCCCGTGTCTCGAGCAGGCCGCAGTAAGCGTCGGGGATCCCGCCGTCCGTGATGATTGCCCCGATTTTTTCGAAGCCGCAGAGGAAGAGGCTTCCGCGCCTGTTGAACTTGCTGGAATCCGCGAGAATCACGAGCTCCTTCGCCCGGCCGATCATTGCCCGCTCCGTGGTGATGAGCAGGCTCTCCGTGTTCGTGGCACCCGTCTCGTCGACGCCGAACACCCCCATGAACGCCTTTGACGCGGTGTAGTTGGAGAACATCTCCTGGGCGAACGGATCAAGGATGAGCTGACTCTCGGGATAGACGATGCCTCCGTTGAGGATCACCGTGCAGAGGGACCTGTGCACGAGGGATTCCGCGATGGCAAACGAGTTGGTGATCGCCGTGAGCTTGCTCGACGCGAGAAAATCGGTCATCTGGAACGTCGTCGACCCGCCGTCGATGATGACGGTCTCACCGTCTTTGCAAAGTGCGGCTGCCGCCGCTGCGATGCGCCGCTTCGCATCAAGCATCACGCCTTTGCGATATTCCAGCGGCAGCTCGATGGCGCCCATCGATCGAGCGGCGCCCTCCATGAGCTCGGCGCCGCCGCGCACCCGGCGGAGCAGTCCCTCGTCCTCCATCTGGGCGAGGTCTCTTCGAACCGTCGCATCAGAGGCTCCCGCCACAGCAGCGATGTCTCCCACCGCCGCGTAGCGGCCCTGACGGAGGATGCGGAGAATGCGCTCGCGCCGCTCTGCGGGGAGCATCAGCCCCTGCCCTGGATGAGCTTTCGCATTCGCGGGATCGTCGTCGAAAGAGCCGACCCGCGCTCGTACAGGGAGGAGGTGCCGGCCACGAGCACCGTGGCTCCGGCGTCCAGCATGGCCGGGACGTTCTCCCAGCTCACGTTGCCGTCCACCTCGAGCTCCATGTCCCATCCGTTCTCCTCGATGAGGCGCGCAAGCTCCCTGACCTTTTCGAGTGAGCTCGGGATGAGCCTCTGTCCCGCGTACCCCGGGCTCACCGTCATCACGCAGGCAAGACTGACGTGCGGCAGAATCTCCCGCACGGCGGAAAGCGGGAGTGCGGGCTCGATTGCCACCCCGGCGCGTGCCCCGAAGCTCTTGATGAGGTCCACGGTGCGCAGGGGATGGTAGTCCACCTCGGGGTGGAAGGAGACGACGACGCCGGGAAACTTCGCGAAAAGCGGGACATAGGCGTCGAGGTTCTCGATCATGAGATGGATGTCCAGAGGGATGGGGGAATAGCCGGCAAGGGCCCGGCAGAAATCAGGCCCGAGGGTGAGGTTGGGCACGTAGTGTCCGTCCATGATGTCCACGTGGAGATACTCGATGCCGCTCGCCTTCATGAGGTCGAGCTCATCTCCCAGGTGGATGAAGTCGGCGCACATCAGCGACGGTGCGATCTTCACCGGTTTCACGACCACGCCTCCTTTTCCCCGTGCGGCGCAACGATGACCTTCAGCCCCGCCCGCGACTCGTGAAAGGCCAGTGCATCCTGGATGCCGTCGAGGGGAAAAACCCGCGAGATATAGGTACGCGCGTGCACGGCGCCTCTGGAGATCAGCCCGACAGCCGTTCGGTGGTGATGGGGAAGCGAACCGTGGCTCCCCATGACGAAGCATTCCTTGTAGTGGATGAGGTTGGAGTCCAGGCTGAGCTTCGGCTGGTTTTTCAGGCCGCCGAAGAGGTTCACGTACCCGCGGTGGCGCACGATGTTGATGGCATCCTCGTGCGCTTGGACCGTGCCCGCCGTCGTGATGGCCAGGTCCACGCCCTCGCCGTCGGTCTCCCGCATCACCGTATCGACGAGGTTCTCCTCCTCCGTCGCGATGAACCGCCCCTCGGGGAGGAACTGCCGTGCCATATCCAGTCGCTTCTTCGAGCGCTGCGCGGCGAACACGCGTGAGGCGCCGAAGACCTTGGAAAGCTCCAGCATCATGCACCCGATGGGCCCCAGGCCGATGATGCAGATGCTCTTGTCCAACCCGAACTGGGCGAGCTGGAGGCCGTTGATCGCGCAGGCCAGCGGTTCTGCAATGGCGGCCTCGGCGTAACTGAGCCCGGCAGGGATCGGTGTCACCGGGCCGTAGCGGAGTGTCGTGTCGTTCAGAAGCATGTATTCCTGGAACCCGCCGGCGAACTGGTAGCCGATGGCGTAGTTGACCCGGCAGTTCGTTCCCATGCCGTTCGTGCACCATTGGCAGGTGCCGCAGGGGACGTCCGCTCCGATGGCGACCCTGTCCCCAGGTTTCCAATTCGTCACGTTCTTTCCGACGGTGACCACCTGGCCGGCGATCTCGTGCCCGATCACGGCAGGCATCGTCACGCGATCGTTTCCATAATGGAAGATTCTGATGTCCGATCCGCATACCGCGCAGGCATTCACCTTGAGCACCGCCTCATTATCCCCGCAGACGGGCATCGGCATGTCGTGGACCGAGATCGCATTCAGCTTTTCAAGAACCGCAGCTTTCACTTCCGGTACCTCTCGGCGGTATTATAGTCAATTTGCATCAATTGGCAAGCAAGATTACGCAACTATGGACATTATGGATCAAAATCAGCTACCCTCTCGTCATGAAAGCGCTCGTTTTGACTCGGGACAAAGTGGTGGAGCACAAAGAGATCCCGGACCCCGTCCGGCCCGGTCCAGAATGGGCACTCGTCAAAGTCGGCTTTTCCGGCATCTGCAATTCGGACATCCACAGGGGCTTCGAGGGCGGAGCGTATCACTACCCTCTCGTCATGGGGCATGAGTTCGCGGGCACCGTTGAAGAGCCTGCCCGGGGAGGCAGGTTCTCAAAGGGCGCCCGGGTGACGGTGTTCCCCCTGATTCCCTGCAGAAAGTGCATCCCCTGCCAGTCGGGGGACTTCGCCCAGTGCGTGAGTTACGACTACCTCGGATCGCGTCGGGACGGGGGCTTTGCCCAGTACGTGTGGGCACCCGACGCCAACCTCGTCTCGCTTCCCGATTCGGTCAGTATCCGTGACGCAGCGGTTACCGAGCCCTGCGCCGTCGCCCTGCACGGGGTGAACAAGCTCACCGTACGGCCCGGTGACGTCGGGGCGGTGTTCGGCGCCGGCCCCATCGGCAATATGGCGGCGCAGTGGATGCGGCTGCGGGGCTGCGAACGCGTGTTCATCGTCGACATCGACGACAGGAAGCTCGCACTGGCGCAGAGCATGGGCTTCGAACCGGTGGATTCGAGGACGGGGGACCCGGCCGCCGCGATCCTCGAGCGCACCGGCGGATACGGCGCGGACCGGGTCGTCGAGGCGATCGGCCTGCCCCTCACGTTCCTCCAGGCCGTGCAGGCCGGCGCCCGCTTCGGCGAGGTGGTCTTTCTCGGCAACATCCGCGGCCAGTTCGTCGTCGGGGAAAAGGACTTTTCCTCCATCCTCCGCCGTGAGCTCACGATCAAGGGGACGTGGAACTCACGGGTCGTTCCCGAGGGGAGGAACGATTGGAGCACGGTTCTCTCCTGCATCGGCCGCACTATTGACGTGGCCTCGCTGATCAGTCATACCCCCGGGCTGGAGCAGGGCCCCGAGATATTCGCCCGCATCCTTAACCGCAAAGAGTTCTTCAACAAGGTGGTGTTCTCACTATGAAAGTTCATATCGGCGTCAAGAGCGATCCCATCGAGAGCCGCTATTCCTTCGAATGGCTTTTCGGTCTCATGCGCGAGCACGGAATCCACAGGCTGCAGTACGGCAGCTCCACGGTGACGCTCCTTGCCGATGACGAGTACTTCAGGGCCTTGCGGCGCAGCGCGGAGAGCTACGACATCCGCATATCCAGCATGTTCAGCTCGATCCGCGAGTTCGGCGGCTTCGCGAGCGGGGACCCTCTGCTCCAGGCTGCTACGCGCAGGATGTGGGAGCGCATGATACGCGTCGCCTCGCTCCTGGGCGCCGAGTCCACCGGCAGCAATGGCAGCATCACGTTCCGCGACAAGACCGATCTGAAGGAGGCCGGGGTGCGTCAGTTCCTTGCCAACGCGAAGGAGCTCATGGTCGTGGCGCGCAAGGCCGGGCTTTCGGCGCTCACCACCGAACCGATGTCCTGCACCTGGGAGTTCCCCTCCACCCCCTCGGAGATCCATCGGCTCACGGGTGAGCTGGGCCCTGCCCACGCCGCGAGCCCCGACACGACGGTCCCTTTCCTCCTCTGCAGCGACATCTCGCACGGGATCGCCGACGAGTCGCGGCAGGTCACGCACGACAACTGGAATCTCTTCGAGATGCAGGTCCCCTGGATGTGGGAGTTCCACTTCAAGAACACCGACGCCATCTTCAACTCCACCTTCGGTTTCAGCGAAGAGGAACGCGCGCGCGGCATCGTCGATCTGGACAGGCTCAAAGCGGTGCTGGAGCGCAATGCAGACCGCTTTCCCTGCAAAGAGCTGGTCGGCTATCTCGAGATCTCCGGGCCCAAGACGGGTCGGGACTACACGGACGGCCACCTCGGGGAGATGCTCGGCGCGAGCCTCGATGCGCTCAGGAGGACGTTCGGCTGAAGCGGGAGGGAAAAATGATAGGAATCTCGATTCCGACGGCCGCCGCCGTTTGCAGGACGGATTGCTCGTACGGATCTTTGGTACTGGTGCGGATAGTCGCTAAAGAGTGAGATAAGCAAGACCGCGGCAGGCATACTGTCGGCCAGGGGCGCCGGGGTGTTGGGGAATACCTCCCCAGGTAGCGAGAGTGGGGAGAGCGCTCCCTCTGGAGCGCAGGGCTTCCCCGCTGATTCAACGCAGGAGAAGATCGGGAAAGGGCTCAGTTCAGAGAGCTGGGGTCGAGACCCGGCGGTGCCCTACCAATCTTGATGAGGTAGCGCAGGATCGTAGCCACTTCGGAAGGATTGGTGATGACCGCTATGAGCTTCATCTTGGATGCACAACGGGGACAGATCAGCGGGCTCTCGCTGTCCGGCGCGCCCCTTCGGGTCGCTGGGCCAGTTGCCGCCTGAGAGATCGACCTCGTAGACCTTCGCGATCAGCCTGGCCCATGCGGAGCGGCAGGCGCGCTGCGGTACCGTCAGCGACTGCTTCGGGATGGGCTGGGAAGGCACCTCCAGGGGGTGGGAGTCTTTCCAGGCTTCCGGGGCAAGGCGTGCGACATGGGGCAAGTGCTGCCAACGCGCCTTGCATCGCGGGGAAGCTACTTCAAACAGTGAGAAGGAAGCGGCGCTGTCGGAGGGCGCCGTGGAACGGGCGCTCCATAACCGGACCTCAAGCGGCACATTTCCCCGCCTCGTTTTTGTAGTAGAATCAAGGGGTGATGAAGATGGGTCTGCCGGTCCGCAAGCTCGACCGCCTCTACACGTATGCCGACTACCGAACGTGGCCCGACGACGAGCGCTGGGAGCTCATCGACGGTGTTGCGTGGAACATGAGCCCGGCGCCGGCCCCGCGGCACCAGGAGATCCTCGGTGCGCTGCACCTCCAGGTGGCGCCGTCTCTGAGCGGAGAGCCGGGACGCTACGGTGATCCCCTCATCGCGGAAGGGGACGCGGTGGTTCCCTGCCCGGTCGGAGTCGGGTCTTCAGTCCGACTCGCGGAGCTGTTCGGGTAGGCCGCAGCGGCGCGGTGAGACCTCCGCGCCTGTGACCGCTATCCGTTCCAGGGCGCCTGCACCATGAGCCAGTAGTGTGCGATCGTCCCGTCCTGCGCCCGCACGGTAACGGTGACATTGGTATCGTAATAGTTGTCTAGAGTGAGAACCGCATTCGAGCCCGAGACCGTGTCGGAGACGCCCTCGTACGACGTTTCGCCGTTCCATTCCGTGACCGAGATGACCTTCGCGTTCGGATCCGTCGAAGTCCAGTGAAGAGTGGCCGGTGACGGTGCGGGGTACGTGATGATGATCTCGTACGTCGTCGTCCCCGGGTTGAACGTCGCGGTGGTATTGTACACGGCGTCGTCCGCGTCCGTCACCCAAACGCTCGCCAGTGTTGCAGTGCTGGAGTTCCACATCCCGTACAGGGTGACGTTCGCCAGCCCCATGGCAAATGTGGCGCCCGACGCGTAGGTGGTGCCGATGCCGTCGGCCTTCGTGTTCCACCCGGCAAAGGTGTACCCCGAGCGCGACAGGTCGCCTGCCGACTTCGCGGTGACCTGGTCACCCGGGTGGTAGGTGGCGCTGTCTGAAGGAGCCGAGCCCGCGGCCGACGAGGAGTTGGCGTCGTAGGCAACCGTGTAGCTCGACGTGAAGAGATCGCAGGACGCGAGCACGGCAAGACAACCGCATACCACCAGGAACAGGGAAACCTTGTTCATGTGAACCTCCTAGACGATTCTCTCTCAGCTTTTTGGTGCGTGCAGGGACGGAGCGACGCGTCGATGCCGCGCCCGAATCCCGTTCGAGTATACTTCCTATCCCGGAGAAAATCCGCCGTCAAGCGGACCGACGACGGGGCGGCGCGCGGAGAAGCGGCTCACGGGGCGGCGGCCCACGGGGGGGGGGCGCCCGACACTCAACCCTTCAGCAGATCCCGGTAGCTCTTGTCGTAGATCGTGCAGCCCACGCGCTTGTTCGCGTCGAGGAGGGAGGCGCACTCCTGGCAGGTCGCGCACCACTTCACGTCGGCGATCCTGCCCTCGATGAGCTTGCGGGCGAACTCGGGATCGGCAATGGACTGACGTCCGACGCCCACCATGTCGGTGGCGCCCTCGCGGACGTTCTTCTCCGCCCAGTAGACAAAGGTCGTCGCGCTCGGGTCGGTCATGTGCAGCGCGCTGTCCCCGTTCTTCAGGCGGCTGTACCCCGAGCCGACGACAGGAATCGACACAGGGTTGGATCGTCGTCGAAGGGGCGATCCTGCAATCGAGCACCGAGAGCGGACAAATCTACACCGCGAACCGGGACGGGATCACAGTCAACGGACTGCCGCCGAGGTCGCAGCTGATCGCGCTCGACATTGCGAGCGGAAAGGGTCTCGACGGGGGAGCCCGCGGGGTCGTCGTCAACACCGCGCTATTCGACAGGCTCACTTCCTGATGATCTACGTGTTCCTCCTCGCCGTGTCGTGCATCCTCGGAGGAGTCGGTGCCCTCGGCCTCGTCACGACGGTCAGCTTGAACGTCACGGAGCGGCGCCGCGAGATGGGCGTGCTGCGCGCGATCGGCGCGACGCCGGGCCGTGTCGCGCAGATCGTCATCATCGAGGGCATGGTCGCGGGCGCGATGGCCTGGGTGGTCGCCATGGCGACGGTAGTGCCGCTGAGCAGGGCCATCGGAAACCTCATGCTGCGTCTGCTCCTGCAGATCCAGACCGAGATCACCTTCGCCATCGAGCCGAGTGGAGTGGTGATCTGGCTCGTGGTGGCACTTGCCCCGGCCAGGTAGGTGAGGATGTCGTTTCTGGCGGCGCGGGGAATGACTGGCTAGTGGGAGGAGCCGGAAACGACGTGTTGGACGGCGGTACCGGTACGAACAAGGTGAGATCTGGTGAGGATTACTCGCACGACCTTCGCAATCGGGTGCTTGCACGCCTGGCGGTCGTGGCCGACTGATCACCTTCGCCCGTTCGTACGGCGGAGTCCGGTCGTCCGCCGGCGTTCCCAGACTCCCTGCCAGACACTGCTCTTGCAAGCCCCAACCATCGTTGGGACACATCCAGTATCTCTGAAATAAAGTTGACACCCCGCGCAGCTATGTTATAATCACCACCGCGCATTGGAACGGTTTCTGTACGGTAGCCATTCAGTGTACCCAGGGGCAAGCAGTCCGCGAACTTGTTACAGCATAAACAGATATCTACCACCGGTGACAAAGGGCGTGCAGCACGAATCGCCGAAAAAGTGGGAACGGTACCAACGTTGGGCAAGGAGGAAGGGAACATGGCGAAGATAGCGATGATTGGGGCTGGGAGCCTCGTGTTCTGCAAGACGCTGATGTCGGACTTTCTGGCCACACCCGCGCTGTCGGGCAGCGAGTTCCGTCTCATGGCCCTGACGCACAAGCGTCTTGACAAGATGCAGAGCTTCGTCGAGCGCATGATCAAGGACAACGGTTTGAAAGCCTCCGTCACCGCCACGACGAACAGGCGGGAAGCGCTCAAAGGCGCCGACTACGTCGTGGTCATGATCCAGGTGGGCGGCGTCGACGGCTTCCAGGTCGACTACGAGGTCCCCATGCGGTTCGGCGTGGACAACTGCATCGGTGACACCATGGGCCCCGGCGGGATCTTCCGCGCACAGCGGCACATCCCCGCTTTGCTCGAGATCGCCAAAGAGATGCGCGAGCTCTGCCCGAACGCGCTCCTGCTGAACTACGCCAACCCCATGGCCATGTGCTGCTGGGCCCTGGGCACCGTCGAGGGGCTGCGTTTCGTGGGGCTCTGCCACGGCGTGCAGACCACGATGGATCTCATCGCCTCCTACGTCGGAGCGCGGAAGGATGAGATCGATTTCGTCGCGGCCGGTATCAACCACATGGCGTGGTTCCTCCGCCTGGAGAAGGACGGCAAGGACCTCTACCCGCTCCTCAAGGCCAACTTCGAAAAGCCCGGCTTCTACGTGAACGAGAAGGTGAGGGGAGAGGTCATGAGGCATTTCGGGTACTTCATGACGGAAAGCACGGGCCACCTGTCGGAGTACCTGCCGTACTTCCGCAAGAACGCAAAAGCTCTGGAGCTGTACTGCGACGAACCGGGGTTCGGTGGAGAGACCGGCGCGTACTACCACTACTGCCGCATGATCGACGACAAGTTCCAGAAGCTCGACCCGCTGTCAATCGAATCGACGAAGGTGGGACAGCGCAGCGCGGAGTACTGTTCGCACATCATCGAGGCGGAAGTGACGGGCGTGCCCTTCCGCTTGAACGGCAACATCCGTAACGACGGCTTCATCACGAACCTGCCCGATGGGTGCTGCGTGGAGGTCCCTATCTACGTGGACAGGCTCGGGCTGCATCCCACCTACATCGGGGCGCTTCCCCCGCAGTGCGCGGCGCTCAACATGACGAACGTGCTCGTGCAGCAGCTGAGCGTCGCCGCGGCGCTCACAGGCGACACGGAAACCCTCGTGCAGGCGGTCGCGCTGGATCCGCTGACCGCGGCCCGGCTGACGCTGAACGAGATCCGCAGCATGACCTCAGAGATGCTGGAGGCAGAGCGGAAGTGGCTTCCCCAGTTCGAGGGAAAGAAGGTCCGGGCGGTGCAGGACATCTCCGTACCGAAGGACGTCAAGCGGCAGGCCGTGCCGACAGACCCGGCGCTCGCCATTGCCAACAGGTTCAACACGCTCGCCAAGGCGTGAGCCTCGGCGAGTTTCGGGTCGCTCGCAAAGGCATAGGACCGACGATAGGATAAGGACGCACTGCGTCACAGGAGGAGTTCGATGGACGGGAAGAAGATACGCGAAATTGTGGAAAAGGAGCTCGGCTCGAGAAACGGGTTCCTGCGCCTGCGCCCCGCGTGGGTCGCGCGCGATTTTCTGAAACCGGGCAGACGCCTGGGGCTTCGCGAGGATCAGTACGCGGTTGGCAAGAGGGGATTTATCTGCGAACGGTGGCTCGCCTCGGAGACGGAAGCTGACAATGCGGTGAAGTTCCCCGATGAAGGCCTCTCCTTCCTCGACATCGACGGCCAGGACATCCTCCTCCGCGACGCCATGGCCGCCTGCGGAGACCTGATCTCCGGCAAGGAGTACGCGGCAAAGCATACGGGGCTGGGGCGCCTGGCAAAGATCTACGACTTCGAGAGCCGGATCTTCTTCCACTACCACCAGACCACGGCGGATGCGCGCAAGCTCGGCTTCAACTCCAAGGAGGAGCAGTACTTCTTCCCCACGGATGTCGACATGGGCAGGCACCCCGAGACCTTCTTCGGCGTGCATCCCTCCATCGTGGAGCAGAACAGGCAGGAAGAGGTCCTGCTGCCCTACCTCGAGAAGTGGGAGGGTGACGGCATCCTCAGCACCTCACGCGCGTTCCTGAACGTCCCCGGTGAAGGGTTCCACCTTCCCGCCGGCATCCTGCACGCGCCGGGCACGGCTGTGACCATCGAGCTCCAGGAGCCTTCCGACGTCATGGGAGTTCTCCAGGCGGAGGTCGACGGCTTGAAGATCGACAAGGCCCTCCTCTTCAAGCACATCCCCAAGGAGGAGGTGGCGAAGAAGAAGGAGCGGGCCGTGCTCGACCAGCTCCTCTGGCCCCTGAACGGGGACCCCTACTTCTACGAGAACCACCATACCCCGCCCATCCTCATTCCCAGCCCCGGACAGACCGGCGGCTTTGAGCAGTGGGTGTACTACAACACCACGCGCTTCAGCGGAAAGCGCCTTGTCGTGAAACCCGGCCAGAAGTACCGCAGCGTGGACAAAGGGGTGCACAACCTCCTGATCTGGCGCGGGAAAGGGACGGCGAACGGGCTGGCCATCGAATCCAACAAGGCCGGGCTCGACGAGCTTCTCATCTCCCACAGCGTCGCGCTGTCAGGGGTGGAATACGTCAACACGGGCTCCCGGGATCTGGAGATCATCAAGTTCTTCGGGCCCGACGTCAACGTCGACAACATCCCGTACATCAAGAAATACCCGCGCTGAGTGCGGGGCCATGGATGAATAAGGGCCGCCGGAAAGGGCGGCCCTTATTTGACAAAGGCCGGCCTCCCTCCCTATTATCTTATTATGAAACGAAATGGTCTCCTCCTTCTCCTCCTTGCCCTGGCCGCGGGAGGTGCCAGCGCCGCTCCCACGGTGATCACCACGTATTCGCTGAGTGTGCATTCCATACCGAAATACAAGCCGGGCTTCGCCCATTTCGACTATGTGAATTCCGACGCTCCCCGGGGCGGGACGCTGCGCATGGGGGCGGTCGGCACGTACGACAATTTCAACAACTACACGAGCCGCGGCGACAGTGCCGCCGGGCTCGGCAACTTCTACGACGCGCTCATGAGCCCGTCGCTCGACGAAGTGGACGCCTACTATCCCCTGATCGCCGAAAAGGTCGAGTACGCGAGCGACTACTCGTGGGTCACCTTCTTCATCGATCCCCGCGCACGGTTCCAGGACGGATCGCCGATCACGGCAGACGACGTCGTCTTCACGTTCAACATGCTGATGACCCAGGGCCTGCCGCAGGTCCATCTCTACTACGACGGGGTGACCGCGGCAGCCCTTGATGCGCAGCGCGCCAGGTTCACGCTCAAGAAGGGCGACAAGGCCATGATCCTGTCCCTGGCAGGGACCTCGATCTTTCCGAAGAAGTTCTGGAGCAGCCACAAGCTCGACGAGCCACTCACCGAGATCCCGCTAGGGAGCGGGGCCTACACGGTGAAGGACTACAAGATGGGCCAGTACCTCGTCTACCAGAAGATCCCCAATTACTGGGCCGCGGGCCTGCCCGTGAACAAGGGTCAGAACAACTTCGACGCCATCCGCTACGACTACTACGGCGACGAGAACGTCATGTTCCAGGCGTTTGTCGCCGGTGAGTTCGATTTCTACCAGGAGAGGATCGCCAAGAACTGGGCGACGAAGTACACGGGCCGCAACTTCGACTCCGGGGCCATCGTCAAGGAGCAGATCCCCGACGAGACGCCCCACGGCATGCAGGGGCTGGTCTTCAATGCGCAGAGATCGCTCTTCAAGGATCGCAGGGTCCGTCAGGCCTTGAGTTACGCCCTGGATTTCGAGTGGATGAACAAAAACCTCTTCTACGGCCAGTACGGCCGGATGCGCAGCTACTTCGCAAACACGGAGTACGAGGCAAAGGGCCTGCCCGGGCCGGACGAGCTCAAGATCCTCACTCCCCTCCGTGACCAGGTCCCGCCCGAGGTGTTCACGAAGGAGTACCAGCCGCCCGTGACGGACGGGACGGGGAACATCAATGCCCAGATCAAGATCGCGTTGTCCCTGTTGAAGGACGCCGGGTGGGAGCTGCGCGACCAGAAGCTCGTGAACGTGAAGTCAGGCGAGCCGTTCGTCTTCGAGTACCTCATCTGGAACGACTCAGATCAGCGGGCGGCGATCCCTGTTCAGAAGAACCTCCAGCGGATGGGCATCACGATGAATATCCGCCTCGTCGACTCGTCGCAGTACCAGAGCAGGTGGTACAAGCACGACTTCGACATGGTCGGCGGCGTCTATCCGCCGTTCTTTTATCCCGACACCAGTGTCACCGCGATGTTCCGCTCGAATTACATCGACTCAACGTACAACCAGGCGGCGATACAGGACAAGGCCGTGGACACGCTCGTGGACGGTATCGTTGCGCACCAGGAAGATGCCAGGGATCTGATCGCCCTGGGACGTGCCCTGGATCGGGTGCTCACGTGGAACGTGTACATCATTCCCGAGTGGACGAACTACAACTACCGTGTGGCCTACTGGAACAAGTTCTCCCGGCCGGCAGTGAAGCCGAAGTACGACCTCGGCTTCGGCACGTGGTGGTTCGACCCGGCCAAAGAGGCCAAGCTCCCCAAGAAGTAAGACCTTCGGCACAGGACCATGGGATCGTACATCCTCCGCCGGCTACTTCTCATGATTCCCACGCTCTGGGCGATCATCACGGTGAACTTCTTCATCGTGCAGATCGCCCCTGGTGGTCCGGTGGACCAGATGATGGCCTCGATGCAGGGCCGGGGCCAGAGCGCCCAGATGCAGCGCGTGATGGGATCCAGCGGCCCCGAGGTGGGCGCCTCCCCGTCAGGCAAGACAGGCGGACCGCCGGGGGAGTCGACCTACAGGGGCGCGCGTGGTCTCGATCCTGAGGTGGTCAAGGAGATCCAGAAGCGGTTCGGCTTCGACAAGCCGCTGCTCACGCGTTACGGTGAGATGCTCCTCCGCTACGTGAAGTTCGACTTCGGCGACAGCCTCTTCAAGGCACGGAGCGTCGTGGGGCTCATCGTGGAGAGGATCCCCGTCTCCGTCTCCATCGGCCTGTGGAGCACGCTCATCATCTACCTGGTCTCCATTCCCCTGGGCATCCGCAAGGCGGTGCGCCACGGGAGCAGGTTCGACGTCTGGTCGAGCACGGCGGTCATCGTGGGTAGCGCGATCCCGGTCTTTCTGCTGGCCCTCATCCTCATCATCCTGTTTGCCGGCGGTTCGTACCTGAAGATATTCCCGCTTCGTGGCCTCGTATCCGACAACTGGGGCTCCCTCGGGTTCTTCGCGAAGATCGGGGACTACTTCTGGCACCTGGTTCTGCCCATCGTCGCGGAGACGATCGGAGGCTTTGCCACCCTGACGTTCCTCACGAAGAACTCGTTCCTCGACGAGATCAACAAGCAGTACGTCATGACCGCGCGGGCGAAAGGGCTGACGGAGAGGAAGGTCCTCCGCAGGCACGTGTTCAGGAACGCGATGCTCCTCGTCATCGCGGGCTTCCCCGCGGCGTTCATCAGCATCTTCTTCACCGGATCGCTCTTCATCGAGGTGATCTTCTCCTTCAACGGGCTGGGCCTGCTCGGCTACCAGGCCACGCTGCAGCGCGACTACCCGTTGATGTTCGGGACGCTGTACATGTTCACCCTCATCGGGCTGGTGCTCACCCTTATCAGCGACCTTACGTATACGCTGGTGGACCCGCGCATCGACTTCAACACGAGGCGCACCTGATGCCGCGGCACTTAAGCAGGATCAACCAGGAGCGTCTTCGGCGGTTCAAGGCGAACCGCCGGGGGTTCGTGTCGCTGTGGATCTTCCTCGCGCTCTTTGCCATCAGCCTCTTTGCCGAGGTGATCGCCAACGAGGTGCCCCTCGCCCTCTCGTATGACGGGCGCCTGTACTTCCCGCTCCTGAAGAGCTTTCCCGCGACGACGTTCGGCGGAGAGATTCCCAATTCCACCGATTACCGGGACCCCGACATGCAGAAGCTCATCCGGGCAAAGGGCTGGATCCTCTTTCCGCCGATCCCCTTCAGCTACGGCACGATCAACTACAACTTGCCCAGTCCGTCACCATCACCGCCTGACCGCACGAACTGGCTGGGCACGGACGAGAACGGCAAGGACGTGCTTGCGAACCTGATTTACGGTTTTCGCATCTCCGTGCTCTTCGGTTTCGTCCTGGCGATCATCTCCAGCGCCATTGGCGTGGCGGCGGGGGCCCTCCAGGGCTACTATGGCGGCAGGGTGGACATCATCGGCCAGCGCTTCATCGAGGTATGGTCCGGCCTTCCCACGCTGTTTCTCATCATCATCCTCTCCAGCGTCGTGCAACCCAACTTCTGGTGGCTTCTCCTCATCACGGTCCTCTTCGGCTGGATGAGCCTCGTGGGGCTCGTGCGCGCCGAGTTCCTCAGGGCGCGCAACTTCGAGTACGTGCTCGCCGCCCAGGCACTGGGCATGGCGCACTCCCGGATCATGTTCCGCCACATCCTGCCCAACGCCATGGTGGCCACCGTGACCTTCCTGCCCTTCATCCTGGCCGGGTCGATCACGACGCTCACCTCTCTGGACTTCCTGGGGTTCGGGCTCCCCGTGGGTTCCCCGTCGCTGGGGGCGCTCCTGGCCCAGGGCAATTCCAATCTCCAGGCCCCGTGGCTCGGCATCTCCGGCTTCGTCGTCACAGCCGGCATGCTCCTCCTCCTCGTCTTCACCGGGGAGGCGTTCCGCGACGCCTTCGATCCCAGGAGGGCGATGTGAGCGCGGGCGTCGGCGATCCGCTCCTCAGCATCAAGGGCCTCCACGTCGGGTTCCGCAAGGGGGAGACGGTGTCGCGCGTGGTGCATGGGGTCGATCTCGAGCTGCGGGAGCACGAAACGCTCGCCATCGTCGGGGAGAGCGGATCGGGGAAGACGGTTACGGCGCAGGCCGTGCTTCGACTCATCCCCGAATCGCTCATCGCCTACCCCGAGGGGGAGATCCTCTTCCAGGGCCGCAATGTGCTCGCGATGAAAGAGCGGGAGCTTCTCGGGATCCGTGGCAACGAGATCGGCATGATTTTCCAGGAGCCGATGCAGTCGCTCAACCCCCTGCACAGCGTGGAGAAACAGCTCGGGGAAACGCTCGCCCTCCACCAGGGCATCTCGGGCGGGGCGGCGCGCCGCGTTTCGCTGGAATGGCTCCGCAGAGTGGGTTTGCGCGACGCGGAGAGGCGCATCGGCTCCTATCCCCACCAGCTCTCCGGCGGCGAACGCCAGCGCGTCATGATCGCCATGGCACTCGCGAACCGGCCCCGGCTCCTCATCGCCGACGAGCCGACGACGGCCCTCGACGTCACGATCCAGGCCCAGATCCTCACGCTCCTCAAGGACCTCCAGGCCGAGCTCGGCATGGCCGTGCTCTTCATCACCCACGACCTCGGCGTCGTGCGCCGTTTCGCCGACAGGGTCGCGGTGATGCACGACGGGCTCATCGTGGAGACGGGGGTGACGGAGCGCATCTTCCGCGAGCCGCACGACCCGTACACGCGCGCGCTCCTCGATACGGAACCATCCGGCGATCCTCCGGCGAGCGATCCTGCCAGGCCGACGATCCTCCAGGTGAACGACCTCAAGGTGTGGTTCCCGATCCAGCAGGGATTCCTTCGCCGAACGGCCGGCTACGTGAAGGCGGTGGACGGGGTCGACTTCCAATTGCGGCAGGGCCAGACGCTGGGCATCGCCGGGGAGAGCGGATCGGGGAAGACGACCCTCGGTCGGGCGATCCTCCGGCTGGTGAAGTCCACCGGCGACGTCCTGTTCGACGGTACGGCCGTGCGCGACGCGGGGCAGAAGGAGCTTCGGCCGCTGCGCCGCAGGATGCAGATCATCTTCCAGGACCCCTTCGGAAGTCTCAGCCCGCGGATGTCCGCCGAACAGATCATAGGCGAAGGACTGCTCGTCCACGCGATCGGCGATCCCTCGGAGCGGGAAGGGCTGATCGTCGCGGCCATGCTGGAGGTGGGCCTCGATCCCGCCCAGCGTGACCGCTACCCCCACGAGTTCTCAGGCGGCCAGCGCCAGAGGATCGCCCTCGCGCGGGCACTCGTCCTGAAGCCCTCCATGCTCGTCCTCGACGAGCCCACCTCGTCCCTCGACCGTACGATCCAGTTCCAGGTCATCGAGCTGCTCAAAGGCCTCCAGGAGGCGCACGACCTCGCCTACATCTTCATCAGCCACGACCTCAAGGTGTTGAAATCCCTCTGCCACGACATCATCATCATGCGCGACGGGAAGGTCGTCGAGGCAGGACCCGCGCGTCAGATCTTCGAGAATCCGCAGGCCGACTACACGCGGGAGCTTCTGGCCACGGCGTTCCAGACCAGCACTCTGTAGCATCGCACCGTAAGGTGCGATGCTACAGAGTGCGACACAGCGCGCCGCCAGACACGATGCAAGCGCCGTGAACCCCGCGGCGTTCATTGCTGTCATGCGTTGCTTTCTCCCCTGCATTGCGGCCGGCCTTCTCTCGTGTTCAGCCTGCTCAGGCTTTGGGCCGGCGGCCACTGTCGTCGTTACGCTGCCCGCCCTTCCGGATCACTGGCGGTCAGCGTTTCCCGACATGGCGTTCCTGATCGTCTTTACAGACTCTTCGGGCGACGAGCGGCAGGTGGCCGCAGACGTCGGTGGCTCGCACCTCACCATCGACTGCCTCAAGCAGAGGAACGGCGCGATAGTCGCCTATCCCATCGCGGCGCGGGATGTCGGGCGGGGACAGGGAGAGCGGGGCTTTCTGCGGCCCGCAGGGGGGCTCTACCCGCTCTCTTTGGACACCGGCGCGGACGAGCCCACGCTTGCCCTTACCTGGGAGCAGGGGCCGCTCGCCGTCATCATGAGCAGGCTGTCCACCGCGGGGAAGGATGTGTCCCTTATCAACGCTGAGAGACTGGATGCGTATTTACGGAAGCATCCCGATCCGTGGGCGCTGGATTTGGATGAGATGGCGCAGAGGATCGTGGAGGGGGATTTCTCCGTCTACGACATCGACCTCCTTCCCTGCCGCGACATACGTGTGAAGCCCGGGCAGGGAGCGTGGTTCCTGGAGAGCCCTTTCTCGGAAGTCGTGCAGAGCACCGAGGACGAGGGTGTGGATCTTTCTGCGGTGAGCCTGGGGCACCATGCCCTTTTTTCACTCGACGCTGGCGTGTGGAGGATCCAGGTCGGCGCCCAGGAAACGACGTCGAAAAAGGTCCGTTGAGAGTGCCTACCGGGCGCCCGCCTTCGTTTCCGAGCCGAGCCTCCGCATCATGTTGATCTGGCCCCTGTGCTCAGCCTCGTGCTGCAGGAGGTGGTGAAGCACCCACTCGGGGTTCACGTCGTAGCGTGCAAGGTGCCGCAGGCGCCGGAACTCCTGGAGATTCATCGCGGAAAAGGTCGTGTTCAGCATGCCACGGACCTTTTCCAGCCGTATGATGGAGTCTTCCAGTCTCTCGGATCCGACATGGATCAGCCTGCCCTGCGGGTCGCGATCATCGAAGGGAAGATGTTGCTTCAGGCTTTCCGGAAAAGGCGCCTCGAGGACTTCGGTATGCAGCCAGTCCGCCTCCACCAGCGCGATATGGTAGAGAAGATCGCTGATGCTGCTGTCGAAGTCATTGCGCCGCCAGTAGAGGAGATCCTCCCGGGTCTTCTTGATGACCACGATCGTCTCCTGCCGGCAGTCTGCCAGCATCGTCAGATAGCGGCCGATCAGTGGTTCCCTGCACGTGAGGACGTCGGGATCGAGCCTCAGGATTTCCGCCATGGTCCCTCCAGTACTGCCAACAATCTACGGGATTCTGATGATCGTGGCGCGGGTCAGGACGCGCGCTCCTTTCTCCGTGATGAGCACGTCGTTTTCCCATCGGACTCCACCATGAAGCGGGTCGTACAGGCCCGGCTCGATCGTGAAGACCATGCCGGCCGACAGCGGCGGATCGCTCATGTCCCCGTGGCTGCGGAGCACCGGCGTCTCGTGCGTTTCGATGCCGATGCCGTGTCCCAGGGAATGCGGCATAGCATGGCCCGCGGCGGAAAATATCTGTTCCACCCGGGCGCCGAGCGCCTGCGGGGTGACGCCGGGCTGCGCCATCTGCACGGCCGTCTCGTAGGCCTCCGTGACGAGCCTCACCATCGTTTCCTGTCCGTCGGACAGGCTGCCCCGGGCGACGGTGAGGGTGACGTCGCTCGTGTAGCCGTCAATCACGACACCGAAATCCAGGATGGACAGTCCCTGCGTGGCAAAAGCCGCGGCGGAGCTCGACGGAAAAGCGTGGATGCCCCAGCTTCTGCCCGGTCCGGCGGCAAGCGTTTCGAACCCGGTCCCTTCCGCGCCGTGGGAGACGGCCTCCCGCTGGATGAGCTGGGCCATATCGATCTCCCGCACGCCGTCGGCTCCGCCGGGCCGGGTCAGCATCGTCGTTATCGTATCGAGGATGGCATTGGTGACGTCGGCAGCCTTCTCCAGGGAACGGATTTCCGTCGCGTCCTTGATCGCACGGGCTTTTCCCGTGAACGACTCGAAGCCGTCGCTCCGCACGATGATGTCGGCGCCGGGGAGGTCCTCCTTCAGCTCGAGGAACCGCATGTGCGACGTCGTGCGGGGGAACTCGACCCTGCGCCGCGCGCCGGGCCCCGCCACGGCGGCTTCCATCCCGTGGCCGCGGAGGACCGAGGACACGGCCTCCCTGAACGAGCGCTTGAACTCCGTGTACGGGATGATCTTCCCGACCACGCTCCATTGCTCGGCCATGTTGACGTCCCAGGGGACGAGCACCGTGTCACCCGAGGCGAATACGAAGAGGAGCGCGTCCATGGGGTGGCCGCAGAGCCAGCGGAGGTTCGGGTTGCGCTGGCTCTCGAAATCCTCGATTACGCACGCGTGCTCCTCGCTGCGGGCAAGCCACGCGGCAAGCCGTGCCTGGCGGTCGCGGAAGGCCGAGGTGAGGTCAGAGGGCTGCAACGATGTTCACCAGCTTGTTCTGCACGACGATGACCTTGCGGATCTCCTTGCCGCCGATGAGCTCCTGGATCCGGGGATTGCCCAGCGCCTTCTCCTTGAGCGCGGCTTCCGCAAGCCCGGTGGGGAGGCTCTCCTTCGCCCTGATCTTCCCGTTGACCTGGAACACCACCTCGACGAGATCTTCAGCCGTGAGCGCCTCATCCCATGTCGGCCAGGGCTGGCGCGCGATGGAGGGGGCGTTGCCCAGCTTCACCCACAGCTCTTCTGCAAGGTGAGGAGCGTACGGGGAGAGGAGGAGCACGAAGGGCGTCCACAGTTTCCGTGGCATTGCGGTGAGGTCCGACACCTCGTTGAGGAAGATCATCATCTGCGCGATGGCGGTGTTGAACTCCAGCGTGTCGGTGTCCTTGCTCACCTTCTTGATCGTCTTGTGAAGGACGTGGACCAGCGCTTCGGAAGGCTCGGCATCCGTGAGGGGCAGCTCGGCGAGGCGCCAGATCCTCTCCAGGAAACGCTTCGAGCCCGCGATGCCCCGCGTGGACCAGGGCTTCGAGACCTGCAGCGGCCCCATGAACATCTCGTAGACGCGCATTGTGTCGGCGCCGTAGTCGCGCACGATGTCGTCGGGGTTGATCACATTGCCCAGGCTCTTGGACATCTTCACCCCGCCCTCGCCGAGGATCATGCCCTGGTTGATGAGGCGCATGAACGGCTCGGGGGTATTCACCAGGCCCTCGTCGAAGAGGAATTTGTGCCAGAACCGGGCGTACAGGAGGTGCAGCACGGCGTGCTCCGCGCCGCCCACGTACAGATCGATGGGCATCCAGTAGTCGATGGCCTTGCGGGAGGCGAACTCCTTGTCGTTCTTCGGATCGAGGAAGCGCATGTAGTACCAGCACGACCCCGCCCATTGCGGCATCGTGTTCGTTTCTCTCTTTGCCGGGCCGCCGCATTTGGGGCACGTGGTGTTCACCCACTGCGGGATGTCGGCCAGCGGGCTTTCTCCCGTCTTCGACGGGATGACCTTCTCCACTTCCGGCAGCTTCAGCGGAAGCTGGTCGTAGGGGACAGGGACGATGCCGTCCTTGGGGCAGTGGACGAGGGGAATGGGCTCCCCCCAGTAGCGCTGCCGGGAGAAGATCCAGTCGCGCAGCTTGTAGTTCACCATGCGCTTGCCGATCCTCTTTGTTTCCAGCCATGCGATGATGCCCGTCTTCACGTCAGCCGTGGTCTTCCCGTCGAACTCTCCGGAGTTGACGGCGATGCCCTCCGTCGGGTCGGCTTCCGTAAGGTCGTGAAGCGTGCCGTCCCGGGAGACGACCTGGATGACGGGGAGATCGAACTTTTTCGCGAACGCGAAGTCCCGCTCGTCGTGGCCAGGGACCGCCATGATGGCGCCCGTTCCGTAGGAGACGAGGATGTAGTCGGAGATCCAGATCGGGATTTTCTTCCCGTTGACGGGATTGACGGCGAACGCTCCGGTGAACACGCCCGTCTTGTCCTTGGCGAGCTCTGTGCGTTCCATGTCCGACTTCATGGAGGCAGCCTTGATGTACTCCTCCACGGCCTTCTTCTGCGCGGAGGTGGTGATCTTTCCCACGAGTGCGTGCTCGGGTGACAGCACCATGTAGGTTGCGCCGAACAACGTGTCGGGACGGGTCGTGTAGACCTCGATGGCCCCGTCCCCCTTCTCAAGGGCAAACCGGACGTTGGCACCTTCGCTCCTGCCGATCCAGTTCGTCTGCATGATCTTCAGGGACTCCGACCAGTCCAGCATTTTCAGGTCGGCGAGGAGGCGTTCCGCATAGGCGGTGATCCTCAGGTTCCACTGGCGCAGGTTGCGCCGCGTGACGGGCGTTCCGCAGCGGTCGCACACCCCGTCCTTCACCTCCTCGTTGGCAAGCCCGGTGAGGCAGGACGGACACCAGTTGATGGGCACCTCGGCCTCGTAGGCCAGCCCCTTCTCCCAGAGCTTGAGGAAAATCCATTGCGTCCACCGGTAGTACTCGGGCTCACAGGAGGAGATCCGCCTGTCCCAATCGTAGGAGAATCCGAGGGATTTTATCTGCGACGTGAACCGGGCGATGTTCGCCTCGGTGGAAACCCTGGGGTGGGTGCCGGTCTTGATGGCATAGTTCTCCGCCGGCAGTCCGAAGGAGTCGAATCCCATGGGATGGAGAACCTGAAAGCCCTTCATGCGGAGGTAGCGGACGTAGATATCCGTGGCGAAGTACCCTTCGGGGTGCCCGACGTGAAGGCCCGCGGCCGAGGGGTAAGGGAACATGTCGAGGATGTACTTGCGGGGCCGCTTGTCGTCCGGGGGATCCTCCGTCGTGCGGAAGGTCTTGTTCTCTTCCCAGTACGCCTGCCACTTCTTTTCGATGTCGCTGAATGGGTATCCGATCATGGCGCATGATAATCACGGCGCGATCAGGGGTCAACACGGGCCAGCACGGCTGCCACGCGCGCTGAAAGCTGCTGGCTTGCCCTGTGCGCGCGGCTGTCATAGAATGCTGCGCATGGCGTCTCTCCCCAACTTCATCCTGAAGAGGCTGTACGTCAAGAACAGCCTGACAAACACGCTGCAGGGATGCGAGTTTGCCCTGCGCAATATGGTCGGTACGGCGACGATCACCGCGCTCTATGGCCTGGACATCGATGGGGAAACCCATGCGCCTGAGGCCCTGTTCGTGACCGTTCCCGGCACCAATGGCCGCCAGGCCAGCACCGTGACGCAGGGGGCGCCGCTCGCCCTGTCGTCGGGCGCCGACATCACCGTCCGGGTGAACGGGCTGCGTCTACCGAAGGGAAACCACGCCTTGAAGCTGCGTCTTCTGACGCGCGAGGCGGGGGCGCAGAACATCGGTTTCTCCGACACGGTCAGGGAGAGGCAGGACACAGCCACCGATACCGGGACGATCGCCTCAGACCCGGTCGTGGCGGTCGCGGCAGACCCGGTGGCGCCCGTACGGCCTTTGAGGATCGCCATGATCGGCGCCGGCAGCACCGTGTTCGCCCGGCAGCTCATGGCGGACATCCTCGTCACCCCGGGCCTCGAAACCGGTGCGTTCGTCCTCGTCGACATCGATGCCCGAAGGCTCGAGCTTGCCCACGGTATCGGGGAAAAGATGGTTGTCGGCTCGGGGCGGCGCTGGCGCGTGGAAGCCACGCAGAACCGGCAGAAAGCCCTTGCGGGCTGCGACTACGTGATCAACTCCATCGAGGTGGCGGGGCTGCGCAACGTGCGCCACGACTACGACATCCCCCTGAAGTACGGCATCGACCAATGCATCGGCGACACCATCGGTCCGGGCGGCATCTTCAAGATGCTGCGCACGGGCCCGGCGTGGCTTGCGATCCTCAACGACATCAATACCATCTGTCCGTCGGCGGTGGTGATGAACTACACCAACCCGATGTCGGCGCTCACGCTCCTCGCCTTGCGTTCGACCCGGGCTTCCGTCGTCGGGCTCTGCCATTCGGTGCAGGGCACCTCGCAACAGCTCGCAAGCTACCTCGACGTCCCGTATGCCGAGCTGGTCTGGCGCTGCGCCGGCATCAATCACCTCGCGTGGTTCACCGAGCTGCGCCACCACGGTGAGGACATGTATCCGCGTCTCTTCGAGCGGATGAAGGACCCCGAGCTCTACGATGCGGATCCGGTGCGCTTCGAGGTGATGAAGCATTTCGGCGCTTTCGTCACGGAATCCAGCGGCCACCTTTCCGAATACCTCCCCTACTTCAGGAAGAGGCCCGATCTCGTGAAGAAGTATATGCGGGAGGGGTACCGCGGTGAAAGCGGCTTCTACGCGAACAACTGGCCCGACTGGCGCAAGGGTGGGGATGACTCGATCCGCGAAATCCTGGACGGACGAACCCCTCTCACGATGCAGCGCAGCGAGGAGTACGCCTCGTACATCATCGAGTCCATAGAGACCGGTCGGCCCCAGGTCATCCACGGCAATGTCTTGAACGAGGGGCTGATCGACAATCTTCCCGGGGGGGGCTGCGTCGAGGTCCCCGTGCTCGTGGATGCAACGGGCATGCACCCCGTGCATTTCGGAGCGTTGCCGCCACAGATGGCCGCCCTGGACAGGGCGCATGCCGCCGTGCACGAGCTCATGGTCGCCGCAGTTCTGGACAAGGACAGGGCCGCGGCGCGTTATGCGCTGCTGCTCGATCCACTGACCGCCGCCGTGTGCTCTCCCGAAGAGGTGAGCTCGCTGTTCGACGAGATGTGGGAAGCGGAGCGGCAGGACCTGGAGTGGTACAGAAAATAGGAGGGGCCGGGCTCAGCCCCACATGAGAGGGTGTTCCTTCCGCAAGACTATCGCGGGATGACCACACTTTCGCCGGGGATTGCTTCACCGACGATGGCTTCCTCGAGCGCAGAAAGCGAGTCCTCGCAAAGAGCGGCAATCTTCCGCTTCTCGGTCAAGGATGTCGAAAGTGACTTCACGTTGGTGTTTTCGCGGGAGAGCGTGAGGATTCGGGCTTTTAATTCCATGAAGCGTCCATAATGAAGCTTGGCGCTCTCAACGTCTTGGTCGGCCGGAAGGAGCCTCTCGAGCTCTCTCATATCTTTCTGAGCTCGCTGGTCTTCCCCTCCCATTCGTGCTTCCAGCTCGTCCATTCTTTTGTCGCTCTCTTCGGCAATGTGGGGCGGAAGAAGGGTCTCGATTCGCAAGGCACTGGCCTCGGCGTCAGCAGCAAGCAACATCACCTGGCGGGCATTCGGTGAAGAGGATATCGCACTCTTCTTCAAGAGACGGGAAAGCGTGGCGTCCGTATCATCGATTGCTTCGGCAGCGGGTCCAAACGCAAGGGCGTAAGCCTTGAGGTTGGTGTTCTTGACGGCGAGCTCCAGCAGCTCCCTGTCGATCCGCTGGAACTCGGCGAACGCGCCGAGGAACTGCTCGAGAAGCGCCTTTTCCCTGCCTGACTTCAAAAGCGGGCTGAGATCGGTCTGCAGGCGCCCGACTGTTGCCGACTCGGCACGAGCTTGATCGGCAAAGGTCTGCGAGCTCTGATCGGTGGTCGCCAGCACGGCGCTCTTTTCGGCCTCCACGGCGGATGCCAGATGAAGGCGCATCTGGCCGATCACCTCCTGGCGCCTCGTTTTCGCCTCCAGCTGAGCCGACACGCTTTCCGGCTGGAAATGAAGGACGAACACCACCAGCACGAACAGGACAGCCGCGCCGGCGAGCGCCCAAAGCAAGTAGTAGAAGGAGGATTTCATGGCGCTATCTCCCGTTTGCAGGCCGAACTTTTCCGACCCCTGTTCCGGGTGCCTCTCCTGGAAGAGGGTGCCCGGATACCAGGCACTCATGCCTCAGTGTATCTTCCTCCATCTCGTTTTGAAATTATTTCTGCGCTAAACTTTGCCCTCTTGCCGCTAAGATGTCGCTAAGAATGCACCCCGTACCACGATCCCGTCTGCTGACAGCCGCCCTGCATTCGCTGGCAACTCGGTTTGAACTCGCCGCAGCACGAGGTCCGGCCGTCTCCTCCCCCGTACATCCTTCTGCCCTGTTGCTCTCCGGTGAGCGCCGGCGCATTATTCACGGGCCGGAGGTCGGGCTCGAATGCATGGCGGATTCGTGCGGAGCGCAGCAAGTGCGGTAGTTTTTCTTGTAGCAGTGGCCGTTGCCGGCGCCGGGGCTCAGGCCCTTTCCGTCTCCTACCTCGAGGGGGACGTGCAAACGCGTGACGGGTCCGCGTGGTCGGTTCTTTCGATCGGGGACCGTCTCGCCCCGCAGGCATCGATCCGGCTCGATGCGGGCGCCTATCTCGAGCTGTCAGGTCCCGGGATCAGGATCGCCCTCAACGAGCAGGGTATCTATGCGCTTCGCGACATTGTGGCCTCCGCACGTACCCTCGGATCGGCGGGGGTGGGCACGGCGATCTCCTCAGCGCTGTCCCGCCTTGCGCACGGTCCCGTTCGGCTCCCGTCGGCGGTGTCCGGCGTTCGCGGGGAGGTCATGATCGCACCGGAGGATTTCGCCTGGGTAACCGTCGATGTCCAGGAACGGCTCGAAACGGGAAAACGTGACCTCGCCGACGGGGATGCCGAGGAGGCGATAGCGCAGTTCCTCATTGCGCGTGATGCGGCAACGAACGACGAGATGCCACAGGTGAGTTACTACCTCGCCTTGGCGTATTCCCTGAAAGGCGATACGCGCGCGGCCCTGAAATGCGCGGCCGGCATCCAGCCCCACGGAGCCGACGAGTGGGCACCGGACTTCGTGATCCTGAAGGCGAAGCTCCTCATCGACACGAATGCTTTTACGCAGTGTGTCGCCTGGCTGACAGAACGCGACAACGACCTGTCGGAGGATTCCCAGCGTGCCGCGCTGTACCATTTCCTGCTGGGAGTCGGGTATCGCGGGATGGGCAACGTTTCAAGCGCGAAGGCGAGCCTCTCGAAGGTCGTGGCGATTTCGGGAGAGAGCGAAGTAGGCAAATCCGCAGCGCAGCTGCTGCAGGCACCATGAGGGGTGCCGTCGCGCGCCTTCAATCGCCGTGATCTCCCGGACCGGCCCGGTTACGTGGCCTCACATGGGACGGGATCGTCCTCGATCAGGGCAGGATCGAGAGAGCGCTCCGCGTTCGGCTCGAGGATGGGGTTGAGCACGAAGTACGTACGCCACGTGGGGTGGAGAGGATCCCTCTTCCCTGGTTGCTCGATCCACGCCTGGGCGTAGCGGAGCCCCCAGGCTCTCTCCTGTTCCAGACGCTCGATGAGGCCGTGCGCAGTTGCTGAGGGAGACTCGTGGTAACGGACTACGGTTCTCGCCTCCCCCGAACTCCCCGTGACGATCAAGATCTCTCCCGTGCGCAGATCCATAGTGTCCTCCCGGTTTTTCACTTCCCACTTCCCTTTACGGCTGTAACACGGTGATTGATAAGTCGCGGTCGTGCGGCTCGCGGCATGTTCACCCATTATTAACACGAACGGCATGAAAACTGCTGACGCGAATACGAACAGTGCCGCCGCTTCACCGCGCATCGTCTCCGGCAAGATCCGTGCGCAGCTTCTCCCGCTCCCTGTCGATCTGCTCAGGCGTTGCACCGAGGTCCCTGAGGACCGATTCGTTCATCGCAAGCGCCACTTCACCCTCGCCGGAGAACACCACGTCGGCACCCGCGGCGATGAGCTCTGCGCGTTCCCGCAGGTAGGCGGTGCGGACGAGCACCCGTACTCGCGCGTTCATCTCCCGCGCCATCCGGATGATCTCCCGGGATTCGTGGATACCCGATGCGCTGAGGATGAGGCTTCCCGCGGACTCGAGGCCCGCTCCGCGCAGCGTGTCCCTGTGGCGCGCGTCGCCGTAGACGGCGGTGAGGCCCTCAGCCCTCAACGCCTTCACCGTCTCCAGGTTCAGCTCGATCACCGTCGCTACCACGTCGTTCTCCGCCAGGAGCCTGACGAGAGTGCGGCCCACCGGGCCGTAGCCGACGACCACAGCGCGATAGCCGGGGGGAGGCAGGTGCGGGGGGTCGGGCGCGGGCAGTACAGACACCCGCAGCTCCCTTGGGGTGAGCACGCGCGTAAGCCGCGGTCTCTTCGTGACCCACCGATCAAGAGGAGCGATGAGCCCGTGGAGGATCGGATTCAACGCGATGGACACGATGGCCGCCGCGACGAGCGCGCTCGTCGCCATCTCGGGGAGGATGCCCAGGGTGTTTCCCATGCTGGCCAGGATGAAGGAGAACTCGCCGATCTGCCCGAGGGCGAGGGCGATCGTGAGCGCCGTCCTGAACGTGTTGCGCAGGGCAAGCACGATGAGGAACGAAACGAGCGGCTTTCCGACGATGACGATGACGAGGGTGAGCCCGACGAGCCATGGCGCCTGGACGATGACACGGGGATCGAAGAGCATGCCCACGGAGACGAAGAAAAGCACGGCGAATGCGTCGCGCATAGGCAGCGCTTCCGATGCAGCCCTGATGCTGAAGTCCGACCTTCCCACGATCATGCCGGCGATGAATGCCCCGAGCGCCATGGAGACGCCGAAGAGCTTTGCCGAGCCGAAGGCGATGCCAAGGGCGACGACGAGGATCGTGAGTGTGAAAAGCTCGCGTGAGCGCGTGGCGGCCACCTTCTTGAGCAGCCATGGGATGAATCTCCCTCCCACGACGAAGGCGAAGGCGAACAGGAGCGCGATCTTCACGAGTGCGATCCCCATGGAGAGGGGAAGGGAGCCGCTCTTCACACCGGCGCCCGGAAACACTGCGGGCAGGATGACGAGGATGAGGACCGTGAGGAGGTCTTCCACGACGGTCCACCCCACGGCGACATGACCGGCGGGGGTGTGAAGCTCGTCGTGATCGGAAAGGACGCGCGTGAGCACGACCGTGCTCGCCACGGAAATAGCGAGCCCGTACACGATGCTGCCCACCCAGTCATGCCCTCCCCAACCGAGGGTCAAGGCGGCTGTTGCGCCCAGCGCGGTGGCGACGGCGCTCTGTACGAGGGCGCCGGGGAGGGCGACCTTGCGAACGCCGAGCAGCTCCTTGAGGTTGAAGTGGATGCCGACGCCGAACATGAGCAGCACGACGCCGATCTCGGCGAGCTGCTCCGCGATCTGGTGGTTGGCGATGAACCCGGGAGTATTCGGTCCCACCACGATGCCGGCGAGGAGGTACCCGACGATGGGGGAGAGCCCGAGCTTCTGCGTGCCCAGGCCCAGAACAAGGGCGACGATGAGGCTCACGGAGAGTGTCAGCATCAGGTCCATTCCATAGCTCCCATGGTCACGAGTATACTATTCCGGTGAGTGAGAGACGATTCACGTGCGTCGCCACGGCGAGCTTCGGTCTGGAGGCCGTCGTGCGTTCAGAGCTCGAGTCCCTCGGCGTCGAGGGGGCGCGCGCCGAGGACATGCGCGTGGTTTTTGCCGCATCCGAAAGCGACGTGGCCCGGTGCAATATCGGGCTGCGCGCGGCCGACCGCGTTCTCATCGAGGCGGCGAGCTTCCCCGCGGCGGACTTCGACGCGCTGTACGAAGGGGTGCGCGCCGTGCCCTGGCGGGAGCTTCTTTCCCCGGCACCCTCCGTGACGGTGGACGCGCGCAGCGTGCGCTCACGGCTTACCGCCGTGCCGGCCGTCCAGTCGGTGACGAAGAAGGCCATCGTGGACGCCGTGTCCGGCGGGGGACGGGGACACCCCGCCCGCATGGCGGAAAGCGGCCCGCACTACGACGTGCAGGTCGTCATTCACAAAGACCAGGCATCGGTGTGCCTGGACACGACGGGGCCTGGTCTGCACAAGAGGGGATACCGCCGTGAAAAAGGGGAGGCCCCGCTGCGGGAGAACCTCGCCGCGGCGCTCGTTCTCCTCTCCCGCTGGGACGCGTCCCGTCCTTTCGCCGACCCTTTGTGCGGATCGGGGACGATCGCGATCGAGGCGGCAATGATCGCAGGGCATGTCGCTCCGGGGGCGGGGAGAA
>PLNO01000379.1 GCA_003141795.1 Spirochaetaceae bacterium | reverse complement strand
CCCGCTCGCCGGTGAGGTAGGGCAGGAACAGCAGCCGGTTGGATCCGGCGGGCACCTGCGCGATGTCGTCGAACAGGTCGTCGTAGCTCGCATTGGTCTTTCCCGTCGCGTTCTTGAACCACTCCAGCGCCTTGCCCGACGTGGAGATGACCCCCGACACGTTGTAACAGCCCGCGGCGAGATGGCTCACGCACATGAGGCGCGGGTCTTTCGTCTCCGTCCGGGAGCAGAGGTTGACCCCTTCCGAGGTGCCTGAGCGTACACAGCACCGTCCGGGGACCACCGTCGCCGTGCCCAGCAGGGAGACGATGAAGTCGGGGGCTCCGGCAAAGACGCGCACCCCCTCGGGGACTCCCGTGGCAGCCGCGCCCGCCGCTGAGACTTTCCCCACGAGAACGCCCGGCTCGATGAACGGGGGGAACTTCTCGGGATCCATCCCCAGGAGCCGCACGGCATCCGCGTCCCACATGATCGTCTTCGTGTACTGCGGGGTGGGAAGGAACGTGACCGCCGTGCCCGTCAGCACGAAGGTCACGTACTCGGGGCAGGAGAAGAACCACCGCGCCCGCGCGTACACCCTCGGTTGGTTGCGGTACAGCCACAGCGCCTTGGGCAGATAGAAGGCCGGGTCCGTCGGGGCGCCGCGTTTTTCGCCGACGATGCGCGCCTCCTCCACCCCGCGGCGGTCCATCCACGTCATGGCATTGGCAAGCGGCGCACCGTCAGCGGCGGCGGGGACGAGCGTGGGGCCATTGCCGCTCACCACCACCGCTTCCACCCTTTCCCCGCCGGACAGTCCCAGCATCGAAGAGAGCTGGCGCAGCGCCCGCACCCATTCCCGCGCGTCCACCTCGTGGCGCACAGGATCAGGATGCGTGAAAAGCGCCACCGGCGCTTCCGCACGAGACACCACGGCGCCGCTCCTTTGGAACAGCGCCGCCTTCATCATCGACGTCCCGATGTCGACCGTCAGTATCATCGCCGCCCCTACTTGCTCGTCCGCGCGTGCCGCCATATCGCGAAGACGATCATGGCGACGACAGTGATCAGGTAGGGGAGCGCGAGAATGAAATCAACGGGGACTTTCATGGCCCCCTGGGCGTAGTTGGAGAAGCTCGAGGCGAGCCCGAAAATGAACGAGGCGATGAAGATCCCGACGGGTGTGCGGTTGCCGAGGTAGATGACCACCAGGGCGATCCACCCCCTGCCGGAGGAGATCTCGGGAACGAACGCGGCGAGCTGGATCGTGAGCATCGCCCCGGCAAGGCCGCAGGTGAGGCCCGAGATGAGGATCCCCGAGAGCTGATAGCGGCGGGGTGACAGACCGAGAGAGACGATGGTCTGCTCGTTCATGCCGGTGCCGCGGAGGCGCATGCCGAAGGGCGTTCGGTAGATGACGACGGTCGCGATCACCACGATGATCCATGTGATGTACACGATGATGTTGTGCCCGAAGAGGATGTCGCCGACGAACGGGATGCGCTGCAGGAAATCCGGCACGGAAAGCGACGGGAGACGGGGGATGTTGGGGAACTGGATGTTTCCCTTGGTGTGGAACATCTGGAAGGCGAGCACGATCGTGAAGCCGGAAGCGAAGAGGTTCGTGGCAAGACCGGTGATGAACACGTTCGCGCGGAGGTAGATCGTGATGGCGCCGAACAGCAGGGCGAGCAGCATCGAGCAGAGCACGCCGAGGAGGATGCCCAGGAAGAGGCTCCCGGTTGCGGCGGCGAAAACGACGCTGAAAAAAGCCCCGGTGAGGATCAGGCCTTCCAGCGCGATGTTGAGCATCCCCGAGAGCTCGGTGAAGAGCCCGCCGATCGCCGCCAGGAGGAACGGGGTCATGATCTCCACGGCGTTGTAGACGAGCGGGATCGCGAACTGGCTGTTTCTCATGCTACCCTTCTCCGCTTGTGCGCCAGGCCGTACAGCGCCTGCGCGGTGACGAAATAGAAGATGAAGGACTGGGCAATCGATGCGATCTCGAAGGTGACGTCGCCGTTGAGCATCGCCGATTTGGCGCCGGCGTCAAGATACGCGAAGAGAAGCGCGGCGGGCAGCACGCCCAGGGGGTTGTTCTTGGCGATCAGCGCCACTGCGATCCCGTTCCAGCCCATGCCGAAGCTGAACCCCTCGTACAGGACGTGGTAGGTGCCGAGGACCATGAGGCCGCCCCCGATGCCGTGGAGGGCGCCGCTCAGGATCATCGGGAGGACAAGGTACTTGGAGACGTTGATCCCGCCGTAGCGGGCGAACTCACGGTTCAGGCCGCACATGCGCATCTCGTAGCCGACATGGCTGCGGTTCATGAAGAGGAACACGATCACCGCCCCGGCGATGGCGAAAAACGCGCTGATGTTCAGCTTCGACGGGGGGAACAACCCCAGCATCCCGTACTGTTTTGCAAGGGGCAGGCTCGCGAGCATGTTGTTGTTCGGATCGTCCAGCGGCCCGGTGATGAAGTAGTTGACGATGAGCATGAGCGCCGAGGACACGAGGAACGAGGAGATCATCTCGTCCGCGTTCCACTTCATCTTGAAATACCCCGAAAGCCCCGCGATCGTACCGGAGAGCACGGCGGCGGCGGCTATGGCCAGCAGCCCGCCGAGTATCCCGTTCGCCACGGGCAGGGCAAGACACACGACGGTGACGGCGAGCCCGCCCGCGTAGGTTTGCCCTTCCCCGCCGAGGTTGAACACCGAGGACTTGAACGCCACGGCCATGCCCAGGCCGGTAAAAACCAGGGGAACGGCGACGTTCAGCATGTTGCCGAAGTAGTACTTGTTCGTGAACGGACCGATGAAGAAAGCGTAGATCGTTGCGCCCGGCGTCTTGCTCAGGAAGAGGATGAGCACGACCACCAGGCCGAACGAGAGGATGAGCGTGAGGGCCAGTCCGGTAAAACTCGCGAAAAACCCGCCGAGGCTCTTCTTCCCCTTCACGATGTTGCGTCCTTCCTCTGCGAGCCGACGGGAGCGAAGTCGTCCCTGAGCCCGAGCATGTATTCTCCGATGAACTCCTTGAACTTTTTGGACACGTTCGGGTCGTTCTGGGCGTTCTGATTGTTGGGGAGCTGCGCGACGATCCTTCCGCGGTACATCACGACGATGGAATCCGCGATGCCCAGGATCTCGTCCAGGGCGGAGGAGATGAAGAGGACCCCCGCACCCGCTGCGCGCATGGAGAGGATCTTCTCGTAGACGAACTGGCTGCTCGCGACGTCAAGGCCCCACGTCGGCTCGGACACCACGACGACGTTCGCCGTGGAGGTGAGCTCACGCGCGAGGATGACCTTCTGGATATTGCCCCCCGACAGGGTCCCGATGGGCACGCGCGGCCCGCCGTCGATCCCGAAGCTCTTCGTCAGGCCGCTCGCGTATTCCTGGATCCTCGCCCTCTTCAGGAAGCCGGCCCGCAGGAACTTGTGATGATTGGAGACGATCATGTTCTCCGTCACGGAGGACTGCAGGCTCGACCCGCGGTGCAGACGGTCCGCGGGAACGTAGGCCATTCCCCGCTCACGCAGATCGGCGGCCCCCAGGTGCGTGACATCGACGCCGTTGTGGAAGATCCGTCCCGAGGTCGTGCGCTGGAGACCCGAGACGACGTCCTCCAGCTCTCCCAGGCCATTGCCGCTCACCCCCGCCACCCCGACGATCTCGCACGAATGGACGGTGAGATTCACGTCGTGCAGGAGCGGCCTGTCCCTCCCCTTCTGCGTCAGCGTCACATCTTTCAGATCGAGGACCGGCGCGCCGCACGCCTTCTTGGCCCTGTTCAGCGGATACAGCACGTCGCGTCCCACCATGAGCCGGGCGAGCTCCGAGCGGTCAGGGACGTCAGCCGTGGTGCGAACGGCAACGACGGCGCCCTTGCGCATGACGGTGAGTCGATTCGAGATTTCAAGGACTTCCTGGAGCTTGTGCGTGATGATGATGCATGTCCGCCCGCCCTTCTGCAGGCTCCGCAGCGTATCGAAGAGCTTCCCGATCTCCTGCTCGGTGAGCACGGAGGTCGGCTCGTCGAGTATCAGGAGCTCGGCGTTGCGGTAGAGCATCTTCACGATCTCCACCTGCTGCATCTGCCCGACGGTGAGCTGGCGCACCGGCATACGGGGATCGATGCTGAACCCGTGGCTCTCCACGACCTCACGGATCCGCGCGTTCGCCGCCCCACGGTCCACGAAGATGCCCCCCCGAACGGGCTCGCTGCCGAGGACCACGTTCTCAGCGACGGTGAAATCGGGGATCAGCTTGAAGTGCTGATGCACCATGCCGATCCCCAGACGGTTCGCGCCCAGGGGGCTGTGGATCATCACCCGCTCGCCGCGCAAGGTGATGGAGCCGGCGCTGGGCTGCTCGAGACCGTAGAGGATCTTCATGAGCGTGGTCTTGCCGGCCCCGTTTTCGCCGATGATCGCGTGGATCTCGTTCTTCTCGACTGAGAAATCCACGTGGTCATTGGCGAGCAATCCGTTGGCGTAGAGCTTGGTTATGCCCTTCATCTCAAGGTATGACATCACATCCTCATCCGTCTGGAGCGAGGGCGATATGTGCGGGAGTCGCCTCCCGCACACACCGTCGGTCGACCCTACATCTGCGGGATCGCCAGGGAGAACGCGCCCGAGCGGAACTTCTTCATCATGTCCGCCATCTTCGTGCGAACGTCCGCCGACACGTTGTTGACGTACATGGGATCCTGATCGGCAAGATCGACGAACCCCATCTTCGCGTTCATGGTATCCGCCGTGCCGAAGCTGAGGGTCCCCGCGACCGCTTTCTTCAGCGACTCGTACACCGCCCGCTGCTGGTCCAGGGTGACGCATCCGATGATGGTCCCCGGGGCGATCGCGTACTGGTTGGCGTCGAAATAGATCACGTACTTGCCGCGCGCCTGGGCTGCCTTGATGATGCCCTGGCTGGCGCCGCCGGTGATGGAGAGGATGACGTCGACGCCGGCGTCCATCATGCTATTGGCAAGGTCCGCCGCCTTGTTCGCGTCGTACCAGTTGCCGATGACCCGGTAGTCGAGGGTGATCTTGGAATCCACGGCCTGCGCGCCCTGGGTGTAGCCGGGGATCATTTCCTTCGTGAGCGCGGGATATTCCTGGGCAACGATGGCGCCGACCTTGAGATCGGCGTTGGCGCCCTTCATCTTGCTCTTGGTGACGAGGCCCGCCAGATAGCCGGCGATGTAGCCCTGCTCGATCTGGTTGTACTGCAGCATGTAGAAATTGGGCACACCCTTCGAGGCGCCCGAGTCCATGATGATGAACTTCTGCTTGGGGAAGCTCTTCTGGACGTCGGCGCAGATCGCGGGAAGCGACGGGTTGGAGGTCAGGATGTAGTCATAGCTCCCCGTTGCGGCCAGAGATGTCACTTTCTCGGGCCAATCCGCCTGGTTGAAACCGCCCTCGACGACTTTCACCGTCACGTTCGGCATTTCCTTCGCAACCTTCTGGGCGCCGTCCACCATGGCCTGGTAGAGCGGGCTTCCCGCCGCGACGCCAGGAACGAAGATTCCGACGCTCACCGGCGCGGCCGAGAGCATCGGTGCGGCCAGCAGAACGCTTGCAACCGCCACGACGATACACAGGATTCGGCTCTTCATACGATCCTCCTCTGCAAGATTGAAATCGGCTTTAACAAAGCCGCTGGGACCAGGACAACAGAGTACACCGGGCCTACCCGGCGTAGTACTCCAGGTCAATCGCTTTCACCGGGCAGGCGCTCTCGCACAACCCGCACCCGATGCACCTCTCGGGAGCCGTCACGCGCGCCTTTCCGTTCACGTGCATCGCATCATAGGCGCACACTTTTTCGCAGGTGCCGCAGCCGGTGCACGTCGCCTCGTCGACGACGGGGAGCTTCGGCTTCGTCACCGCCACCCAGTTCTTCTCCTTGCGCTCGCGGATGCGCTTGAGCGTGAGGCCGCGGAGATCCGCGGGACTCGAGGCGCCGAGCTCGGCAAGGAGCTTTTCCAGGTCACGGATGATGCGCGTGTAACGCTCGGCGCCTTTCATGTGGCCCGCCGTGCACACGCCGACGAGCGTCGCCCCCGCCATGATGTACTCGATCACGTCGCTCGCGCTCTCCACGCCACCCACCCCGACGATGGGGAGGTCGACGCTCGTGGCGATGTCCAGCACCATGCGCAGGGTCAGCGGCATGATCGCGGGCCCCGTGAGACCGCCGACGCCGCGAGGGCCGCCCAGCACGGGCTGTCCCGTGCGGATGTCGATGCGGAGCGCGGGACCGAACGCGTCGGAGGCGCCGATGCCGTCTGCGCCGGACTCCTTCACGCCGATGGCCCATTCGCGTGCGATATGGGAGAAGGTGCCGGAGAGCTTCACGATCACGGGGACCTTCACCGCTTTCTTGACGGCCTTCACCGACGCCTTCATCGGCGCGAGGTCGGTGAGAGAGGGCTCCGGCATCGTCATGCCGGGGAACATCGCCATGAGGATTTCCCCCATGTGGGGACAGTGCGTGGGGATCTCGATCATGTCGGCGCCCGCGGCCACCGCCTTGGAGGCGAGCTCTGCTGACTCCTCCGGAGAGAAACCGGCGAGGTTGGCGATCACCAGAGACTCGCCCTCTTTCGCCCTCTTGATCCCTTCGGTGAACCAGTAGGCGGAGGGTTTGTCCGAGCCGAACACCGCGTTCACCATGCCGGATTTCACCGCGGAGAAGCAGGGAAGCACGTCGGGTGCGGGCTGCGACACGATCGTCTTCGTGCAGATCCCCGCCACGCCGCTCCTGCTGACGGCCTTGATGGTATCCCCGTCCCTGCCGTGCACGCCGGCGGGGACGATGATCGGATTCCTGAAGGTGAGCCCGCAAAACTTCGTCGTCAGATCCATGGACACGTTCTCTTCCTTTCGCTTCAGACCGCTATGCCGTTCTTGCGCCACAGGATGCGCGCTTCCTGCACGCACGCCTTGCGTACCTCGTCCTCGTTCACCGTGACCATCGCGCCGTTTCGAACCACGATCTTCCCGTCCACGATGACCGTCTCCACGTGCCGGCCCTGGAACGTCGAGGTGTAGTAGGAGATGACGGAGGACGGGACGAGCGGCACGGGACAATCGGGATTCACGATGAGGATGTCCGCGCACTTCCCCGGGGCGAGGCTCCCGATGCGGTCCGCCATGCCGAGCGCCCTGGCCGCATTACCCATCGCCATGTCGAGGGCCTGGAACGGCGGGATGAGCCCGGGGTTGGCGTAATGCGCCTTGTGCACGAGGTACGCGTACCTGATGTACTCCGAAATATCAAGTGTGAAGAAGCAGTCGTGCCCCAGCGTCACGTTCATGCCCGCACCGAGCATGTCGGGGACCCGGGCAACGCCGTTGCCGCCCAGGGAGTTGGTCATGGGGGTGTGGGCGACGTTCACCTTGTTGCGGGCAAGGATCGCCAGGTCTTCATCCGTGAGGTCGATGCAATGCGCTGCGACAACGTCGGGACCGAGGAGCCCCTGCTCCTCGAGGACCATGGGCGCGGACTTGCCGTACTTCTGCACGAGGAAGGCGCGGGGGATCTCGGCGACGTGGATCTGGATCCCGCATCCCAGCCTGTCGGCAATGCCACGCGCCTTCTTCAGCGTCTCGAAGGAGTTGGTGAACGCGGTGTGCACGCCCAGCCGGCCCTGGATCCGGGATTTCCCTCGGGCGGGATACCGCGAGAGGAAGGAGAGGTTCTCTTCGAAACCCTTGTCCGCCATCCCCCTGTCGAGCTTTTCCAGGATGGAGACGCCGGGGATACGCTCGGTCACCTCGAAGCCGACCTGCGCCCTGAGCCCCACCTCGTCGATGGCCTTGGCACTCGCCGAGAGGGCGCCGGGGAGCGCGTTCGGTCCCTCCACCATCTCGCACACCGTCGTCGTGCCGCTCTTCAGCATCTTCATGGCGGCGTAGCGCGTGGCGGCGTAGATCCCCTCGGGCGTGGTGATGTCTTCGAGCCACTCCCATCCCATCTTCTGGAGCATGTCCCAGAAGCTCTTCAACTGCGTGAAGTCCACGGGCATGTTGTGGCCCAGGACGTAGGGCATGTGGGTGTGCGTCACGATGAACCCGGGCATGACGATCTTCCCCGACGCGTCGATCACGGGGTTTGCGTTCGGGAAACGTGCCGTGAGCTCACGGGTCTCCCCCACGTCCACGATGATCCCGTTGTCGACCGCCACGGCGCCGTTCTCGATGATGCGCCCGCCGAGTGAGTCCGGTTCGAATGTGACGACGAGTCCGTTCGTGATGAGCATCGCCATGGGTCTACCTCCCCGCGCCCTGACCGCTCGTGAGGGCGATCAGAATGTCCTGCCGCGTGATGGGCAGCTTCCTGAACCGGATACCGGTGGCGTTGGCCACCGCGTTCGCGAATGCCGAAGCCGCCCCCGCCACGGGAGGCTCGCCGATGCCCTTGGCCCCGTAGGGCCCCGTGGGATTGGCATCCTCCACCGCCATCGCCTCCGTCGGGAGACGGTCCTTGATCGACGGGACCGCGTAGTCGGCGAAGTTCGCGTTGATGATCCTGCCGTCCCGGTAGAGGACTTCCTCCATGTGGGCGAGCCCGAAGCCGAAGAGGGACGCCCCTTCGATCTGGCCTTCGAGGCCCACGGGGTTGATCACCTTTCCCACGTCGTGACACGCGAGGTGGCGGAGGACCTCCACCTTCCCCGTGCTCCGCTCTACGCGGATGTCGAAGAGGTGGGTGCCAAAGTTGTAGGTGATGTAGATCTTCCCCTGATGCGTCTCGTGGTCGTACACGGCATCCGGCGCCCTGGAGAAGGTGAGATTCATGAGGGGAAAACCCGTCCAGTACGCGGCGGTTGCAACGTCCTTCAGCGGAATGCGCGCGTTGTCGTCCACGCTGAGCACGGCGAAGTTCTCTTTCAAAACGATGAGCGCCTCGTCCACCTTGAACATGAGGGCGGCCATGGATACGAGGGATTTCTTCACCTCGGTTGCCGCCATCTTCACGGCGGTGCCGCCCACGGTCGTGCTCCGCGATGCGACGGTGGGACCGGAATCGTGCACGGAATCCGTGTCGACCTGTTTCACCGTCACCTGGGAGAGCGGGATGCCGAGGACTTCCGCGGTGATCTGCGCATACACCGTGCGCGCCCCCTGGCCGAGCTCGGTGAGCCCGACGCCGACCACGGCGCTCCCGTCCTGGGAGACCTGCACGCTCGCACCCACCACATCGACGCCTTCAGCGCCGTTGGAGATGCCCTGGAGCATGCAGGAGATGCCCCTGCCGTACATCCAGCGCCCGTCCGACGCGGGCAGCGGGGGGAGCGCCTTGCGCCGCGCATCCACGGTCGTGATGGTCTGCACGATGCCGACGGACTTCTCGTAGGATTGCCCCGTGGCTGTGGCATCCCCGGGGCGCAGCGCGTTCTTGAGGCGCAACTCCAGCGGGTCCAGCCCAAGCTTCTGCGCGAGCTCGTCCATCTGGGATTCGGAAGCGAAGGTCACCTGCGGCACGCCGAAGCCGCGGAAGGCCCCGCAATAGGTCTTATTCGTATAGATGGCGCTCGACTCGACGAAGATGTTGTCCACCTTGTACGGCCCGGCGGCATGCACCATGGCCTTCATGATGACGAACGGGCTCTCCGACGCGTAGGCGCCGCCGTCGAGGACGATGGCGATCTTTCGGGCAACGAGCGTTCCGTCCTTCTTCGCGCCGGTCTTGATCGTGATGCGCGCGGAGTGACGGAGCGTGGAGCCGATGATCGACTCCTCCCGCTCGTGCGCGATCGTCACCGGCCGGCCGAGCTTCATCGCGGCCACTCCCGCGAGGATCCCGATCTCCGTGGCAACGTCGTCCTTGCCGCCGAACGACCCGCCGGTGGCGGCCTGCACCACCTTCACGCGGGAGGCGGGCAGCGCGAGGTTCGCGGCGATCAGACCGCGGAGGTGGAACGGCGACTGGCAGGAGGCGTACACCGTCACACGGCCGTCCCCGGACGGAACGACGCAGACGACTTCCGGCTCGATGTAGGCGTGCTCCTGATTGGAGGTCGTGAAAGTGTCCTCGAGGATGACGTCGGCCTGGGCGAAACCCGCCTCCACGTCGCCTTTGACGAGCTTCTTCGAGAAGGTGACGTTCCCCCGCTCGTGGATCTTCCGCGCGCCTTCCTTCAACGCTTCGTCAACGGTGAGGATCGGCGTCAGGGGCTCCACCTCGAGCTCCACGGCACGCGCGGCCCTCTTTGCCGCCTGGTGCGTCTCCGCGACGACGAGGGCGACGGATTCCCCGGCGTAGCGGATGACGTCCGTGGCGAGCACGGGCTGGTCGTGCGGGGGGAGCACACCGATGAGGTTGGGGCCGGGGATATCCTTGCCGGTGAGCACGGCCAAAACGCCGTCCTGGCGCAGCGCCGCATCGATGCGGATGGCCCTGATCGTTCCCGCCGCGACCTTCGACCGTGCGGCAAAGC
>PLNO01000204.1 GCA_003141795.1 Spirochaetaceae bacterium | reverse complement strand
GGGTTGGATTGATGGGGTTGGGGTTCATGCTCGCGCACTCGACCCTGCTGACCATCGCAACCGAGTTCGCATCGAAGGCACGCGGCATGGCAATGTCGCTCGTAGCGTTTGCATTCATGGGCGGAGGCGGAATCGGCACGGCTCTCGGGGGACGTCTCATCAAAGCGGGAGGCTTCCCGCTGCTGTACGGCTGCTACTCCCTGGCGCTGGCGGCGCTGGTGGCTTTCGCTGTCACCGTGGTTCGCGACGTCGGAACGGGGAACGTACGACCTGTCCCGTCGCGCACAGAATAGGAGGTCATGGAATGGAAGGGTACGGCAAGTGGAAAGGGACGCCACGGGAGCAAATTCCTTGGCAGCCGACTGTTGATCTNNATCTGGCCAAGTGCGTGGGCTGCCGAAAATGCTTCGAGTTCTGCAGCCACGGGGTGTACGGATGGGATGATGAAGCAAACACCCCGCTGGTGATCGAGCCATTTCAATGCGTCGTGGGCTGTAGCAACTGCTCCCACCAATGCGAAGAGGAGGCGATTGTCTTCCCTCCCCTTTCGNNCACTGAGTTCATAAAAGATACGTGATCAGCGCAAGAATCGAAACAGGGGTGTGCGGCCTCGATCCTCTCCCTGCCTGCGTGACATAAGTCACAGACCCGAAGTTCGATCGTCTTTAATGTCTGGCTATGGACAGCAAAATAATCCTGTATATCGCCATAGCCGTGGTCGTGGCATTCGTCGTCATCCAGAGACTGCGGATGAAAAAGGCTCCGTCTTCCGTGGTCAGCGAGAAGATACGATCAGGCGCGAAGATCATTGACGTTCGCACACCCCAAGAGTTCGCGGGCTCGTCGTATCCCAAGGCAAAGAACATCCCGCTTGACCAGCTGCAGTCCCGCATGGGCGACCTTCCGAAGGACAAACCAGTCGTATTGTACTGTGCCTCAGGTGCCCGCAGTGCTCAGGCAGCGCGCATTCTCAAGCGGGCCGGTTTCACCGATGTCATCAATGCGGGAAGTCTCGGAGGCATGCCAAGATAGGCCTGAAGACCGATTGAAACGTGGCCTTGCTATCGGCAGCTTCGATTGACAGCTTTGCACGTCTTCCCGCACGCCAGCCCTGAGTCCTGCAGTTCCCCGCGGGCATGGGCCAGCGCGGCGTCGCGGGCCGCACCCGAGGCACCGCGAATGACGGTAATGCCGTTGGCAGCGCCGAGGTGAATCGCGCCATCTCCGATGCACCCGGCGACGAGCGCTTGGACATGGAGAGCGGCAAGGCGTGACACCACGCTCGACTTGCATCCCGGCCCTATGGAGGCTTTGATCGTTTTCTCCGCCTGAATCGTCCCATCGACCCCGATCGTAAAAACCGCAAGACGCTCACAGCGTCCGAAATGAGCCTCGACCTGACCGCGCGAGGTGATGGGAACCGCGACGAGGATCGGGCGGGGCTTCTTGTCCTGAATCGCGACGACCCCACCGGCAATGCGGAGCCTCTTGCCGTTGAGCAGAGCATCGGCCACCTTGCGTCGGGCGGACTCGATGATCCTCGCGAAGGTCGGTCGCGACACCCCCATTCGTTGCGCTGCGGCTTGCTGGTAGAGGCCCTCCAGATCGGCCAGCCGCAAAGCCTCAGCTTCGTCGAAGGTCACCACAACGTCATTGGCAACGATGCCGGACGCGCCATACGGCCTGAATCCCCTCACGAGCATTTTGGAACCGAGAATTCGTGCCATGGGCGGTCTGGCCATCAACGCTCCTTTGTATCATCCAGCAGACGCTTCACACTCGGAGTCACCTTGGCGTCGAGGTCGCGAATCAGCCCGAGGACGCGCGGGTCTATGAGCTCATACCTGACGCGGCCACCGTCGCGAAGACCTCGGACAATATCGCTGGAGCGCAGTATGCCGAGCTGTTGCGATGCGATGCAAGGCTTCAGCGACAGCGACTCGGCCAGGGTCGAAACCGTGGCTGAGCCCCGGCTGAGGAACATGACGAGGTTGAGCCGCGTGGGATTGGCGAGGGCCTTGAGCACCTCGACCCGTCGGTCGACGGACTCGTCGTCCAGCGGATGTATCCTTTTCACGCCAATCCCGCTAGATGAACAGATTCATGTTTGCGGAATCCGCCGCATCGAGGTAGCTCGCGACCCCACCCAGCTCCACCCCGTCCATGAGCTCTTCGCGAGAGACCCCCATGAGGTCCATGGACATCTGGCAGGCGGTCATGCGCACCCCCGCTTTCAGCGCACTTGCTATCATGACTTCCAGCTGGTCGATCTTCTTCGCGTTCATCCTGCCTTTCATCATGGCGGCTCCCATCCCCCCGAAGTTCATCTTCGAGAGCGACAGTCGGCCGGAATCCTTCGGCAGCATCATGCCGAACATCCGACCCATGAGGTCTTTGCTCATCCTCGGCTTGTCTTTTCGCTTGATCACCGACAGTCCCCAGAAGGTGAAAAACATCGTGACCTTCTTGCCCGAGGCCGCGGCGCCGTTGGCGATAACGAAGCTCGCCAAAGCCCGGTCAAAGTCGTCAGAGAATACAATGAGAGTCGCTTCTTTCGAGCCTCCCACGGGCGGCGCCGGCAATGTCAGTCCGGACGCGGAAACCGATTCACCTGATGATTTCTGGATGCGCACCTCGAAGACACCGCGTTCCTCCTCGATTCCCAGGAGAGAGTTCCCCGTCAGGTGGCACCAGGACTTTGCATCACGCGCGAAGCCAGGATCCGTAGCGCGAATCTTGAGCGTCGCGCCCTCAGGTACTCTGTCGATTTCGGTCTTGAGCCGCATGATGGGACCGGGACACTGCAAGCCGCAGGCATCGATGAGGATTG
>PLNO01000377.1 GCA_003141795.1 Spirochaetaceae bacterium | reverse complement strand
CGCCGCGCGCCTGACGGCCCGCGACGGCGGTTTCACCACCCACGCATCGCAACCGGTCATGACGGCGCAGGTCTTCCTCGAGCGCGTGAGCGCCGAAGGGGAACGGAAGCTCGCGGCCTCGGAACCTGCGGTGCGTGCCGCTCTTGCGCCGCGCCTGGCCTCCCTGGAAAAGCGCGGAGGCGGCTACAGGGGAATGTCCGTGGTGCGCCTCACGGTCACCTCGACCGTGCGCGTGGACGTCAAGGNNGTGGACGTGCGCGACGCCATGGGCGCCAACATCCTGAACACGGCCGCGGAAAGCCTGCGGCCGCTGCTCGAAGCGGCAAGCGGCGGCGTGTCGCTCATGGCCATCCTCAGCAACGCGGCGCTGGACAGGACCGCCGGCGCCTCCTTCTGCATTCCGGTCGGGCGCCTCACGCGCACGCTCCCCGCGGGTATGGCCGCTCCCGAGGCGGCGCGGAGGATCGCCCTGGCGTCGGACGTCGCGCAGGAGGACCCCACCCGGGCCGTCACGCACAACAAAGGGATCATGAACGGGATCACGAGCCTCGCACTTGCCACGATGAACGATGCGCGCGCCGTCGAAGCCGCGGCGCACGCCTGGGCGTCGCGCGACGGCCGCTACCGGGGCCTCAGCACGTTCCGGGTGGAGGACGAAGCGCTGGTCGGGGAGCTCAGCCTGCCGCTCCCGCTGGCCACCGTCGGCGGCGCGATCGACCTGCATCCCGCGGCCCAGGCCTGCCTCCGCATCCTCGGCAGCCCGGACGCTGAGCGCCTTTCGCGGATCGCCGCGGCCCTCGGGCTCGCGCAGAACCTCGCGGCGCTGCTCGCGCTTACAACCTACGGCATCCAGCACGGCCACATGCGCATGCACGCGGCGCGTGTGGCATGGCGCGCGGGCGCGCGCGGTGAAGAGGTGCGCCGCCTCGCCGACGCGCTGTCGGAGGCGGGCACCGTGGATCGTGCCGCCGCGCGGACGCTGCTCGAGCGCCTCCGCGAGGGGGGGCTGTGAGCAGCGAAGCCTATTGCCGCGCAGGCCCGAGCCTCGCACTGACGAAGTACTGGGGCAAGACCGTGAAGGGGGACAATCTCCCCGCCACCCCGAGCCTTGCCGTCACCCTCGGCGGCGTGCAGACAGAAACCCGGGCCGAGGCCGCGGAGCTGGACAGCGTGACCGTGAACGGCGTTCATCAAGATCCGGCGCGCTTCGCGCCCTTCTTCGACGGGCTCCGCCAGGCCCTGGGCACCGCCACACGGTTCCGCGCCTGGAGCTCCAACAATTTCCCCACCGCCGCGGGGCTCGCGAGCTCCTCGTCGGGCTTCGCGGCCCTGGCCGGCGCCTGCGCCCGGGCCGCGGGCTTCGACCCGCCGCTCTCCGACCTCTCGCGTATCGCGCGCGCGGGATCGGCGTCCGCGGCGCGATCGGTGTTCGGCGGTTTCGTCCTCCTCCCCGCCGGCGGCCGCAGGGCGCGGCAGATCGCCGGTCCCGAGCATTGGCCCGAGCTTCGCATCGTCGTGGCCGTGATCGACCCGGGTCCCAAGCCCGTTTCCTCGCGCCGCGGCATGGAGGAGACGCGCTCGAGCTCCCCCTACTATTTCTCCTGGATCAAGGAGTCCTCGTCCCTGCTCCCCGAGGCGCTGCGCGCGCTGCGGGACAGAGACATCGAGCTCCTGGGGGAAACCGCCCGCCGCAGCTACAGCCTCATGCACGGCGCCATCCTCGGCTCCCGTCCTCCCCTCCTGTACTGGCTCCCCGGCACGGTGGCTGCGATCCACGCGTGCGCGGCTCTGCGCGCTGCGGGGGTCGGCGCGTGGGAAACCATCGACGCAGGTCCGCAGGTGAAGGTGCTCTGTCTGTACCGCGACGCCGCGACGGTCTCCTCCGCCCTCGAGTCGCTCGGCATCGGGATCCGCGCGATCGTCTGTGCCGCGGGTCCCGGGCTCCGCTACGAGCCGGAAGCGGGCTGAGCGCCGATGCGGCTGTCGGTCCCCGGCAATCTCCTGCTCCTCGGCGAATACGCGGTCCTCGAAGAAGGGGGGCTGGGCCTCGCCATGGCCGTCGAGCGGCGGGTGCGCGTCGCCGCGCATCCGTGGGACGACCTCCTCATCCAGGGCTCGCGGCCCGGCGTCGCGGTCTCATGGGCCCCCGGCGATGCCGGTCAACCGCTCTTTGCCGCAGTCCATGATGCGGTCCTCTCCTGGATGTCGGCCACGGGACGGGGCGCGTGCGAGTGGAGGACGCGGATCACCGTCGACTCCACCGCGCTGTTCTCCGCGGAGGGAAGGAAGCTCGGGCTCGGCTCGAGCGCCGCGGTGACCGTGGGGCTCGCCTGCGCGCTGCTCGATGCGGCGTCCGTTCCCGGCGCGCTGCGCGACTCCGCGGCCCCCGGCATTGCCCTTGCCGCCCACAGGGCCCTGCAAGGGGGGGTGGGAAGCGGGTACGACATCACGTGCTCGCTCAGCGGAGGGACGGGGATATTTCGCGGGGGGGAGGGGATGCGGGTCGGGGGGGCGCGAAACGAGGCGGCCGTCAACGGGACCTCTTCTACGGACCGCAGCCCTGCCTGGGAGCCCTGGAAGCCCAGGGCTTTCCCCACCGTCCTCCTTTTCCCCGGACTCTCACCCGTGGCCACCCCCGACGCGATCCGCCGGTATCTCCAATGGAGGGAGGCAAACCCGCATGCGGCGCGGGAGTTCCTGGACGCCTCCAACCGCCGCGTCATGGAGTTCCTCCGGGCTGACGCGGCGTCGAGCGCCCTCAGCGCGCTTGCCGCCTACAAACGCGTGTCAGTCGATCTGGGGGACGCGATCGGGGTTTCCGCCCGGATCACGGCCCCCGAAGGGCTCGACCCCGAATGGTGCAAGTCTCTCGGGGCGGGCAATGAGCTCGGCGTCTGCCTCGTCCCTCCGGGGGCTGGTCCGCCCCAGCTCCCCGCCGGCGTCCTACCGGCCGAGCTTTCCGTCCGGGGGGTGCTATGGGGGGACTAGGGGTCGCATCGGCCAAGCTCATCCTCTTCGGCGAGCACGCCGCGGTGTACGGCCATCCGGCGCTCGGCGTGAGCCTCCCGGAGGCTACCCGCGTGCGCGTGTCGGGAGGGGCCCTGGATGAGTGGGACCTGTCGAACATCGCCCCTGCGGATCGTCCCACGGTGCAGCGCATCCTTGTAAGGCTGGAGGAGCTCATGCCCGGGCGCCCGGCACGCGGGGTGGTACGCATCGCCTCGAACGTGCCGCGCGGCGTGGGCTTCGGAAGCTCCGCGGCGTTGTGCGGAGCGTTGGCACGTGCGCTTCTCTCCCGCTCCGCGGACCGTGGCGGGCCCGACCAGGCATGGAGGCTCGCCCACGGCGCTGAAGGACTGTTCCATGGGACCCCGTCGGGAATCGACACCGGACTTGCCCTCGCGCGGGGGATGCACTTGATGGAGCCCCGTCCACCCGGGCTGCCCGCCCGGCAGCGGGTCTTCCCGGCACGGATATGGCTCGTGGTCGGGGCGGTCAGCCGCGACGCCGCGTGCGGCGCGCTCATCGCAGGTCTTGCCTCGCGAATGAAGGCCGGCGACGTTGAGACTGCCCGGTGTCTGGACGAGCTCGGGGGGCTTTCGACCGCGGCGTGCGACGCGCTCCAGGGCCCCGGCGGGCAGGCCGCACGGAGAATCGGTGAGCTCGCCGAGCAGGCCATGCGGCGCCTCCGTGCACTCGGGCTCTGCGTCCCCGCGCAGGACGGGCTGCTCGACGCCGGACGGGCGGCAGGCGCCCTGGGAGGGAAGCTGAGCGGCGCGGGCGGCGGCGGGGCGTTTTTCATGGTCGCCCCCGACCGACGGGCGGCGGTGAGGATCGCACGGAGCATCGAGGCGGAGGCCGGAAAGAGGGGAACGGCCCTTGCCGGGGCTCTCCGTGCGATCGGGACCTGAAGGATCGGCGCGATCAGTCCGTCGTTTCCGTCACGGAAAGCGCGACTTTCACGGCGTCCTCCGCATCCGCGGCAAAAGCGTCGGCTCCGATCTTTGCGGAAGCGTACGGCGCTCCGCCGAACGCCTGGCCTCCGGCGAGGATCCGCACCCGCGCGCACAGCCTGTCCGCGCGGACCGAGCGGATCAGGTCCTCCGCCGCGTTCATATGCTCGGAGAGCGTCACGGACAGGGCGAGCAGCGTCACCGGATCGGCGCGCAGGAGCTCCAGCGACTGACCGATGGAGAGATTGCCACCGGGGAAACGGACGGTGAAGCCTTCCATGGAAAAAAAGTCAGCCACCATCCGGGCGCCGATCACGTGGGATTCCCCGCTCACGGCGAGCACGACGCACGATGCCCTCCGACTCCGTGCGGGCTCCGCGTCCAGCGGGAGCTGCGCCATGAGCTGGAGAGTCGCCTCACTGAAGGCGTGTTCCTCCCCCACCGACATTTCACCGGCAGCCCATAGTCTGCCCACCTCCACCAGCGCGGGGGCGATCACCTGGAGATACAGCCGCTTCACCCCCGCCCCCGCGGCAGCGGCCTCCTGTAGCAGCAGGCGCGCTGCGCCCGGCCCCTTGCCGCGCAATGCTTGCAGATAGGCGAGCGCGGGTCCGTGAAGCGACGCCTCCCCCGACCCGGGGCTCGAGGCCGCCCCGTCCTTTGTCCGCCCCATGAGCTGGTCCAGCGACACATCGAAGAAATCGGCGATCTTCACGAGCATGGGCTCATCGGGGAACCGCAGCTTCTGCTCGTAGTTTGCGATCGTGGTTTGCGCGAGGCCCAGCGCGACCGCGAGGTCTTTCTGTCGGAGGCCTCGGCGCACGCGCAGCTCCTTCAGTCGGGTGGCGAAATCCGGCATCAGTCCTCACCCCCGCCGCCGACACGGGCGCCGTCATGTGCGGCGCGATGGAAACTCTCAACACGCGCCGTGAAAGACGGTTCCCTCCACAGCACGCCACGCTGCAGATCAGCGATCGTCCGTGAGCCGGTCAGGAGCATCGCCGTTCGCAGCGTCTTCTCCATGCGGTGAAAAATCTCGATCACGGCAGGGACGCCGGCATCCGTCACGGCGCGGATCACAGGAAGGGCGAAACCGCACAGGGCAGCACCCATGGCCAGGGCCTTCGCGGCGTCCATGCCGCTGCGTATCCCCCCGGAAGCGATCACCCTGCCCCTGTCACCGCCCATGTCGGCCAGGAGGATCGCCGTTGGGATGCCCCAGTCGGAAAACTCGCGGGCCACGGCCCGTTCCTGTTCGGGGAGCCTGTAGGATTCGACGCTGATCCAGTTCGTCCCGCCAGCCCCGGCGAGGTCGACGTACGCCGCCCCGGCATCGAGCAGCTCGCGGGCGAGATCGGGGAGTATGCCGAATCCCGTCTCCTTGACGATGATCGGCAGGGGGCTCTGATCGCAGAGACGGGCGATGGCGTCCTTCAATCCGCGGAAATCCCTGTCCCCCTCCTCCTGGAAAAGCTCCTGTCCGGGGTTCAGGTGAACGACGAGCGCCTGCGCTTCGAGGCGCACGGCAAGGTCAAGAAGCCGCGTGCGCTCTTCGTCCCGAACCTGCACGGCACCGATGTTGGCGAGCACCGGCACGTCCCGGGCCGTCGGCTTGATGTGGAAGTGCTCGAAGAGGTCGGGGTTTTTCAGGAGCACGCGGATCGAGCCGACACCGACGGGGATGCCGAGCGCCTGTGCCGCCTCTGCCAGGAGATGGTTCGCCCTGAATCCGCCTTCCGATCCCCCCGTCATGCAGGAGATGAAAAAAGGGAGCGGCACGCGGCGTCCGAAGAGCTCCACGGAGGTGTCGATCTCGGGCTCCGCCATCTCGGGGAGGGCGACGTGGACGAACCTTACCCCGTCGAATCCCGCACCCGCCCCTTCAACCTGAAATCGCGACGGATCCGTGCAGATCGACAGGTGCTTCTCTTTCCTCTGCTCCATCCTCGAGCCCCCGAGACGTGGTGAGCTTGTACTCCCGATACCCGTCCTTGCGCACGCCGGTGAGCGCGAATGCGTCCGGCGGCAGGACCGCGTTCTCCATCAAACGGGCCTGCAGCTCGGGCTGCACGGGCCCCGAGGTCCATGCCTCGTATTCTTCGAAAGTCGCCTGCCGGGCCGAGGAAAAAACCTCGGCGAGGTCCCAACGGGAAATCACCTCGGGGGCCTGTTCCGCGACACGCGCCTCCACGACGGCCATCGTGCTGCCGGAGCCGTACGATGCGAGAAGGACCTTCTTCCCCACGATCTGGCTGCCGATCGCGCGATAACGGTCCTCCAGGAGGAATGCGAGCGCCGCGGGCAACGACGCGGTGTAGAGGTTGCCGATACGTGCCAGCGGATCGATGCCGGCGCTGAAGCTCTTGGCGGCGAGCACGGCGCGCGCCTTCTCCCCGTCGTAGCCGAGGACCTTTTCGTAGAGTTTCTCCATGGCGGTCATCGGCATGTTGCGGAACGGGGTATGCAGCACGAAATAGTCGGTGTCCAGGAGCGCTTCCTCGGGTCGGCGGCCCGACCGCGCGCAGTAGTCCCTGAAAGCCGCCTCGAGGCTCTCAACGTAGCAGCGCATGGAATAGCTGCCGTTCACACGCGCGGTCGTCGAATCGAGCGGACGGAAGAAATCATCGACGTCCGCCGAATAGAACCCTGCGGTGGAAAGGTTGATGCTCAGAAGCCGCGGGGCGAGCTCGACGGAGAGCGCGGCTGCGCCCGCCCCCTGTGTGATCTCCGCCGTGGACTCCGTCTCGTAGCGGGCGATGTCGGAGCTCACCACGATGCCCGACTCCCCGCGGCGGCCGGTCGCGACGAGCATGCCGGCAACGGAGAGCAGCGCCATGGTGCCTCCCGCGCACGCGTGCTGGACCCCGAAGCTGGAGAGGGATCCCGGCAGCGCGATCCCCGATCGCTGGAGCATTCCCTGCACGTAAGCCGAGATCGGCTTCGAGTGGTCGACGCCTGACTCCGTGCCGACGGCGAGATGACGCACCGTTCGCAGGTCCAGCCCGAGGCTCTGCTGGAGGAGACGCCGAGCCGCCGTCGCGGCCAGAGTGGCCGTGTCCTCCCACATCTCGGGAAATCTGATGAGCGTCTGCCCCGTCACCCTGCAGGCCCGCTCGAGGTGCCGCTCAAGGCGGGGGTTCTGTCTGACGCGTCGTTCAACGAGCAGCCCCAGATCGAGGCCGGGGCGCGGTATGTAAAGGCGTATGTCGCTTATCCCGACCGACGTGTCGAGATCGTTCATTGATGTCCTCCGCGAGCACAATGTACCACGCTTTATAGTAAACACGGTGCGTGTTGAAAGTCCAGAAATGGAGGTGTGGTGGCGACCACTATTTCAATTCGTGTAGGGAATCATCCAGGGCAGCGCGCACGCGTCGGAGCAGCTCGTGAGAGTGACACGGCTTATGCACGACCGAAGACGGCAATGCCGGCGCGATCTTCCTGCGGCGGCTCTCCGCCGCGAATCGCTCAACGTCAACGGGCGCCGCATCGTGTCGATTTTCCCGGGCGGGTCTCCCGATGACGGATCAGCCCTTTCCCTTCTTCAGCAACGCGGCAAAGGGGTTGTACACGTCATCCTTGCCCGCGTCATGCGGAGCGGGCTTCTGCCGGCCTCCGCCGGGAGCGCCTTTGGATGCACCGGCTGCAGCGGCGCCCGCCGGCCGTCCCGCGGCGCCCGGGGACTTGAGGCTGAGCCCGATGCGGCGGCGTGCGGCGTCGAGGCTGATGACCCTGAAGTCCTTCACGTCTCCGACCTTCAATGCATCCAGCGGGTCCTTCACGAAGGCATCGCCCATCTCGGAGACGTGCACGAGGGCGGTCTCCTTGATCCCGATGTCCACGAACGCGCCGAAATCGACGACGTTCTTCACCTTTCCCTTGACGCTCATCCCCTCCCGCAGGTCCTCGAAAGAGAGAACGCCCTGGTCGAGCATCGGCGCGGGGTACTCGTCGCGCGGGTCGCGCCCGGGGCGCGCGAGCTCGGTGAGGAGGTCGTCGATCGTGGTGTCGCCCACCCCGTAGCGCTCCTTCACCGCGGCGCGCGCCTCGCGCGTCAGTTGGCCGCCCGCCTTGGAAACGGGGAGGAGCTCCCGCGCAAGAGCGTAGCTCTCCGGGTGGACCCACGTGTTGTCCAGCGGGTCCTCGCTGTCGGGGATCTTGAGAAAACCGGCGCACAGCTCGAAGGTCTTCGGACCCATGCCGGGGATCGTGCGCAGCGCCTCGCGCGACGGGATGGCCCCCGCCGCCTCGCGGAGCTGCACGATCTTCTTGGCCAGCGTGGCGTTGATGCCCGAGACGTAGCGCAGCAGCGAAGGGGAAGCGGTGTTCACGTTCACGCCGACATTGTTCACGACGGACCCCACCACCTCGTCGAGCTTCGCCCCGAGCTTCTTCTGGTCGAGGTCGTGCTGGTACAGGCCCACGCCGATGGACTTGGGAT
>PLNO01000320.1 GCA_003141795.1 Spirochaetaceae bacterium | reverse complement strand
ACGAGGACCTCATCCACGACCCCAGTGTGGAGAAGCCCCGCTCGGGCCTCCTCGATGACGAGGACGGCGTGGTGCTCGAGATCGGCACGCTTTCCAAGATCATCGCCCCGTCCCTGCGGATCGGCTACCTCATCGCCAGGGACAGCCCGCTCGTGCGCGCGATGATCCAGCGCACGAGCGACGCCGGCTTCAGCGGCCCGCTCATCAACCAGGAGATCGCCAGCTGGCTCCTGGACAACGCGCTCGACCGGCAGCTCGACGACGTGACCCGCGGCTACCGCGACAAGGCTCTGAAGGTGCGGGGCTGGCTCGACTCCCGCCTGGGGGATGCCATGCTCGAATGTCGCGGCGGGCAGGCCAGCTTCTACTATTACCTCACTCTCGACGGCGTTCGCACCGACGAGTCCTCCGCGTTCTTCCGTTATCTCGCCCGCACGACCGGTGAGGATGCCCTGGATGGACCGCCGAAGAGCCGTCTGCCGCGCGTGGCCTACATCCCCGGACAGTTCTGCGTGCACCCCAAGGGCCGCATGGTGGAGCAGGGCATGCGTCAGCTCCGCTTCTCCTACGGGTACGAGGAGGCAGGGCGGCTGTCGGATGCGGTCGGCTACATGGCGGAGGCCGTCCGCTACGCGCGCCGTTGTGGAGGCACAGTATGAAGGATCCCCGAAAGCCGTTGACTGATTTTCTCCGTCGCAACCGCATGCTTGCCGAGGCCATGGACATCGGTGACTGCTGCCGCGCCTACGGGGAAGAGATGACGCGCGGGCTGGAAGGCCGCCCCTCCTCCCTGCCGATGATCCCCACCTACATCGAGACCGCCCGCTCCGTGTCCCGGGGAGAAAAGGTCGTGGCGCTGGACGTCGGGGGCACGAACCTCAGGGTCGCCCGGGTGAGCTTCGACGCGCAGGGAAAGCCCCTGATCGAGGATCTCGTGCGGCACAGGATCCCCGGCATCGACGAAGCCTTGGAGCGCGACGAGTTCTTCCGGGCCATGGCAGAGTTCGTTCTTCCCGTGGCGCGCGGTGTCGACAGGATCGGTTTCTGCTTCTCGTTTCCCGCGGAGATCACCCCCGAGAAGGACGGGAAGCTCATCCAGTTCACGAAGGAGATCAAGGCGCGCGGGGTGGAAGGGCAGCTCGTGGGCCGCAGCCTGGGGCGGGCGCTCGCGGCGGTCGGCGGCAGGGAGCCTTCGCGGATAGTGGTGATCAACGACACGGTGGCTACGCTGCTCGCCGGGCGTAACGCCCTGCCGGGCCGGCATTTCGACGACTTCATCGGTCTGGTCTGCGGCACGGGTCTCAACGCCGCCTACGTGGAGCGCAACGCCCTCATCACGAAGACGGCGGGCCTGGACCCCGACGGCTCGCAGATCGTGAACACGGAATCCGGTTCCTTCGCCGGGTGGCCGCGCGGCCGGGTCGACGACGAGTTCGATGCCACCATGGCCAACCCCGGCAAGTATCGGAACGAAAAAGCCATTTCCGGCGCATATCTGGGCGCGCTGTGCTTCTTCGCGGTGCGCAGCGCGGCAAAGGTGGGCCTGCTCTCCCCTCAGGCGTCCAAGGAGCTCGACCGGGTGCCGTCCCTTTCGACCCGGGAGCTCAATGACTTCCTCAATTATCCCGACACCCCCAGCAATCCCCTCGGCGTCGTGTGCGGCAGGCTCCCCTCGGAGGATGCGCGCAGCATATACGTCATCTGCGACACCATCGTCGAGCGGGCAGCGCTTCTCGTCGCTGTGGATCTCGGGGCGATCCTCCTGAAGACCGACAGCGGGCGGGACCCCCGGTTCCCGGTGTGCATCACGGTCGACGGAACGACGTTCTGGCAGCTGCGCACGTTCCGCTCCCGGGTGGAGCACCACATGCGTCGGCTGCTGCGGGCAGGGCAGGAACGCGCATGGGAGATCACTGCCGTCGAGGACGCGCCGCTCCTGGGGTCTGCCATCGCGGCATTGACCAACTGAGGCCCGGCGCATACCGTAGGAACGCCGGAGGTCCCCGAGAATGCAGCATCTTTCCCCTGACCAGGTCGAGCGAAACTTCGAGAACGCGCGCGCGGCCTACGCTCTGTGGGGTGTCGACGTCGAAAAAGCCCTCTCAATGCTCGCGAAAATCCCCCTGTCCCTGCACTGCTGGCAGGCAGACGACGTTGGAGGGTTCGAAAACTCCGCGGGCCTCACAGGAGGCGGTATCCAGGCCACCGGCAGCTATCCCGGTAAGGCCCGCAACGCGGATGAGCTGCGCGCCGATTACGAGCTCGCCTTTTCCCTCATCCCCGGCCTCCACAGGGCAAATCTCCATGCCACCTACGCCGAGACGGGCGGACGCGCTGTCTCCCGTGACGCCCTTGCCCCCGAGCACTTTGCCGGCTGGATGGCATGGGCGAAGAAGCTCGGAATCGGGCTCGACTTCAACGAGACGTATTTCAGCCACCCCATGGCGGAATCGGGATTCACCCTCTCCTCCCGGGACAGGAAGGTGCGGGAGTTCTGGGTGAACCATTCGCTGCGCTGTCGTGAGATCGGGGAGGCGATGGGGAAGGAGCTGGGCAGCCCCTGCGTCGTTGACCTCTGGATCCAGGACGGCTTCAAGGACACGCCCGTGGACCGCACCACGCCGCGCCAGCTCCTCAAGGATTCCCTGGACACGATCTTCGAGAAGCGCAGGGACCCGCGTTTCATCCGCGACGCGCTGGAGGGGAAGCTCTTCGGCATCGGCTCGGAATCCTGCGTCGTGGGCTCTCACGAGTTCTACCTCTCCTATGCGCTGCAGAAGGACCTGCTGCTCTGCCTCGATATGGGGCACTACCATCCCACCGAATCCGTCGCCGACAAGATCTCCACGATCCTCCTGTTCGGCCGCGGTCTTCTCCTGCACGTGAGCAGGGGGGTCCGCTGGGACAGCGACCATGTGGTGACGCTGAACGACGACGTGAAGGCCGTGGCCGCAGAGGTGGCCCGGGCGGGCGCATGGGACAAGGTGTTTGTCGCTACCGACTATTTCGATGCGAGCATCAACAGGGTGGCCGCGTGGGTGATCGGCGCGCGTGCGACCCTGAAGGCGATCCTCCTTGCCCTGCTGGAACCGACGGAGATGCTGCGACGGGAAGAGGCCGCGGGCAACTTCACCGCCCGACTTTCCCTGCTGGAAGAGATCCGTGACCTCCCCTACGGCGCGGTCTGGGACGCGTTTTGTGCGCGTCAGAAAGTTCCCGTCGGAGCCGCATGGCTGGAAAAGGTCACCGAGTACGAGAAAACTGTTCTCTTGAAGAGGCGATAGGAATGGAGCTGGCTGATCTCATCGAAGTATCGAGATTCTACGGGCGGGGAAACGATTTCGTGATCGCAGGCGGCGGCAACACGTCCATCAAGGATGCGGAGCGCCTCGTCATCAAGGCGAGCGGAATCGGGCTGCGGGACATCGCCGCTTCAGGTTTCGTCGAGCTCTCCCGCGCGGCGCTGCGGGGGATCATGGCGAAGAGCTACAGCACGGACCCCTTCAAGCGCGAGTCAGAGATCAAGGTTGATCTCATGGCCTGCCGAACGGAGCCCGACAAAGGGGGACGACCGTCCGTGGAAACATCCCTCCACGAGATGATCGGCTTCCGCCTCGTCGTGCACACGCATCCGACCGTCATCAACGCTCTCACCTGCTCCGTGCGCGGCGAGGCAACGGCAAAGGAGCTCTTCGGAGACGAAGCGCTCTGGGTCCCGTATTCGGATCCCGGCTACCGTCTGGCCAAGCTCATGGAGGAAAAGCTCGCGGCATACCGCAGCCGCTTTCGCGGGGACCCCCACATCGTCTTCATGCAGAACCACGGTCTTGTGGTTGCCGCCGACACGGTGAAGGAGATCAACACGCTCACCGACGGGATCGTCCGGAAGATCACCGCGCGATTCACGGTGTCCCTGCCGCGGGAGGAAAAGGCTGTTCCCGACGCGATTGCCCGCGTGCTTCCCGGCATCCGCGTGCTCCTCTCCGGTCCAGAAGGGCTTTCTGTCGCCGCTGCGCGAAACAATGCGCTTGCCGAGCATTTCCTGCTGCCGGAGAACCGCGCGGCGGTGTCGTTTCCCTTCATGCCGGACAACATCGTGTACTGCAAGTCGGCGCCCCTCATCCTGGACCTCGGGGAGGACCCGGACGCATTCCTGAACGGCTTCCCTGCGGCCGTGGAGGTGTATCGAAAGACCTGGGGGTACGCGCCGAAGATCATCCTCATCGGCGGGCTGGGCGTCGTTGCCGTGGAGGACAACAAGCGCTCCGCGGACACGTGCCTCGACGTCTTCGACGACCTGATGAAGGTGAGCTTCCTCTCCGGATCCTTCGGTGGACCGCACTTCCTCGCAGCTTCGCACATCCAGTTCATCGATACCTGGGAGGTGGAGAACTACAGGCGCAGCGTGGCAAAAGGGGCCGCCGGTCATCGAAGGATGGAGAGGAAGATCGCCATCGTCACCGGTGCCGCGCAGGGCTTCGGCAAGGGCATCGCCGAAGGCCTGTTCCGAGAAGGGGCGAACGTCGTCATCGCGGACCTCAACGAATCCGCGGGCCACAGCCTTGAGGCGGAGCTGAACGCGTCCGCCGTCGCCTCGGGTGCCACGAACAGGACCCTGTTCGTAACCGCTGACGTGACGAGCCCCGCGTCCCTGCAGGGGCTGGGCAGGGAATGCGTGAAAGCCTTCGGAGGTCTCGACCTCCTGGTGAGCAATGCCGGAGTCCTCAAGGCGGGGAGCCTGGAGGAGATGACCCCCGAAGGATTCGAGTTCGTGACAAAGGTGAACTACACGGGCTATTTCCTCTGCGTGAAGTACCTCTCACCCGTGATGAAGCTCCAGCGACGCTGCCGGCCCCAGTGGACCGGGGACATCGTGGAGATCAACTCCAAGTCCGGCCTCCAGGGGAGCAACAAGAACTTCGCCTATGCGGGGGGGAAGTTCGGCGGGATCGGTCTCACCCAGTCTTTCGCACTCGAGCTGGTCGAGCACGGGATCAAGGTGAACGCGGTCTGTCCTGGGAACTTCTTCGAGGGTCCTCTATGGTCGGACCCTGAGAAGGGGCTGTTCGTGCAGTACCTCCGCGCGGGAAAGGTCTCCGGAGCGAAAACGGTGGAGGACGTGCGCCGCTCGTACGAGTCGCGTGTCCCCATGGGCCGCGGGTGCAGGGTGGAGGACGTGATGAAGGCCATCCTGTACATCGTGGACCAGGACTACGAGACCGGTCAGGCCGTGCCGGTCACCGGCGGTCAGGTCATGCTGGGATAGGCGGGGCCGGCAGGCCTCCCATGCGGACTCCCCGCGTTGCCGCAACGCTCATTGCGATCCTCTGTTCAGCGGCGCCGCTCGCCGCCCTGGATGCACCGATGCTCGTTGTCCAGAACGGGCACAGCGACAGCATCACGTCGTGTGCCGTGTCGAGCGACGGCAGGTTCGCACTGTCGGGCTCCGCTGACGCCACCATGATCCTCTGGGATCTCGGCTCGGGCAAGCAGATGAGGACATTCTTCAGCAGCTCGAGGACGGGGATCCAGGCCGTGGCCCTGACGCATGACGGGAAAACGGCGCTGTCCTGCTCCGGCCTTGCGGGCGTCGTATCCTCCTGGGACCTCGCCAGCGGAAAGCAGAACTGGTCGCTCGCCCTCGATGTCCCCGCATCGGCGGATGCCGTTGCCGTGACTCCCGATGACCTCCACGCCCTCGTCGTTTCAGGCTCCAGCGTCATCCTCATCCGAGCCGAGTCAGGTGCCGTCGAAGGCCGTCTGAACGGCGGGCTGAACGGTGCGCGGGGTCTCCTCACCTCCGTGGCGGTTTCTCCGTCAGGACGATCCGCGCTGCTGGGAGCACGCGACGGATCGGTGCTCGTGTGGGACTTCGCTTCCGGCGGGGACCCGCGGATCCTCTCCGGTCACTCCGACACCGTCACCTCCGTCGCTTTTGCGAAGGACGGGAGGCGGGGAGTGAGCGGCTCGAGCGACGGGACCGTCAGGGTGTGGGACATCGCGGACGACGGCAGGGAAATGCGGCGTTTCACCGGAGGCAAGGGACCGATCACGTGCGTCTCGTTCTCAGACGATGACCGTCAAGTGCTGTGCGGCTCGGAGGCCGGGTGGATCGTCGCATTGGACGCGGACAGCGGCGCGGAGCTCGGGAGCTTCCAGGGCGACACCTGGATCAGCGCCATCGTCCCCGCAGGGGACGGAAACTTCCTCTTCTCCGACACGTCTTCGAAGCTCACCCTGGTGGACGGCGTCTCGTGGAAGAGCGTGCGTTCCTTCCCCGATTGGAACCAGTCGGGCGCCATAACGTACCTCGAACCAGTGGGCCGGGATTTCTTCACTCCCGACGGGGATCAGATCCTGCTGGCGGGTGGCGACAGGCAGATGAGATCGTGGAAGCTCAGCGAGGCCCGTTTCGTGCCCGAACAGCGCCAGTGGTGGGAACTTTCCGGGCCGCACCCTTCGGGGATCATCGACAACCTCGCGCTCTCACCCGACCGCACTCGCCTCCTCACGGGGACGAACCCGATCTCCTCCGCTGACGGATCCCGGCTCCAGCTCTGGGACCTTCCGCAGGCGAAGCTCGTTCGCGAGCTCGATGCCGGAACGAAGAGCCCGATCGTGATGGCCGGCATGACGTCCACCGTCGCGATCGCCGGTTTCTACGATGGAACGGTCAAACGGTGGTCTGCTCGGACGGGTGAGGAGATCCCCTCCTTCAATGCCGCTCCCGGTGAAGAGGTGCTCGTCATGGCAGCATCTCCCGACGGGCGGGTCCTCCTGTCCATTTCCAATGCCGGTTCATTTCACGTGTGGGACATCGCCGCGAGGAGGAGCGTGCTGTCTTTCGCGCGACCGGACTACCGGGTGGAATGCGCGGCTGTCTCCCCCAACGGTCGCGTTGCGGCAACCTCGAGCTCGGATGCCTCGATCGACCTGTGGGACCTGCGAACGGGAAAGAAGCTCAAAACCCTTGCCGGTCACGCCGCACGGGTGGCGGCCCTGCAGTTCTCCCCTGACGCTCGCTCGCTCCTCTCGGGATCGGATGATCGTACGATCATTCTTTGGGATGTCGCCACCGGCAGGGCTCTGCGCACGCTGTCCGGTACGGTGAGCCGCGTCCTCTCCGTTTCCTTTTCCCCTGACGGCCGCAGGGCCGCCTCGTTCTCCCTGGACCGTGTGGTGCGGCTGTGGGACCTCTCCACGGGCAGATGGGTGGCATTCCTGACGCTCCCCAACGGGAAGGACTGGCTCATCTTCACCGATGACGGCTACTGGGATTCATCCCCCAAAGCCGGGGAGATGGTCGCCATGGCCCGGGGCATGGAGGACTGGAACATCGATCAATTCGCCGTCCGCAACAACAGGCCGGACATCATTCTCCAGCGTCTGGGGTGCACGGCAAAGCCTCGGATCGACTATTACCGCACGCTGTACCAGAAGCGCCTCGACAGGCTCGGTCTGAAGGAGAGCGCTCTGACATCGGACGATGGGGCGCCGGAGGCCCGGTTCCTCTCCTCCCGGCAATCTGACAAGCACGTAGCCCTCGATCTCCTGTTTCGCTCCCCACGCGGGGAGGAGATCGCCTGGTACAACATCTACGTGAACGATGTGCCGCTCTTCAGTGCACCGGGAAAGAAGACGGCGGGAAGCGAAGTGCGCGTCACCGAGGACGTCGAGCTCACAGGCGGCATGAACAAGGTGGAGATCAGCTGCATGGACGCGGGCGGAGCGGAAAGCTACAGGCCCTCACGTTTCATCCCGTGGTCGGGGCGTTCCCTCCCCGACCTGTACTTCGTGGGATTCGGAGTCTCGCATTACCGCTACACCTACAATGGGGCGTCGATAGATCTCAAGTATGCGGCCAAGGATGCTCAGGACCTCGGGGCCTTCTTCGCCCGTATTCCGCAGGGCAGCTACGGCCGTGTGATCAGCTCCGTGTTCGCAGATGACAAGGCCACGGTGGACGGCATCAGGGCGGCCCGCGACATCCTGGGGCAGGCGCGGCCGGACGATACGGTCATCATGTTCGTTTCCGGTCACGGGCTCTACGATGCGCACTCCACGTACTACTACCTGACCAACGAAGCAAGGATCGATCGTCTGGCGGAGACCGCAGCCCCGTTCGCGCTGTTCGACGAGCTGCTGCAGGGCACCGCTGCCCGCAACAAGCTGTTTCTCATGGATACGTGTGCCTCGGGGGAGCGTGATCCGTCCCGGCCGGTGTTTACTGCCGGAGGCAAAGGCATACGGGTCGTTGCCGCGGTGAGCGACACGGGAACCGCATCCGCCTCTTCCTCGGGAACCGGCGGCTATCAGCCCTGGCGGTTCGAGCGGGACCGCTACGTCTACAACGATCTCTACAGGCGGTCCGGCGCGATCGTGTTCTCCTCCTGCACGGGAGACCAGGTGAGCTGGGAGAGCGACGACTACCGCAATGGGCTGTTCACGAGGTTCATCCTCGAAGCGCTGGCGGGGAAGGCCGACACGAACGGTGACGGAATCGTCGATTCGCAGGAGCTGCGCTCCTACGTGTCCCGTGAGGTCCTCTCCGAAACACGCACGGGCTATCTGAGGGAGCAGTTGCCCGTGGTCGACCGTGACAACATCTACGCGACGCTTCCGTTACCGGTGGGCCGGCCATGACGACCTCCCTGCGATGATTCCCTTGCCGGTTGCCCCGTGGATGGGAGCGAGCCGGTGCCCCGCCGGAATCTCTCCTTTCCCCCTTTACACGACACGGTTTTTGGGGTATTTTTCTCCCCTAAAGATACACGACACAGAAGGCAGGGAACCAATGGCACGCAAGTGTGACATATGCGGAAAAGGTACGGTCTCGGGAAACAAGGTGAGCCACGCCAAGAACAGAACGCGCAGGGTATGGAAGCCTAATCTTCTCAAGGTCCAGACCATGGTCGGGAAGACCAAAACGACCCTGAAGGTGTGCACCCGCTGCCTCCGCAGTGGCAAGGTGGTGAAGGTCGTCTGACCTCACCGGTTGTTTGCCAATGAAAAGGGCTGTCCAAAATGGGCAGCCCTTTTTTTCGTGGTGCGCCCGGCAGGGCGCACCCACTCGGAGGTGGAAGTCCTCTACTGGCCCGACAGGGGGAACAGTTAGCCGAACGGCAAGGGTGTCCGTCGCGAGACGGAATCCGAAGGAAGCCGCAGGCAAAGCGCTGGCCTGACGAACAGAAACTGCATAGAGGCATCCATGAGGGACGAGAGGGCCATTAAACTCAAAGTCCAATACCTGTACGGAACTCACGGATGTAGATGCAGCGGGTATAAGCGTGAAGGTGGGTGCGCATTACCTGGGGAGATCTGTCCATCTGCTCGGTGAGCTACTCTTGCCGCGAGGCGAGGGGATGGGTGAGCAGAAGTCAGCCGAGGGCATAGTAGGCGATTCGATCAGCGCCGAAGGCCCGAACATGAGCTTGGAGGACGGGAGCCTGAGTTTCGATGGCGAAGGAGAGGCAGAGTAGTATGGCTGAGAAGCCCGATCCCATACCCGAGAGTAGCGGACGGAATCCGCGAGGACAGGGTGTTGGTGCCTCAAGCGCCTCGGCAAAGAAGGAAGAGACCCGACCGACAGAACAGAGTCTGATGGAGGAGGTGGTCGAGAGCAAGAACATGCAGGAGGCCTACCGAAAGGTGGTGGGGAATCGCGGAGCCGCGGGAATCGACGAGATGACCGTGGTGTAAGAAGGAGAATCGGGTTCCGCTCGGTTTCGTCGAAAGAATGAATGGTCGGATACGCAAAATCCAAGCTCAGGGATACGGATACAAGGACGTGGAGCATCTTGACCTAAAAATCATTACATGCATGCTCCCCGAGGCACCACCGTTGACAATTGATCTTGATGAATTTTTCGGTTCTTCAAAACAAACCCAAAAGCCGACTAAGACCTGACTTGTTATATTCTAGTATCCCTTGAAAAGGAGAAGCTCCTGAAGATATTTCCTTTCAGGAAAACATAGCTGTTAATGCTCTTCTGAACCCTTGGGCTTATGATGCCAAGTATTCAAAATATTTCCCAATGATGGGTTGGATCAAAGACGTAATAGGACATGTTCCGCGCCGCCGGGGTGAAGCTCGAGTTCGTCTACGACGAGCTGCAGCGGTACGAGGGGCAGTGAGGGGCGCGGACCGTATCCGGTAGGCCTTGGTTAAGCCAGCTCCTTGGGACGGCGACCGCCGTCCTGAAACTCGAGTATCCATCCGGGATACTCCGGAGGCAGGGCGCTCGCCGAGTCGAGCCTGGCCACTTGTCCGGCGTTCAGCCTTGCATCGGTGGCGCCAAGGTTGTCGCCGAGCTGCTCGAGGCTTTTCGCGCCGACGATTACGCTCGTCACGAAAGGCCGCGTCAGGAGCCAGCCGAGGGCTATGCGGGGCACGCTCAGGCCCGTCTCAGAGGAGAGACTCCGCATCTCGGCCAGGACGGCCTTCGCCCGCGTCCTATCTACGGGCGGATAGTCGAAGCTGCTACGCCGCGCGCCTTCCGGTCCGGGGCTCTCCAGGTCGAATTTGCCGGACAGAAGGCCCCCGGCCAGGGGGCTCCAGGGGAGGATTGCGAGACCTTGGTCTTTGGCGAGCGGGACGATCTCGCGCTCGATGTCGCGGCCGGCGATGGAGTAATAGACCTGGGCGCTCTCGAAGCGCGCCAAGCCCCTCGATTCGGAGAACGCGAGGGCCTTCATCGCCAGCCATGCCGGGAGGTTGCAGAAGCCGGTGTAGCGGACCTTGCCCGAGCGGACGAGGTCGTCCAGAGCGCGGAGGGTCTCCTCTATGGGGGTCTCGCTGTCCATGCCGTGGATCTGATAGAGATCGATGTGATCGAGCTTGAGCCTTCGCAGGCTCGCCTCGGCTCCCGACACGATTCGGCTCCGCGAGAGCCCCAGCTGATTGACTCCGGGACCGATCCGGTCCCGGACCTTCGTCGCTACGAGAATCTGGTCCCGGGGCCGACCCAGCGAGGCGAGGGCTGCGCCGACGAGGGTCTCCGAGTCTCCCTCGGAATAGACGTCGGCAGTGTCGATGAGGTTGACTCCTGCGTCCAGGGCCGTCCCGATGAGCCTCTCGGCCTCATCACGGTCGAGCCTGCCGATGGCGCCCCAGGTTCCCTTTCCGCCCCCGAAGGTCATCGCCCCGAGCGAGAGCTCCGACACGAATAATCCAGTCCGGCCGAATCTTCGATACCGCATTCGATGCCTCCTTCGTCCACGTGGAGCTTGATGCTATGCCCGGGCCGTTTCACCAGCGATGAAACCGCTAGCCAGCCCATAACCGAGGCAGGAGAGAACGCCGAACTGAGGCCTGAGTTCTCCGGCCGATCCACCCGCGGTCTCTCCCGCAGCGTAGAGCCCTGGTATGGGGTTCTGGTCCACGTCCAGCACCTGGAAGTTTTCGTTCACCCGCGCCCCAAAGAAAGTTCCTACGGCCGCAACACCCGTCTTGATGCCGTAGTACGGCGCTTTCTTGACTGGTGGCTGGAACTCGGGAGGCCGACCCCATTCGTCCATCTGGCCGGTCGAGCTCTTGGCATTCCAGGCTTCAACCGCCTTGGTTAGCTTGCCAGCATCGAGACCGAGCTCCTTCGCCAAACCGACAATCGTGTCGGAGGTCTTGATGCCTCCCCATTCGATCCCCTTCTTGACGTCGTCGAGCCAATTGTGCGAGGCGATGCCGAAATCGAAAGCGGGATCGACAGCGTCCGACTCCTGCAGAGGCCGCCGACCCAGGTATGGGCCCCACTTGAAGAGGGTCGTGGGAAAGTCGGCGTCGAAGATCGCGTAGCCGCAGTGTCCAGGCTGTGCGAGGTATACCGCGGCGGCAGGCAGCTGCATGGCCAGGTTGTTGAAGGGCATGAACTCTTCGCACACCTGGTTCAACTCCAGCCAGAAAGCCCTCGCCAAGCCGGCATCTCCCGAAACATAATACCGGGACCAGGGCCCAGGAGTCGCCTTGCCTGTATACTTCGTGTCATAATAGGGTATGCCGCCAGGGCCGCCCATCCATGTTCCACGGCCCGCCGAGTCTGCGCCGGCTCCAAGCGCCATCCTCAAGACCTCGCCGGTATCGCGCGGGGGGACTGTTGAACCTACGGCATAAGCTGCTCCATCGATATACTTCTTAAGCATGGCCCGATTGTTCGTAAAACCTCCGGAAGCCAGCACGACTCCCAGCTTCGCCTTCACGAACAGTTCCTTGCCGTCGACCGTTTGCGCCTTGACCCCGAGGATCTTGCCCTTCTCTTCCACTAAGGCCAAAACCTTTGTCGAGACGAGGGTCTGGACGCCCTTGCCATCGGCGAACTTGCGGAGCCAATCGGTGAGAGGTTTGAAGGTCAATAGACGAGAGTTCCCGGGCCTCGGGTCATCTTCCCACCAGGGATACTTGTCTGCGCATGTGAGCCTCGGAACCCCAAACACCTCCCAGGATCCCCATTGGAAGCCATGGTCTTCGGCCCAATCAAAGAACTCGTGTCCCCTATCGATAAGGGTCGTAAGCAGTGGCCGACTGATGGTATCCGCGTATGTGGCCGATATTTGGGCTATGAGCGCGTCTCGATCAAATTTGATATTCGCCCGCGCCTGGGCTTTGGTCCCATATACCGCCGCACCTTCGGCATGTTGGGCGTTCCCGCCTGTATGCGATGTCTTCTCAAGGACAATGACCGAGCGGCGCATGTCCGCTGCTCTGCAAGCGGCAGCCAAGCCTGCACCACCGCCTCCGACTATCACAATATCCGCCTCGTGGTTCCATGCCTTTGGGGGAGCGACGGGCAGGATGTCTGCAGCCGCTTCCGACTCTGGACCCGATGCCAGCGCCGCGATACGATTCAGTTCTTCAAATTCCGTCAACATCATACCCTCCTCTGGAAAAAATAGAAGCTCTGGACTGCTGCGAACTGAGACGGTTTGCGGTCGATGAGCAGCAGCACGTTGTTGTCGGGGCTGAGCAAGTTCTGCTCACCCATAAAGGAAGTCACTAGCCTTTTGGACATCAGATACCTTCCACCTGACTGAACTCGTCCTTATACATCTCTTCTAAACGATAAGATCAGATACTGAGATCGTCCATATCTATTAATCTTGTTTTCATGTTCGAGCGTCTCACAAGACAGCGCTTTGGGGTATACTATGGAGATGGATGTCCTCAGCGATATCGTTGAAATGATCCGGACCGGGCCCGGGCACTCGCTACGGCTCGACATTCGCAGCCCCTGGGCCTTCCGTGCCCCGGAGAGCCTCGGGGCGGTTTTCCACACCGTCCTCCGTGGCTCCTGCTGGCTGATACTCCCCGACGGCAGACCACCTCTCGCACTCGGCCCCGGCGATCTCGTTCTGTTCCCCCGCTTCGTCTCGCACGTCATAGCGGATGATCCGCAAACGCCGCCCGCCGAGGTCCCGGATCTCCAAGATAAGCCGCAGGAGAAAATGGAAACCCTCGGTGGAAACGGAACTCGATCGCTGCTCATCAGCGGCGGCTATCAGCTGGATTACGGCCACCCGCATCCTTTGCTGACCGCGTTGCCAGACTTCCTGCACGTTTCCACCGCGCTTGGAAGCCACCACAGCCTTCGGGCGATGGTGTCCGTGCTCGGTGACGAACTCGATGGTGGCCGCCCAGGAGGTAGTACCGTTGTATCGGCCCTTGTCGATGCGCTCTTCCCCCTGATTGTGCGAGCCTGGGTCGAGAGCCACCGCGACTGCGCCATCGGAGATTGGACCGAGGCTCTCACCGATCCAGACATTGCCG
>PLNO01000366.1 GCA_003141795.1 Spirochaetaceae bacterium | reverse complement strand
AGGGAGGAGCTCCTTGCGTCTCTGGCGATCCCTCGGCCAGAGACATCGGGCCCGAATGACTCCGTCGTTCGCAAGAGCGAGCTTCTGGACGCCGTCCGCAGCCTCAGCACATCGGAACAGGACATCGGGTACTGCCAGGCGGTCCTCGTCGAAAACGAGCACGGCATCCAGAAGCGGCGGCTCGGTTTCTTCCAGCGGGTCATGCGCTGGTTCCAGAAGACCCAGAGCAGGCTCGACGATCGGTTCTACGATGTCGAGTACCGCCCGTCCCCCACCGCCGAGGTCAAAACCGAATCAATCAATTTCCTGGGATTCGTTTCGGAGATGCGCGAATTGCAGGCCGTGTTCGCCGAGATCACCCAGGCGGAAGGCCCGGGGTATCGCCGGATCCAGGCGATGAACGAGGAGCAGCTCTGCGATTTCCTCGACTGGCAGCTGCGTCAACTTCAACCGTTGCATCGCCGCATGGAGGGCCTCAATTCCCTGTTCCAGATGAGGGCAGTGCGCGACCGCGGAGGGACGGCGCGGAGCATCAAGCTCGAGCTTCTCGGGATACAGAACTGCATCGTTCGGGCGGACGCTGTGCGGAGGGACGCCATCACCCGCCTGGAAAAGAAAAAGCAACAGAGCAGATAAGCCCGGCCTTATCCCTTCAAATCCCCCTTGGTGCCTGCTGGGCGGGGGTCTTATCCCGTTCAGGTACGATGAGCAGGACGCCTTCCAGCACCATGCCCATATACGCGATGGATGCATTCTTCGGGTTCGTCCCCAGCGTCATGGTGACCTCGGAGGTGGTGTTGTCCGATGCCCGGGCGATCGTCAGCTTCATTGTGTCCCCGGGCTTATGCCGTAGCACCGCCTCGGCAACCTGATTGAGCGTCAAGACGGCCTGTCCTTCGATAGCCGTAATGACGTCCAGTCGCGCGATCCCTGCCTTTGCCGCGGGCCCGTCCGCCGTCACATCGCCGACGATTGCGCCTTTGGGAGGCTGCGGATCCGGTGCAACCGCTTGGACCGGCACGCCCTGGGCAAAAAGGGAGCCGCCGCCGAACGCCAGCAAGGCGACAACGATGAGGGCTGCCCGACGCATGAGCTTTGAACGACGCTTCATGGTTGAAGGCTACCACCACCTCGTTAACGGGACATTAAGCGCAGGTTAAATGTGGTTAATACATGGCATGAAAACCGAGACTATGGTTCCGCTCGACTCCTCCGAGTGAATTTCCACCCCGTATTCTTCGCCGTAGAGTAGTTTGACCCGCTTGTCGACATTGGCAATTCCGATGGCTTCCTGGGAATTTGTCATAACCGCACCGATCTTTTCATCACTCATCCCGCAGCCGTTATCCTCGACGCTGAGGACGACCCTGCCGTCCTCCATCGCTCCTGATATTGTAACGCGGCCTCCCTCATGCATGCCCTTGAAGCCGTGCATTATGGAATTCTCCACCAGTGGTTGAAGAAGCAGTTTGGGGATCCGCAATTCAAGAAGCGCGGGTTCGATGTCCAGCTCCAGAGTGAACAGGCCCTCGAATCTCATCTTCATGATGTAGACGTAGCGCTGAATCCAGTCCAGATCTTCCCGGAGACTCGCCATTTCCGAATGCTTGTCCGATGTGTACTGAAGCATGTGCGCGAGCCCCACGAGCATCTTGCTGGTCTGTGACGCCTCGCCCCGAAGGGCGGTCCAGTTGATGATGTTGATCGTGTTGTAAAGGAAATGCGGATTGAGCTGGACGTTGAGCATGTGGACGGCGGCCTCTCTTTCGCGCAACTTCACGACATAGTTTTCATGGATCAACGTTTTCAGGTTTTCGTTCATCGCGTTGAGCTTGTCATAGAAGAAGCTGAACTCGTCGTCCGGGTCGGAGAGGAACGCGTGGTCAAACTCTCCATTACCGATTCTCTCGATTGGTTTCAACAGCTCACGTATGCGCCGGGTAATGATGCGCGAGATGCCGAACGAAATGAAGGCTGTGACCATAATGGCCAGAAGGTAGATAGACAGAACGAATCGTGACGCGGTGCCCAGGATGGCGGCGGTAAAAAGCGAGGTCGGTACGGTGACGGCGGAAACCCAGCCGGTGACATCAGAGACCGAATAACAGACGATATTCTCCTTGCCGCCGGTCCTCGTGAGGATCGTTCCGTTCGCAGCGCTTCCGATTTTCTCCAGCCACCCCTCCACTACGGAGGATCCGAGACGCGACGCATCCCTGTCCGACACGACATGCCCATCCTTCGTGAGCATCTGGTAGTTCTGGTAAAAGCCTGATGGAGGGCTCGTCGTACTCAGAAAGGCCGTACGCAGGAAATCTTCGCGGAAGTTCAGCACCAGAATGGGCCGCTCGGCGTTGGGAGGAAGGCTCTTGATGGTCCCGTTTCGTACCGTCGACACATTGAGAACCTTGACCGCAGAAAAGACATTGCGATATTCCAACGGGATGGTGCGGTAGATGTCTTCCAAGCGGAACATTTCGATATAATCATAGGTAGGCATCCATACGAGGGCACCTCGGGCCTTCCCTGCCGCCGAGTAGAGGCGGGACTGGACAAAGCTGCCTTTCGGATAGAAGTTTTTATCTTCTTCGCCGAATCTGAAATACGATGTCACAAGATGGACGGAGTATACCTCGTTGAATCGGCCGAAATAGCGGCGCAAAACCTCTGCCACCCTCTTGTTCGCCAGAAGCAAAGAGTATGGATCATCCGGTTTGAGCGATGAAAAGACGTCGTAGATGTCGCTGTCGACATTCAGCAACAATGCGCTGTCAGTGATGTCCCTGAATCGGGCGTCAAGGATGGAATTATTCTTCTGCACGATTTCGACCATGTTTTTTTCTGCCAGCTTCACGATCTCATTCCCCATGATTCTGTTCGACAGAAATCCGAAAAGGATCAGCGGAACGAGGGTGAGCACGACGAAGAGAAGGATGAGCTGATACCTCAGTTTGATCCGTCTCCAGATGGAGCGTGTGGCGCTTGCCGGATGTTTGACAACCATGGGCTTCTATCCTGAGATCGACTGTGCGATCAATCGCTTCCGGTATTCCTCCGGAGACAGCCCGAACCGGCGCTTGAAAACCCGTGCAAAATAGCTCGGGTCCCGGTAGCCCACCTTCGCGGAAATGGCAATAATCTTTTCCGCCCTGTTTGCCAGCAGTTCCTGCGCATGCGACATGCGCACGGCGAGCAGATAGTCGGTGAAGCTGCTCCCTGACAGGCTCTTGAACAGGGTGCTGAAGTAGGAGGGGTTGAAATGGAAAAGCTCCGCCACGGAATCCAGGCTGAAATCGGTGGCGTAATGGCTGTCGATGTACGCCTTGCACTTTTCTATTACATCGAAGTTGATCGTCGTCCTGCGCCGCTTTAACTCACCGACCATGGTCACGATGACCGTGGACACGATGTCTTTCAGCGTGTCGATATCCGTAGCATGTTCGTGGATCCTTCCGAGGCTCGAGGAGAGGACCTCCAGTGCTTCCGGAGAGACGGCATCACCGATTCGTTTCAGCTGCTCCAGAATGATGTACGTCACGCGCTGTTTCAATGAATTCGGCAACGGACGCTCGGACCCCACCACCTCGTCGATCATCTCCAGGAATACGCACGTCGTCTTCTCCGCGTCGAGGCCGATAATGGAAAGCGCCAACCGTTCTTCGTCCCTGTACCAGTCTCTGGCGATCGAGAACGGGTTGTAGTTGATGTCTCGAAAATAGAGCGTCCTGCTCGTATTGTAGAACTTGAATTGCAGAGCGATGAAAGCCTCCTCAAAAGCCTTTTTCGCAGAGGCAAGAAGGTTCTCATGAGCATTGCTCACGGAAACGGACAGCACCGGCCCGAACTCAGCGACGACGCTTTCGAGCAAATCATCGAACAGCGCGGGATCCGGCTCGCGTTCCGCCGTGATCAGGGCAACGAGAGTACTGTCGCTGTTTTCCAGCTCAAACGTCCTCGTTTCGCCGAACGTGCGCAGAGTGGCGGTCACCCACTCGAGTATCTTTTGCCGGACGACCGGTTGTTGCTCCCGGGCTCTTGCGGAAGGAAGTCCTTCCACCTCGAAGAGAACGACCATTCCCGGGCCGTCCAAAGACGCCACGTGCGACACTTCGACAGCCATGGTCTCCTCCGGCTGGCATCGGATGAGCTGGTTATAGAGGTGGTTGTTGTAAGCAAGGACGGTCTCCGTGAGTTTCTGCTTCATGAGCTCACGGTCAGTGAGCTCTTTCCTTTGAGATTCAATCAGCACTTCCAGCCGGTGAAGCAGTTTCTCCACCTCCGCCTGACCGACAGGCTTCAGGATGTAGGCAAAGGCTCCCCTATCCAGAGCCTTGCGAGCGTAGTCGAACTCTCCGTAGACGGACAGGATCACGGTCTTTATCGCCGGATACTTCCGCGCAATTTTCTCAATCAACGCGAGGCCGTCCATGTTCGGCATGCGTATGTCGGTAATAACGATCTCGATCCCGATGGTACGAAGCATCCGCATCGCCTCTTCACCGTCGCGAGCTTCGAAGAGAAGGTAGTCGGGGCGAATGGATTGGAGCAGGCCGATCAAACCCGAGCGGTGCCGGGGTTCATCGTCGACAACCATTATTCTCAACAAGCCCGGCCTCCAAGATGTTGGACTACGGCAAAGCTCGTCATGCAAACGATGATAGCATATCGTTCGACCGCCGGCACGCGAAAATGCCGTTCTTTTCAGCCTTTTTCGCTCGTATCATTAAAAAGTCCTCGCTTCCAAAAATATTCCGCCCCTTTTTCTTCATAGAGTCCGAGCTTACAAGAACTATCCGCTACCTGCCTCAATGGGCCCGTGGTACGATCCGGTCGATGGGATTCGCTGCAGCGTCCCCTGATCCGAAGATGGCACACACTACAAGGAGGAATAAGGATGCGCAGACAGCAGATGATTGCGGTCATCCTGGCGATGACGTTCCTTGCTGCCGGTTCCCTTTGGGCGGCGGGAGGCAAGGAGCAGGCAACTCAACCGAAAGCGGAACGGGTGAAGTTGACCATGACATTCTGGGGCAGCCCGATGGAAAAGAAAGCCATTGAAGATGCCGTCGCATCGTACGAGAAAAAGATGGGGAACGTGGATGTCGAAACGATTCATGTCCCTTCGAGCGGAACGGAGTTCCTCGTCAAGCTGAACGCCATGATCGCGAGCGGTGACGCCCCCGACATCAGCTACTCATCGTCGTGGAAGAACAAGATGGGCCAGGACGGCATCATCTACAATTTCTACGATCTGCTCGCCAAAGATCCCATCGCCAAGAAGGATGACTGGCTCCAGACCTGCTGGTGGAACTGGGCCCCCGACAAGAGCGCCGGCCCCATCCAAGCGAACGTCACTCCGTCCCTGATGTACAACGCCGACATGTTCAAAGAGGCCGGTGTCGAGCCCCCGCCGACCAAGGTTTCACAGGCGTGGAGCTGGGACAAGTTCGTCGAGGTCGCGCGAAAGATGACCATCGATACCAAAGGAAGAAACGCCCTGGACCCGAGCTTCGACCCTAAAAACATCAAGCAGTTCGGCGTCATGTTTGCGCTCAACTGGTACACGTACATGCCGTTCGTCTACTCGAACGGCGGCGACTACCTGAGCGCCGACCGCAAGGCCCTCGGTCTGGCCGAACCCGCTGCGACCCAGGCCATCCAGAGGATAGCGGACCTCATCAATGTCTATCACGTGCATCCCTCTCCTGTGCAGAAAGACAGCATGCCGGCGCCTGCAACGGCGCTTCAGTCCAGAAAAATCGCGATGTACATCGATGGCAGCTGGAATCACCTCGACCTCGCCCAATCGGGAATCAACTGGGGGGTCGGAGTCCTTCCGATCGACAAGAATTATTCGACGTTCCTGTTCGGAGGCTCCCTCATCATCTTCAAGTCCACCAAGCACCTCGCGGAGACGTGGGAGCTGTACAAGTGGATCACGAATCCGGACACCACCCTTGGCATGTTCCAGAGCATCTGGATGCCGGTTCAGACCGCGTGGTACACGAAGCCTGAGCTCGTGGAGAAATGGGCATCCGAGAAGCTTCCTGCCCGCCCAAAGGGCTTCCAGGACGCGGTGATGCGCTCCGCGTTCGAGCATCAGAGGCGCAATCCCGAGTTGGATGTGATCAATTTCCCGGAAATCGACCCGCTTGTTGCCTCCGCGCTGGACCAGGTGTGGCTTGGCACAAAGACCGCTGAGCAGGCCCTGACGGAAGCGAAGAAGACCGTCGATCCGCTGGTCAAGGGCACATATTTCAACGACTGAAGAAGGACTGACACTTCAGTCGGTCACAATCACAGGAGGGGCAAAGCCCCTCCTGTGACCCTTTCCTACAGTGCAATGCCGGATGAAAGCGCAGGGGACAGACCAAAACATGCGTAAAGCCAAAAGCAGCATACAGAGAAGCGAGAATTGGGCAGGCATCCTCTTTGCCCTTCCCACCATCCTCGGCTTCACGATTTTCGCCCTTGGCCCGATGGTTGCCAGCCTGATCATGAGCTTCTCGAACTATTCGGTTTCCAGCAGTTTCAAGCTCCTGGGGCTCGCGAACTACAGGAAGATGTTCAGCGGGCAGGATCCCTATTTCTACAAGTCCCTCGGCGTCACGCTCTATTATGTGGCGTTCAGTGTCCCGGCGTCAGTGGTTTTTTCGTTCGTCATCGCCCTGCTTATGAACCAGAAGATACGGTTCAAGGCGCTTTTTCGCACCATCTACTATCTGCCTTCGATCGTGCCGGTCGTTGCGATGTCCGCCGTGTGGGTATGGATCCTGAACCCCGACCTCGGTCTGGCCAACACCATCCTGAAAAGCCTCGGCCTGCCCACCTCGGCATGGTTGTTCGCGGAAGGATCGGTCATTCCGACCATGGTCGGCATCGACTTGTGGACGATCGGGAGCACGATGGTGATATTTCTCGCGGCCCTGCAGGATATTCCCGCGCACATGTACGAAGCGGTGGAGATCGACGGCGGCGGCGCCTTTGCCCGGCTCATTCACATCACAATCCCTCTCATGACTCCCGCGATCTTTTTCAACCTGATCATCGGGTTCATCAACGGGTTCCAGGCCTTCACCAAGGCCTACGTGATGACGGGTGGAGGACCGCACAACGCGAGCCTGTTTTTCATCCTCTACCTCTATCGGGAGGGATTCGTCTTCAGCCGCCTTGGCAGCGCATGCGCCATTGCCTGGGTGCTCTTCCTGATCATCGGGCTCCTCTCCGCCGTCTTCTTCAAAACGTCGAAGAAGTGGGTGTACTACGGTGGAGAATAAAACCATGGGCAAACGGAGACGGCCATTCTCCACGAAGAGCTCGGTTGAAAGGTTCTTCCTCTATTTCGTCCTGATAGCGGGTGCCGCTGTCTGCCTGCTCCCCCTGGTGTGGATGCTCCGGAGCTCTCTCATGACGTCCGTGCAGATCTTCGAGCTCCCTCCCCGCCTCGTTCCCCATCCCTTCAGATGGTCCAACTATGGGGAGGCCTTGACGATACTCCCCTTCGGCCGATACTTCGTCAACTCGATCGCGATCGTTGTTCTGGTGATTGTCGGGACGGTCATCACCAGCTCGCTGTGCGCGTACAGCTTCGCCCGGATCAAATGGAGGGGAAGGGACCTCGTCTTCTCTCTCATCGTCGCTACGATGATGCTGCCCTATGCGGTGACGCTCATCCCCACATTCGTGGGATGGAGCGCCGTGCGGCTGACGAACACCTTCGGTCCCCTCATCATTCCCGCGTGGTTCGGCGGCGGGGCGTTCTACATCTTTCTGCTTCGCCAATTCTATCGCGGCATCCCTCGCGAGCTGGACGAGGCGGCCAGGATCGACGGGGCCAACCATGTCCAGATCTACTCGCACATCATGGTGCCCTTGACGAAGACGTCCCTGATCGTCGTGGGATTGTTCGCGTTCCTGAACACCTGGAACGACTTCCTCGGGCCGCTCGTCTACCTGAACAGCTCGAACAAGTACACTTTGGCTCTGGGGCTCATGCAGTTCACCGGCATGTACAAGGCGGAGTGGCATCTGATGATGGCGGCGGCCACCGTGGTCGTGGCGCCGGCGATTCTGATATTCCTGGTCGGACAACGCTATTTCATAGAAGGAATAGCGCTCACGGGAATAAAGGGCTGATAGACAAACATCGAGAGGTGGCGGCACTATGATCAATTCGATTCTCGAGGCACTCACGCAACCCGGAAGTCCGTTCTTCAATCTCACTTTTTCGAATGGAGAATACTCCACCGAGCTCCGAGAAAGCTATTACTCAGGTCGCTTTCCCGACAAGGATTTCACCTTCGACGTCAGCAACAACAAGGTGCTGGCGAATATCGATCCATCGGGCACCATCAAACACCTCGTCATCTATCGGGGCTGCTACTCCGTTGACGACATTCCGGGCGTCTGGGTCGCAAAGGACTTCTCTGAAACCGGCCCATTCTCTTTCGGCATCCGCGTCGGCGGAACCGTCACGCGCACCGCTGAGGGCGCAACGGACTACTCCACCTCGTTGCTGGACAATCTCTTCCCCCGGGTCCGCTTCTCCATCGCCGGCCTGAAGGCAACGATCCTGGCGTACGCACCCGTATCACAAGACGGCGCAACACGGCTGCGTGGCCTTGTCTACGGTATTCTGGTTGAGAACACTTCCCAAAGCCTCGTTGAGGGGGCTGTCATACTTCCCGATGTTTCCCCGAACGATCGGGATCCCTTCGCCATGCGCGATGTCAGCATGGCCTCCATGGAAGTCGGGGACAGCGCGCAGGAGACGCCTTTCAGGCTGTTGCAGGGCGAATCGCAATGGACCGCCGTTTTTCTCCATGCTCCGGGCGACGACGGAGCGGTTGAAGCGATCCGTTCGAAAGGTTCCTTCCAATGGCTGCTGGAAACCTGGGACTATCACCGCTCACTGCTGGGCAGACTCACCATGCCGCAGGACCCCCTCACGGCAGCGATCTTCGAGAGGGCAGTCTGCCTGTGCCTGGGCGCGGTCGGCATGGATGGAAACGGCGCAATCGTCGGATCCAATTGGGGTACCTATCCGGCGACACGGGCCATCTGGATGAAGGACATGTATTATTCATATCTGCCCTTCTCAATGCTGAACCCGGCATTCTTCAGAGACGGCATGATGTGGTTCCTCGAACACGGGATCCGGCCGAAGGGATCGCGGTTCGAGGGGGGGGTCGTCCATTCTCTGAGCAACTCTCTCTCATCGGTCATCATGGCGGGCTTGTACTATGAAACAACCGGCGACAAACGATTCTTTCTCTCTCATCGCGACGCTTATGCTGCAATGAAGAACATCATGAGACGGGTGTTGGAGACGAGGAAAGAGGGCGATCCGTGGTTGTTTCCCTCCACGTGGATTTCCGATGCCTACTCGCTGGGCGTCTATCATACCGGCTCGAACATCACGGCGTGGAAAGCCTTCGCGTCGCTGGCCCGTATCGCAGGTGAAGTCTTCAGGGAGAAGAGCCTCATGCGCTCATATCAAGAAACGGCAGACAGGATCCATGCAGCCATACAAAAGGACATGACCGTCGAAGGGCCTTTCGGAAAACAGTACGTCGAAGGGATCTCGGGCGTCGGGGCCGATGCAAAAGCGAGGACGACTCTTCCCCTGTCCTACTACAAGAAGAGGTTCATCGACAGCGGCCTCCAGTTCCTGACCGACGTCACGAACGGGCAGAACATCAACCTGATGATGCACGATGGGGAAGAGTCAGACACCACCCTGCTGTCTTTCTACGGGTTCTCGGAGTATGACAATCAGACCTTCCGTAATTACCTGTCATTCTCGATGAGTCCCGAGAACCCGACCTACGGGGAACAGTCTAGAGGCATTCGATGGGGCGCTTGTTCCGGGGCAACCTTCCCCGGTTATACGACAGGATTTGCCGGCGTCGTGGATGCCAAGACGATGAGCGGTGAGCGCGGATTCATGACAGAATTGAAGCATCTCTGCGACATCGATGGGTCCTGGTGGTGGTGGCCGTATCGCCTGGGTGCGGAAACAGGCGACGTGACACGCAATTTCACATGCGGCAAATGCGGGTGGGCGGCCGGGGTTTTCTCGACTCTTTTCGTGACGGAGATAATGGGAATCCGATACGACGCCCCATCGAAAACCCTCACCCTGAGACCTCTCTCGCCTTCCAGCGATTACAGATGGGAACGGGCACGGGTGGGATCGGCAGTCGTGACCATTGCGTTCTCAAGACACGCGGGCGGTGCGGAATGCCAGATCGAAAACCACAATCCTCACGCCATCACCGTCAACCTCTCCGTGCCTGTGGACGAGGAGAGAGTATATCGGGTGACGAGCAAAGGAAGCAGAAATCTGGAGATACGACCCAGCCAGCGGTTCCTGGGAAAGCCGGCAATCCGGTATACATGCATCGTGAAGCCGGGCGAATCGCGATCGATCCTGACGAGCTGAGGGTCCACGATGGTGCCGGCGGAGCTCACCGTCACGCTCGCCTCGCCCAGCAAACCGCAATAGGAAGTCCCCGTGATCGTTCCGTTCACGTCTTTCCATCCTTGAAGCTGCCGTGTGTGGAATTGACTCTCCTGTGGTGATGCACTACAGTCCCGTCATCCATCGTCGTAATGAGGAAGGCATGAAGTCGCACCGTTACCACCATTCTTGAGGCACGCACAACGCCGGTCGGCGTTCTGAGCGTATAAGGATGCGTGCAGGAGAGCGGGGCGGACGGTTCATGCAACACCCGCTGTAGATCTCGCCCTCCCCTACTGAACCTGAGACGCATCCAGGGATTCGCGACGCGCGAGCAGCGTCCGTGGTCTGTCCGCGGCATGCGTGCGCGAGCAGGCTTTCGATGCAGGAGGTCTCAGTGTCAGTCAAATCCAGAAGTGTCATATCCTGTCGGACAGGCGCTCGGCGGGGCGTGCTCGTGCTCTGTCTGGCCCTTGCCGTGGCGGCCCCCGGGGCCCTCTTCGCCGCGGACGCGGCTGTCGGCGACTACTTCGTCAATGTCGCATGGCTGAAGGCCAACCTGGGCAAGGTCGACATCATCGACGTCAGGGGCGACGCGGACTATGCGGTGGGACACGTCCCCGGGGCGGTGAACGCCCAGTGGGGCGCATTCGCCAACATGACCCCCAAGCAGGGCGAGCCCGGATGGGCAGTCGTTCTTCCCGCCGACAAGGTCGCCGCCCGGCTCGGACAGCTCGGGATCGACGGCTCGAGAACCGTGGTCGTATATGGAATGCCGAAGTCGTGGGGAGAGGACGGCAGGGTCGCGTGGACGCTGCGCGGCGCCGGCTTCCCGAACGTGCGGATGCTGAACGGCGGCTGGCCCTCGTGGAAAAAGGCGGGCGGGCCGACGACACTCGCGGCGGCCAGGATCACGCCGGTGATCGCGACGCCGGGTGCGGCGGATGACTCGTTGATCGCGACGACGGCATATCTCAAGGCGAACGCGGGCCGCGTCAGGATAGTCGATTCGCGGGGTCAGGACGAGTACGTCGGAAAGAAAACCTTCGGAGAAAAGCGGGGCGGCCACATCCCCGGGGCGATCCACATCGATTTCACCCAGACCTATAACGACGACGGCACGATCAAGAGCGTGGCCGAGCTTTCGGCGCTCTTCGAGAAGGCCGGCCTGAAGCAGGGTGACGACATCGCGACGTACTGTACTGCCGGAGTGCGGTCGGGGTATCTCGCCCTCATCCTCCGCATGGTCGGGTACGACAAGGCCAAGAACTACAACGCATCCATCAGCGAGTGGGCGGGCGATCCCGCCAACCCGATGGAGAAGTAGGGATCAACGGCGCGGGGCCGGTGGCGTGACGCGCCGACCCCCACGTTTCCTCGCCATGCGCGCTTCGCTAAAAAAGTTTTGGACGACCGCGGCCCGGGCCGGCGTTTCCGCCGGGCTGCTGGTATGGCTTGCCCTCACGATCAAGTGGCAGGAGCTCGCCGTGCTCGTTGGCCGCGCCGATGCGCCGTGGATCGTCGCCGCGGTGGGTCTGATCGTGCTCTCCATGGCGGTAAGCGTGGCCAAGTGGCGGCTCGTCCTGGCCGCGCAAGGCATGCACGTTGGCTTGTCTTCCCTGTGGGACGCGTATTGGGCAGGGCTTTTCTTCAACAACTTCCTTCCCTCCAGCATCGGCGGCGACGCGTATCGCGCCTACAGGATCGGCGGGGTCGCGTCGGACACGCCCGGCGCCGCCACGTCGGTGGTCCTCGAAAGGATCATCGCCACCTGCGGGCTTTCGATCGTCGGGCTCATGGGCGCCGCGTGCATCAGGGATCCCCAGCGGACCGCGCTCATCCTGTTCGCCGCGCTCGCGTTCGTCAGCGCCGCGCTTACCGTCGCGCTCATGCGCATACGGCCGTCGGCGCGATTCGCCGCGCGCACGGGGAGGATCGCGACGTTTCTCACAGGGGTGCTCAGTCACGGTACCAGGCTTACGGGGAGCAAGGGGCTTCTGGCCGGAGTACTCGCGCTGTCCGTCGTGTTCCAGGTCTGCGTCGTTGCGGTGAACATGGCCGTGTTTCGCACCCTGCGGGTGAGCGGCATCGGGTGGGGCGAGGCGTTCTTCCTCATCCCATTCACGTCCGTGGCCGCCATGCTGCCGGTAGGGATCAACGGCTTCGGGCTGCGCGAGGGGGCCTACGTGGCGATGCTCGGCCGCTACGGTGTTGCCCGTGAGGCGGCGCTCGCCTCGTCCCTTCTCTACGCCGTGCTCGTAAGCCTTTCCAGCCTGTACGGCGGGCTCATCCTGCTCACGCATCGTCGGAGGTCTGCCATGGACGATAGATCGCGCATTGTGTCCGCCGCTGAAGCGCAGATGCGCTCATGCGGCAACTGCTGCCAGGCCGTTCTCATGGCCGCGGGGAACACATGGGGTTTCGACGTTGGTGGCGACCTCGCCGCATCCACTTCGCTCTTCGCGAAGGGAATGGGAAGCGGATGCGCGTGTGGGGCCCTCGTTGGCATGGTCATGGCGGCGGGAGTCCTGCAGGCGCGCCGCGGACCGCATACGCGGGGCGACAGCCTCGAGCGCGTGCTGCACGACAGGTTCAGGGAGGAGTTCGGCGCGACGTGCTGCCGGGCAATCCGCGCAAGGAGGTCCGGTCTCGACCGTCTGGGAAACCGCTCCTGTGTCGCGCTCACCGGGCGGGCCGCGGGCATCCTGTTCGACGTATGGGAAGGGAGAGACGACGATGGAGCGAGCGCGGATGTCACTGATCATTCCGACCCTGAACGAGGCCGGTCGGATCGCAGGGATGCTGGAGACCCTCCTGGCGGTATTCCCGTTGGAGCAGATCGTGGTCAGCGACGGCAATAGCCGCGACGGCACAGCCGAGCTCTGCGCCCGCAATCCGGTGACCGTCGTTCAGTCCGCGCCGGGGAGGGGCCGACAGCTCAATGCCGGCGCAGCCGCTGCCACCGGCGATGTTTATTTCTTCCTCCACGCCGACACGGTCCCCGAGGGCCGGGTCAGGGCCGACATCGGAAGAGCGGTGGCCGAAGGGCACTCATGGGGGTGTTGCACGGTGGCGTTCGACGACGACGCCCCTTTCTTCCGGGCCGTCGGAGCGGCGTCCAACAGGAGGTCACGACAGAGGAGCATGTGCTTCGGAGACCAGGGGATTTTCTGTACGGCGGAGCTCTTTCGGAAAGTGGGAGGCTTCCCCGACATCCCGCTCATGGAGGACGTCGAGCTGTCCCGTCGACTGCGCTGGCACGAACGGGCGTTCGTCGTGCAGGGCAGGATCGTGACCAGCGCACGCCGCTTCCACGAGGGCGGACCCGTGCGGACCCTCCTTGCCATGCAGGGGCTCAAGGCGCTGTACGCCGTCGGCGTTGCACCGCAGCGGCTCGCGCGGCTCTACGGCACGGGGCGAGGGGAGCGGTCGTGACCGCCGCAGTGGCTCTCATGACCCGCCTCCCGCTGCCGGGCCGTACGAAGACGCGATTACAGCCATGGCTCACGCCGGCGGAATGCGCCGAGCTGCACAGGAGGTGCATTGCCGACACGATCGCGTGCGTCGATCGATCGCGCCTGCCGCTGCACGTCTTCTACGCGGAGGACGGATGTGAGAATCCGTACGACAGGGAGCAGGCCGCGCGTCTTCTCTCCCTGCCGACGGGAGGGGGTGTATCGATCAGCCCACAAAGGGGAGGCGATCTGGGGGAGCGCATGCTGAACGCAGCGCGCTCAGTCCTCNNGGACCGACGTTCCCGATCTGGAGCCGTCGACGCTGTCAGCGGCGGTGCGCGGCCTGGCTGAAGCAGAGATCGTGCTGGGACCGGCGCGGGACGGGGGGTATTACCTCCTCGCGTGCACGGAGGCGCATCCCGAAATCTTTTGGGGGATCGATTGGGGAACGGGTCGGGTCCTGAGCCAGACGGTGGCCGCCGCGAATGCGGTTGGGCACTCGTGCGTGCTGATCGAGCAGAGAACGGATATCGATGTCTGGGACGACCTCGTGGACTTCAGCCGCCGCGCCGCGGCGGAAGGCAGAACGCTTCGATCCCGGGAGTATGCCGTGGAGCTCGTCGACAGCCAGAAGAAGAAAAAGGAGAAAGACGGATGAAGAAACGGACGGTTTGGAGCATCGCTTGGAAGGTCGCGCTCGTGGGAATACCCGTCGGCCTCTACTTCCTCTGGGGCCCCTTCCGCGGAGTCGTGGACAAGGCGGCATCGATGCTCGCGAGGGTCGACGTTTCCGCTGCCAAGGGGTACATCCTCTCTTTCGGCGTGTGGGCGCCTGTCGCCTCTTTCCTTCTCATGGTCTTCCAATGCGTCGTCGCGCCGCTGCCGGCGTTCATCATCACGTTCGCCAACGCCGCCATTTTCGGCTGGTGGCAGGGCGCGCTCCTCTCCTGGTCCAGCGCCATGGCGGGCGCGGCCCTCTGCTTCGGTCTTTCCCGCTGGTACGGCCGGGGGATAGTGGGGCGCTTCACGACGAAGACGGCGCTGCGCCAGGTCGATGTGTTCTTCGAGAAGTACGGCAAATGGGCGGTCCTCGTGGCGCGCCTCCTCCCGTTCGTTTCCTTTGACGTCGTAAGCTACGCCGCGGGGCTCAGTCCCATGGCGTTCTGGGGCTTCCTTTGGGCGACCGGTCTAGGACAACTGCCGGCGACGCTCGTGTATTCCTACATCGGGGGCATGCTCACCGGCGGGATCAAGGCGTTCGTCTACGGCCTGCTGATCCTGTTCGCGGTGAGCACTGTCGCATTCGTCTGGAAAGGCGTCTGGCAGAAGAGGCACGGGGAGAAAGAGTCCGCGGAGCCCCGGAGCAAGGCCGATCCCATAGCATAGAGGAGAAAGACATGTCCCACTATTTCGACGAGAAGGATCTGGCCGATTTTCCCAACATCGGCGAGCTCGCCCCCGAACAGGGGAAGAAGTTCTTCGACTACTACGGCTCCGCGACCTCCGCAGGGGCCCTGAGCGAGCGGGAAAAGGCCCTCATTGCCCTCGCCGTGGCCACGACGCAGCGCTGCCCCTACTGCATCGACGCATATACCAACCGCTGCCTGTCGCTGGGGATCTCCGGCCCGGAGATGATGGAAGCGGTGCACACCGGGGCGGCGATGATGGCGGGCATCACGCTCGCGCACTCCACGCAGATGAGGAAGATCATTAAAAAGAAGGTGATGTAATGGAGGCCCGATCGCAGCTGCTCGCGCTGCGCTCCGTTGAAGGAGTTCCGCCCTTCGAGGGGCGGGTCAACGCGCTCGGCGGGACGCCGCTCGCGGCGCACGGCATCGAGGTCCTGCAGATCAACGTGGGGAAGCGGTGCAACCTCCGCTGCCGTCACTGCCACGTCGAGGCCGGTCCCGAGCGCGGGGAAGCGATGCCGCTTTCGGTGATGCGCCGATGCGTCGATGCCGCGCGGCTTCCCTCCGTATCCACCGTGGACATCACGGGAGGGGCCCCGGAGATGAACGAAAATCTCGAATGGCTCATCCGCGAGTCGCGGGGGCTGGGAAAACGCGTGATCGTGCGCTCCAATCTCGCGATCCTCGCCGAGGAGGAGCACCGACGGTTCCTCGACATCTATGCGGGCTGCGGTGTGGAGATCGCCTGCTCGCTCCCGGACTGCTCGCAATCGAGGACCGACAGACAGAGGGGCGATGGCACGTTTCAGAAGGTCATCGCGGCGATGAGGAGCCTCAACGCGCGCGGCTACGGGGTGGAGGGCACCGGGCTCGTCCTGGACATCGTGCACAACCCGATCGGCGCCTACCTGCCCGCGTCCCAGGAGGCGATGGAGCGCGAGTATCGGCGTCGGCTCTGTGACGAGCACGGCGTGAGCTTCAACGCGCTGTTCTGCCTGACGAACCTCCCCGTCGGCCACTTCCTCGAGTACCTGATCCAATCGGGCAACCTGGAGGACTACCTCCGCACGCTCGCCGGCGCGTTCAATCCCGCCGCAGCACGGCGGGCGATGTGCACGAACACATTGTCGGTGGGGTGGGATGGCGCGTTGTTCGATTGCGATTTCAACCAGGTGCTGGAGCTGCCCGTGGATCACGGCGCCCCGACGAACATCCGCGACTTCGACCCGGCGAGGCTCAACGGCAGGGGGATCGTCGTCGGCAACCACTGCTACGGCTGCGCGGCCGGCGCGGGGTCCTCCTGCCAGGGCACAACCGCGTAACGGGAGCGGCAGCCTGCCCGCGGGGAGCGGTGCCAGCGAATCCCTGCATCACCTGCTGAAGGTTTTTGCCGTCTCTTTCAACAGATCGCGGATCGGAAGTCCCTGCGGGCAGATCTCTTCGCACTTGCCGCACTCGATGCAGGCATCCGGCTTGCCCTCGATCTTCGTGTAGCCGGTGAGCCAGGGGTCCTTCGTGTCCCACATCGACGCTGCGTTGAGCGCCGCCAGAAGCTCGGGGATTTCAACGCCGCTCGGGCAGGGCTGACAGTAGCGGCAGCCGGTGCAGTCCGCCTTGATCCGCGAACGGAGCGCCGCGCGCGCGGCTCCGTACACCGCCAGATGCTCGGGGGTCAGCCCGTTCGGCTCGGCGCGATCGGCTACACGGAGGTTCTCTTCCAGCTGCGCCGCGTCGTTCATTCCCGACAGGAGGAGGCTCACCCCGCTCTCGTTCCAGACGTAACGCAGCGCCCACTCCGCGGGGCTCCATCCCTCGGGTCGGCTGTCAAAAATCGCCTGCATCTCGGGAGGCAGGTTCGTCGCGAGGCGCCCGCCCTTGAGCGGCTCCATTACCACCACACCGAGACCCTTCTCAGCCGCATACCGCAGTCCAGCGCGGCCTGCCTGGTACTCCGTATCCATGTAGTTGAACTGCAGCTGGCCGAAGGCCCAGCCGTCGTACTCGTCGATGATGCGGGGAAAATCCGGCGTCCGGCCGTGGAACGAGAAGGCGGGGAATCGGATCCGACCACGCTTGCGCTCAGCATCAAGGAACTCGCGCACCCCAAGGTCCCGCATGCGGTTCCACGATTCACCGTCGAGCCCGTGCACGAGGTAGAAGTCGATGTGATCGGTCTGGAGGCGCTCCAGCTGCAGAGTGAGATAGCGTTCCATTTCGTCGGCGGCTCTGATGGTCTGCTGCGGGAGCTTTGTCGCCAGATAGACACGGTTGCGCCATTCACCCGACAAGGCGCGCCCCACGAAAGGCTCGCTCTGCCCCTGCTGTCCGAATGAGGATGCGTGGTAGAACCACGCGGTGTCCACGTAGTTGACCCCGTGGTCGATCGCGTCGTGCAAGAGCCGCGTGGCGGCCGGCTCGTCGATCCTGTCCGGGGCCCCCGCCGTGGGCAGCCTCATGCATCCAAACCCGAGCACGGAAACGTCGACGCCGGTGCGTCCGAGTGTGCGGTAGCGCATTGAAACCTCTCCCTCTGATGCGATGGGATCGAAAACCTACTGTCTGGTATGGGGAAAGTATACACGCGAAAGCCACGTCCCTGCAAGTCCTCCGGGGGAGCCAAGTCGGACCGCGGAGGCGCGCTAGTTTCTCACCGAATGAATGAGCACGCTGTCGTAGGACCGGGTGACGAAGCCGCCATTGCCCTGGATGATGTCCCGTATCCGTTTCGCGACTTTTCTCTTCGTTCCTGCGGGCAGGGACAGGTAATCGGAGTAGGTCCTGAAGAGGCCGGTATAGCTTTCGGCCGTGTAGCGGGCCGTCCACTGATGCCTGACAATGCTGACTTCGCCGAAGAGCCCGCACCTTTCTATTTCGGATTTCCAGTCCATGAGGTCCTCGACGTAATCCCAGGGCTTCATCCTTCCCTGCGATTCCTCCAGCACAGCGGCCGCTATGACGTCGATGACGGGGTCCTTCTGTTTTCCGGGGTAGTTGTTCAGCAGGGCCAGGGAACCGGTCTGCTTCAGGAGCCGTGCCGCCTTCCGCAGACGGACCTCGGGGTCGACCCAGTGGAAAGCCTGAGCGGAGTAGATGAGGTCGTAATGTTCGGCATCCAGGAAGGCGTCCTCGAATCTGGCGACCTTGAAGCTTACGTTCGGCCACGCCTGGCAATTGCGTTTCGCGAAAGCGACGAGGCTCCTGCCCGGGTCGACGCAATCGATCAGATATCCCCGAGCGGCGAAGCTCACGGTGGCTTTCCCTGTGCCGCACCCGACCTCGAGCAATCGGGACGACGAGCGGAGGTGCGACAACGCGACGATCTCGTTCACGATCTCGTTCGGATAGTTCGGCCTGAACTGGTCGTAATCCAGCGCGGAAGACTCGAACAGCACGCCACGTTTCAGATCGACCTTCACCCATTTCCCCCTACGGATGCTACCATATGTCGGTAGGGGGAAAAAGCGGCCGACTCAGGGCGTGCTTCCGCCCGAAGAGTACCGCACCGAGTTTTTGCCCTCCATCTTTGCAGCATACATGAGGTTGTCCGCCCGCTTGATGATCTCCTCTACGGAGAGCTCCGTCCGTTCGAGTGTCAGGCATCCGATCGACACGGTGACGGGCCAGCCCTTCTTCTCCATCTCCATGACGAACGTCGACTGCATCTTCGTGATGGCGCTCCGCGCCGCGGCCTGATCCGTCTCGGGAAACAGGAGCGCGAACTCGTCACCCCCGAGCCGTGCGATCGAGTCGGTGCTCCGCATGTGGCGGCGGATGAGGTCCACGACGGACCGCAGGAGCGCGTCACCCGCACCGTGCCCGAGTGTGTCGTTGACCGATTTGAACTTGTCCAGGTCCATATAGGCCACGGTGAAAGGCCGCTCGTACCTGCGGGAGCGATCCATCTCCGCCTGAACAATCTGGTAGAAGGATCGTGTGTTGAACGCACCGGTGAGATGATCGATCCGTGCCAGAGCCCGCTCCTGTTCGAGGGACTTCTTGAGCGCGGTAATGATCAGCGTCATGACGACGAACAGGATCGCGCGCATTCCCGTGTTCCAATAGAAGTACAGTGAATGCGAATACGCGTGGCCGGTCTCGTGGTCTACCACACCCCAGACGCCTGCACCGATCAAGGCGCCGCACAGGCCCAGCCACCTCCCTCCCATCCATGCGAGCAGCGAAATGGGCAGCAGGTAGAAAACCGAAAAGGCCATCTCATAGCCGGTGAGATAGTCGATGAGGCCGATGACTGCCAGGAGAACGAAGCTCGCGGGGATTGCGAGCTGCCGGGGCACACTGTCCAGCGCAGAGATGAATTTCATGGAGGGGCCACCGCTGCCCTCTGCCTTCGTGTTCCTCATAGGGTGCCTGTGGAAGGATCGAGTCATTGTGCCTCCGTCGTCAAGCGCAGGGACATGGCGACGATCCCGTTCCCGCCTTGACATTCGATTCGATGCCCGTCTCAATGTTTTCATGCCACCAAAATCCCCGCCCCTCCCGGCACCCGTCGGAGGAGATCCGTCCCAGGAGCTCCTCGGTTTCTTCCTCGCACTGGGTGACAGGAGCAGGCTGAAGATCGTCGGGCTCCTCTCCGAGCAGGCCTACACCGTCGAGCAGCTCTCCGACCGGGTCGGGCTCAGCGAATCCACGGTCTCCCACCACCTCGCGCGGCTGAGCGAGGCGGGGCTTGTCAGCGCCCGCGCGGTCGGCCACTACAGCGTGTACTCCCTCGAGCTGGACACCGTCTGCGGCATGGCGAGGCGTCTGCTGAAGACGGAATGCCTGCCCGCACTCGCTCGTGACATCGATCGCGACGCCTCGGAGAAGAGGGTCCTTGCCAGCTTCACGGGCCGCGACGGGCGTTTCAGCGCGCTCCCGACGCAGGAGAAGAAGCTCCTCGTCCTGCTGCGCCGGGTGCTGCGCGATTTCGAACCGGGCCTGCGCTACAACGAGCGGAAGGTGGACGCGATCCTCTCCCGCTACCACCCCGATACGGCACGGTTGCGCAGGGGCCTCGTGGAGCACGGTCTTATGGAGGCCGGCGGCACGGGGTACTGGAAAAAGGGTTCGGTGGCCTCGTGAGCAGCTCCCTGCGCGTCGGCATCGACGTCGGATCCACGACGGTGAAGCTCGCGGTGCTGGATAGCGATGATGCCCTCCTCTACAGCACGTACGAACGGCACAGGGCGGACATCCGCGGCACCCTGATCGCAGTGGTGGAAGCGATGCACGACGTGCTCTGCACGGGCGGGGAAGAGGTGTCCCTTTCCGTCGCTGTGACGGGCTCGGGGGGGCTTTCGGTATCGCAATGGCTCGACCTCCCCTTCGTGCAGGAGGTGCTCGCGGGCTCGCGCGCCGTGCAGCGGTTCCTCCCCGATACCGACGTCGCCATCGAGCTGGGGGGGGAAGACGCCAAGATCACCTACTTCACCGGAGGCCTTGAGCAGCGCATGAACGGTACGTGCGCGGGCGGCACGGGCTCGTTCATCGACCAGATGGCGAGCCTGCTGTCCACCGATGCCGCGGGGCTCAATGAGCTGGCCCGGGACCACACGACGCTCTACCCCATCGCCGCCCGCTGCGGCGTCTTTGCCAAGACCGACGTGCAGCCCCTCATCAACGAAGGGGCGCGCAGGGAGGATATCGCCGCGAGCATCCTCCAGGCGGTGGTGAACCAGACCATCTCGGGGCTCGCCTGCGGCAAGCCAATACGGGGGAACGTCGCGTTCCTCGGCGGACCGCTGCATTTCCTCCCCGAGGCGCGGCGCCTCTTCATCTCCACGCTCCACCTGGAGCCCGAAGCGGTGCGCGCTCCCGCGCGCGCGGAGCTCTTCGTTGCAATGGGTGCGGCAATCAGCGCACTCCCCGGCTCACCCGTGCCGCTTACGGTGCTACGCGACCGCGCGCGCGGGCTCTGCCACACCGCCGTGCCCGAGGTGGACAGGCTTCACCCCCTGTTCGCCGACGACGCCGACCTGGCGGCGTTCCGCGAACGGCACGGCCGGGCACGAACCCGCACAACCGAGCTCGACACGGTACGCGGGGCCTGCTACCTCGGCATCGATGCCGGGTCCACGACGACCAAGTCCGTGCTCGTCGATTCCACCGGCGCGGTTGCCTGGTCGGCCTACGCGGCGAATGAAGGCAACCCCCTCATCGTGGCGGTCCGCATGGCCACGGAGCTCCTGCGCGCCCTGCCGCGGGGAGCGTGGGTCGCGCGCGCGTGCTCGACGGGGTACGGCGAGTCACTCGTGAAGGAGGCGCTTCATCTGGACGACGGAGAGGTGGAGACCATCGCCCACTATACCGCCGCGGAGAGCTTCCTCCCCGGCGTGGATGCCATTCTCGACATCGGCGGGCAGGACATGAAGTTCCTCCGTGTGAAGGACGGCGTGATCTCCTCCGTTCTCCTCAACGAGGCGTGCTCGTCGGGCTGCGGATCCTTCCTTGAAACCTTCGCGCATTCCCTGGACCTCTCCATCGAGGCGTTCGCCAGCGCAGCGCTCCAGTCGCGATCTCCTGTGGACCTCGGCTCGCGCTGCACCGTGTTCATGAACTCCCGGGTCAAGCAATCACAGAAGGAGGGGGCGTCGGTAGCGGACATCTCCGCGGGCCTCTCCTATTCGGTGATCCGCAACGCCCTGCAGAAGGTGATCCGCCTCCGCGACCCTTCCAACATGGGAAAGCGCATCGTCGTGCAGGGCGGCACGTTCTGCAACGACGCGGTCCTGCGCGCCTTCGAGCTCATCGCTGGTCGGGAGGCGGTCCGCCCGGACCAGCCCGGCATCATGGGTGCGCTGGGCGCGGCGCTCGTGGCCCGAAAGCATGCGACGGAGGCCGTGCAGCTCGGGGGTGCGCCATCCGTTGCGGCTGCCGCGCGCAGCGC
>PLNO01000215.1 GCA_003141795.1 Spirochaetaceae bacterium | reverse complement strand
GCAGACGAACACGCGCTCGATGCCGAACTCCCGCAGCGGATGCAGGGCGGGGACATAGCTCTGGATGGAGCAGTTGGGCTTCACGGTGATGAAGCCGCGCTTCGTGCCCAGACGTCGACGTTGTGCCTCGATCACCTCGAGGTGATGGGCGTTGATCTCGGGGAGGAGCATGGGAACGTCGGGGGTCCAGCGGTGCGCCGAATTGTTGGACACCACCGGGGTTTCCGACTTCGCGTAGCTTTCCTCCAGGGCGCGGGTGGCATCCTTGGGCATGTCCACGGCGCAGAAAATCAGGTCCACGCTATCCGCAACGTCGTCTATCCGGGAGGCGTCCTTGACGACGATCCCGCCGACGTTCGTCGGGACAGGGGTCGTCATTGCCCAGCGACCGCCGACTGCCTCGGCGTATGGTTTGCCCGCGGAGCGCTCGCTCGCGGCAACGGTCACGACCTGGAACCAGGGGTGGTCAGCCAGGAGCGACACGAAACGCTGGCCCACCATGCCGGTGGCGCCCACAATCCCAACCTTCAGTTTATCAGCCATGGCCGCGCCTCCTCGTTGCGGTGCGCACACAATAGCGAGACAGCCCTGCAGAATCAAGGTTGCACCGCGCCTGCGCAGCGCGCCACGAAGCTCCTCCGGCTCCCGCACGAGGAAGGGGACCCCGCGCGTCATGAGATAGCGCGCCCCATAGTCCAGATCGTCCAGCGGCCACTTGAGGCATACCCCGTCCGTCGTTTGCGTGAGGGTGCCGAACGAGGCGGGGATCCGTTCGTCGGCCCGCTGGCGCTCGTCGGGGTCGGCATCGGCGTGGCAGCGCTCCTCTACGGCGCGATCCAGCGCCGCAGGAAGGCATAGCGGGAGTCGGGAGAATACCGTACAATCCCCCCGTCATGGCAGAGGATCGGGATGCCGAGCTGATCGATCTCATCGCGCGCGGGGACCAGGAGGCGGTGCGGGAACTGTACCGAAGGCACGGGCGCATGGTCTACGGTATCGCACTGTCCATCTGCAGGAACGCCAGTACGGCTGAAGAGGTGACGCAGGACGTCTTTCTTCGCGTGTGGACGAAGGCCGCAACCTATAACACCGAGAAGGCGCGAGTGGTGAGCTGGCTCGGCCGCATCGCCCGCAATGGCGCGATCGATGCGCTTCGAAAGGCGCGGGTGCGGGAGGGGCGAACCTCCAGCGTCGATCCGGAGGAATCCTCTCCCGACCTCCACCCAGTCGATCCGGCCGACACCGTCGAGCTCTCCCGTCTTCGCCAGCTCATCCGCGGCGCGGTCGACGCCCTGCCTCCCGAGCATCGCCGAGCGCTGGAGCTCGCCTTCTTCCAGGGCCTCTCCCATAGCGAGATCGCAGAGAAGCTCGGGCACCCGCTCGGGACGGTGAAGACGCGCATACGTGACGCTTTGCGCACGTTGCGGGGGAAGCTCGGGGAGGACGCGTAATGGACATCCGGCAGCCGCTGAGGGCCGTATATGATCATGTGCGGGCGAACCGTGCCCGGGGAATCCTTGCATGAGAAACGAACATCCAGATCCGTCCCTACTCGATGAATACTCGCTGACGACCCTCCCCGAAAGGGATGCGCGACGCATCCGAGCGCATGTCGAACGCTGCGCGGCCTGCCGGAAGGATGTGGAGGACCGCGAGGGCCTTCTGGGTTCGTTGGCCCTGGGGCTCCCCGGCGCGCAGCCTCCCGTCGGCCTGGAAGAGGCGATCATGCAGAGGATCAGGACGACGCCTCAGGAGCACGGTGATACCGCCGCGTCTGCCGCCCGTCCACGGGTGATCCGCGGCGCATTCAGGAGCCCCGCGCTCGTTGCGGCTGCCGCCGTGCTCATCGTTGCCCTCGCCGCCGGCAATCTCGTTCAGTGGCTTCGCGGCGCCTCCCCGCGCGAAGCGGCACCCGGGTTGTCCCTGATCGTGCTTGTCGGGCAAGGCTCGGCGCCCGGGGCATTCGGTACGGTGGTGCTGGACCCCAAGGACAACGGCGGGGTGCTTGCCGTGCGCGGCCTCCCGCGGCTGGACGGCGGCCACGTCTACCAGCTCTGGCTGTACAAGAGCGCGGGGCAGAGGAGCTGCGGGGTTTTCGGAGTGAGCGGGGACGGGTATGGAAACCTGCTCCTGGAAGTGCCGAAGGATTTCAGGGAGTTCACCGGCATCGGGATAACGATAGAGCCCGCGGGCGGGAGCCCGCAGCCATCAGGCAGGCTCGTCGCGATGAGCACCCGCTAGAAAAAACCGGCCGGCATCACCCTGAGGATCGGCCGGCCGGGAAGATTCCTCGGAGGGACCTGGCGGGTTCGGCCCCCCAGCTCCCTACCCCTTCTTGTTCACGAACTGGTCGATCTGGTCCAGAAGCTCGTCGGCGTTCTTATTGCGCGCTTTTGCCAGGATGATGTACTGCTGAACGGCTTTTGCCAGGTTGCCCTCCTGGAGGTAGGCCTCCCCGTAGTACTCCCGCGCCTCGGGAAAATCCGGCTTCAGCCGAAGCGCCGTGTCATAGTAGGTCTTGGCCTTGTCGACGTTTCCCATCTTCCTCGTGGAAAACCCGAGCATGTTGTAGGCCTCCGCGTAGTCCGCCTTCAGGCTGATCGCCTTGGTGAAGGCCGCGATGGCCTGATCGTACTGCTTGGCCTGAGCCGCCGCGTAGCCGGTGTTATAGTAATCCTGCGCCGTCGGCGCTGACGAAGTCACGGCGCGCCCGCCTCCTCCGCCCGCAGTGCTTCCGCCCGAGCTTCCACTGGGAGCGGGCGTCCCTGCCGCGAATATGAAACTCGCGCTCACCAGGAACGCTACCATGATACCGTATCGTCGTTTCATCGGTTCCTCCTGGGACCACGTGGTCCGATCGAGGGCTTTTTCCGCCCTTCATCACTCTCTACGTGGCGGCGGAGGGATTGGATGTCGGTGAGACGGCTCAGACGGAATCCGCCGCTTCCCCACCGGCCGGATATCTGTCCGTGGGTGCGCTCTCCATGTAGGAGCGCAGCAGCGGTCCCTGCGAGGATTTCTGGAGCTGGCGGATCGCCCGCTTCTCGATCTGCCTGATGCGCTCCTTGGTGAGCTTGAAACGGCTGCCCAGCTCGCGCAGGGAGAGCGCCCGCCTTCCGTTCAGGCCGAAACGCGCCCTGAGGATCTCCGCCTCTTTGCGCGCGAGGGTGCCGAGCACCGCCTCGATGTCCTCCCGCAGTGCATCCTCGACGATCCGTTCCTCCTGCGACGGGCGGCTCCTGTCCTGCACCGTCTCTCCGAAAGGGGATGCATCGTCGCCTGCGCCGATGGGGGCGTCCAGGGAGATCGGCTCCCGTGCGACATTGACGAGACGGGCCATGCGGTCGTCCAGGGGATTGTCCGTGAGCTCCATCCGGGCGAGCTCGCCGATGCGCCCGGCGGGAATGCGGATCATACGGGATTTTTCACTCACAGCGGTGAGGATGGCCTGTCTGATCCACCATACGGCGTACGAGATGAAGTGGTAGCCCTTCTCCACGTCGAAGCGATCGATCGCGTGGAGCAGGCCGATGTTGCCTTCGCTGATCAGGTCTTCCAGGGGAAGGCCGCGGTGCTGGTAGCGCTTGGCGACATTGATGACGAAGCGGAGGTTCGCCCGCACGAGCTTTTCCTTGGCCGCCGTGCTTCCCCGGGCGGCTTCGCGCGCCAGCGATTCCTCCTCAGCGCGGGAGAGCAGAGGGATGCGGTTGATCTCCCGCAGGTAGAGGAGCAGAAGGTTCTCCTCGTCACTGCGCGTCCTCTTGTCCTTTGCCAGCGTCGAGACACTTCCCATGCGATCACCCTCCACCAATCGTGTGCTGAAGGGAATCTATCCACGGCGGACCGGGAGTGCTATAGAAACGAGATTAAAGTTTGATAAACATTCCCGCGCGAATCATGAACGTTCTGTTATTTGCCTCTTCCAGAACGTGTTGAACATCCAGATGCCGATGCCCAGCGCGAGGGCGATCCCGGCGATCTCATCGGCGATGTAGTGCTGCTTCACGAAGAGCGTGGAGAGCACGACGCCCGCGGCCACGGCGATCATGCCGATTGCCACACCCCACACCAGCCGTCGGCCGGTTATGCGGGCATAACGATACCACGCGTACGCGCAGATGGTTGCCACCGCTGCATGGAGGCTCGGGAAGCAGTCGAAGGAGGGGTCCCCCGCGTAGTGCGCATACATGGCATCGGCGAACGGGTTGCCCACGATGGGGTGGGCGAGCAGCGCCTGACGGTAGATGTCGGTGGTCACCGGGAAGACCATGTAGACGATGTCGGCGACGAGGTTGATGAGGATGAGGGAGAAGGCCAGAGCGTACCCGCGTTTGTAGTCGACCAGGGCGAACCACACCATGGTGAGCGCCGAGAGGGGATAGAAGAGGTAGAGGTAGAAGATCGCCCATGCAGGGGCGAAGGGGATGATGTTGTCCAATGCGGTGTTCAGGTGGAAGCCCTGCGCGTACAGGGCCCCGGTCCAGTTGTAAACGATCGTGTTGAGGAGAATGTAGAACACCACGACGACGAGGAAGAGATTCGCCACGATGTAGGAGACCGCCTCGCTGAGGCGCGTGCTCCTGCCTCCGAAGAAGAGCTTCTCGACGATCCTCTGGTAAGCGGCGTGGACGCGCATGGCACCTCCCTATTTCTTCTGGGCGTTGGAGAGCTTGACCGCGATGCAATCGTAGAGGAGCCGGTCGGGCTGGTACGAGGAGACCGCGCGGGTGATGATCCGATAGCCCGCCCTGTCGAAGGGGATGCGCGCGGCGAGTTGCGTGACGATATCCGTCGCCGATTCGATCGAAGCGATGATATCCTTGTCCTGGGCCAGCACCACGGGCCGTCCCGCCGGAACTATCAGGATGGAAAGCGCGATCAGGTCCAGCGTGGAGAGCACGTCCGTGGGCAGGGTCTCCGCGAGCGCGGAAACTGCCTGCTTTGCCTCCAGTTGGATCATGCGCGCCTTCACGTCCGGCAGCGCGCTTTCCACCGCGGCGGTCAGCAGGTCGATGAGCCTGTGGCGCACTTCGCCCAGGTCGTGGAGGCTGGACAGCTCACCGAGCGCGGGGTTCCTCTGGATCGCCTTTGCCAGGCCGGAAATTTCCCGCAGGTACACGTTCTTCTGGGAGTCGGGGATGTAATGCATGACGAGGATCCGCACCGGTTCTGCGTCCGGAGCGCCGTAGTCCAGACCCGTGGGGCTCCATCCGATGGCGCAGAACAGGTCCCCTTCCCCCGAGACACGTCCATGCGGGCAGGCCCATCCGTGCCCGATCCCGGTATTCGCCGCTTTCTCCCGGTTCATCACGGCGCCGTTGAAGTCCAGCCCGCTCCTGAAGTCGGGGATCGCTTCGATCAGGGTGCCCAGGTACTGGAGGCTCCTGTCCTTGTCCGCTTCGGGAAGCTCGATGAGCCTCCCTTCCTGCAGAGCGTCAAGAAGGCTTTTCATGCGGTCGCTCCTGGCGACATTCTAGTCGCGGTCGCTCCTGGCGACATTCTAATCGCGGTCGCTCCTGGCGACATTCTAATCGACCCCGTATTTCTTGAAGAACCAGCTCTTCACGAAGTGCGTGAGCGTGCAGTAGAGAACGAGGAATCCCGCTATCCACGCCCAGTAGATGGCCGGCAGCGGCACGAAGCCGAGCAGGCTCGCTATGGGAGGAATGTAGGGGAGTGCGACGCCGATGGCCATGACCAGAAGTGTAAAGAAGAACATCACGGGGCTGGCGCGACTCTGGATGAAAGGGATCTTCCTGGTCCGTATGACATGTACGATCAGGGTCTGGGTGAGAATGGACTCCACGAACCAGCCCGTATGGAAGAGCTTTTCGTAATACTCCTTCATGGGCCCCGTTGTCGCGGGATTCGCAAAGGCGATGCACCCGAAGAAGAAGAGCATCAGGAAGAACGTCGCGTAGTCGAAGATCGAGCTCATGGGCCCGATGAAGTACATGAACCGTCGGATGTTGCCGATGTTCCATTTCCTCGGCACGGTCGTGAACTCGGGGTCCACCGTGTCCGAGGGAATGCCGATCTGCGACACGTCGTAGAGCATGTTGTTCGTGAGCACCTGGATCGGGAGCATGGGGAGGAAGGGGAGGAACAGACTGCCGCCCAGCACGCTGAACATGTTCCCGAAATTGGAGCTTGCTCCCATGCGGATGTACTTGATGATGTTGCCGAAGACCTTGCGGCCCTCGATGATCCCGGCGTCAAGGACGAGGAGGCTCTTTTCCAGAAGGACGATATCCGCCGCCTCCTTGGCCACGTCCACCGCCGTGTCCACGGAGATCCCGACGTCCGCCTTCTTGAGCGCCGGAGCGTCATTGATGCCGTCACCCATGAACCCGACGACATGTCCGTTGCCCTGCAGTGCCTGGATGACCTGTTCCTTCTGGGTGGGTGAAAGGCGCGCAAGCACCGTGGCCTTCTCCGCGGTATCGAGGAACTGCGCGGGGGTGAGCCCCTGGAGCTGGGGTCCCGTCACCAGATGCTCCACGTCGATGCCCACGTCCTTGCACACCTTGCGCGTGACGAGGTCATTGTCGCCCGTGAGGATCTTTACGGCAACCCCCGCATCCTTCAACGCCTTCAGCGCCTGCGCGGTGGACTCCTTGGGCGGATCGAAGAAGGCGATATATCCGAGGAGGATCATGTCGCTTTCATCGGTGGCGGAGAAGGTGGTCTTCTCCCGGGTGAACTCCCGGTAGCCGATTGCGAGCACACGGTAGCCGTCAGCGCTGAGAGCCTCGTAGTCCTCCAGGACGTCCTGCTTGATCATGTCGATGAGCGGGAACACGTCGTCTTCCACCTGGTAGGAGGAACAGACCTTGAACACGTCCTCCACGGCGCCTTTGCAGATCAGCACGTGGTCTCCCTCATAATCCACGACCACGGACATGCGCTTCCGCGTGAAGTCGAACGGGATCTCGTCAACCTTCTGGCACCTTCGTTCCACTTCGAACTCGGTGTGGGCGAGCACCGACCTGTCGAGGAGATTGCGCAGGCCGGTCTGGTAGAAGCTGTTCATGTAGGCGTAGCGCAGGACGTCGTCGCTCTGCTTGCCCGATACGTCGACGTACTTTTCAAGCACTACCCTGTCCTGGGTGAGGGTGCCGGTCTTGTCCGTACAGAGCACGTCGATGGCGCCAAAGTTCTGGATCGAGTTCAACCGCTTGACGATGACCTTCTTCTTGGACATCGCCAAAGCGCCTTTGGCGAGGTTCACCGTGACGATCATGGGGAGCATCTCCGGGGTGAGCCCCACGGCAACGGCCAGACCGAAGAGCAGGGCGTCCATCCAGTTGTGCTTCGTGATGCCGATGATGAGGAACACGACGGCAACCATCACGACCATGAACTGGATCATGAGCCAGGTGAATCCCGAGATCCCCTTGTCGAAGCTCGTTTTGGAGCGCTGGCCCGCGAGCTTGCGCGCGATGGCGCCGAAAAAGGTGCGGGCCCCGGTGTTGATCACCACGCCCCGAGCGCTGCCGGAGAGCACGTTGCTGCCCTGGAAGCATGCATTTGCGAGCTCGAGCGCGGCCTTCGCCCCCGCAGGGGCGGCGCC
>PLNO01000063.1 GCA_003141795.1 Spirochaetaceae bacterium | reverse complement strand
CCATCAGCCTCGGCAACGGCGGGAAAAGTCCCCCCATTGATGAGGCAGCGTGCGGAGAGGATGCAGGTCTCCCCGCGCTCGATGCGGTACAGCGTGAGCTCTCTGCCGTTTTCACTCGACTTGTACACGCGGAGCGAGCCTTCCAGGACGAGGGGCAGGTACGAGCATTCATTGCCGTCCCGCACGAGCACCTCTCTATGCTGGAGCTTCTTCCGCTGCGACCGTAATAAGAGCTCGCCGCGCCCCGGCTCTGGTATGCTGGAAAGGAAAGGGAATGCTTCGATGACCGGATCGTTCATGGCAGGGACCCTCGCCCCTGTATAGCCGACATTCGAACGACCGGCAAGGCCGCAAGAAATGTGTTGACAAATGGATATTGGTGCCGTATGGTGTGATTACACGTGTAATACAGATCGAGTAATTGTGGGTATCCACTGAGGATGGGGCTCAGCCCCATGAAACGTCTCAAACGGGCTTTGTCTCGGTCAGAAACCGAATCGACGATGTGAAGGAGGTCTGCATGAAAAAGCTTCTTGTGTGCGTCAGCATGGCTGCTTTGCTCTTGACGTCCATTTCGGGATTCGCTCAAAACGCCGAAAAAAAGAGGGTCGAGGTCAACTTTCTTGCCTTGTCAGGCACTGAAAGCTCCTTGAATGCGATCGTGAAAGGCTTCGCGGAGAAGTACCCGCAGTACAGCGCCAAATTGGAGCTGCTGCCCTTCGACAAGCTTTTCCAGTCCTTGGAGGTGCGGCTTGCCGCAAAGGACCCGTCTCTGGATGTCTTCCTGGTCGACGCTCCCGTGGTCGCCAACTATACGGTCAAGAATTACCTGCAGCCCCTCGATGGGCTCGTGAGCGCTGCTGCGAAAACCGCGATCACCGAATCATCGCTGAAGGCGAGCACATTCCAGGGGCAGCTCATGGTGTTGCCGCTGAACAGCTCGACGGTCAATCTCTATTATAATAAGACCATCTTTGCCAAGCGGGGCGTGACCCCACCCCCGAACGACGTCGACAAGCGCTGGACCTGGGAGCAGGTTGCAGAGACTGCCAAAAAGCTCACGTATACGGAAAACGGTCAGAAGGTGTACGGCATGGTATTCGAGCAGATCAACAGGCCGTATCAGCTCATCCCGCTCGGCCAGAGCGCGGGTGCCAAACAGCTCCTGAGCGATGACGGACTGACATCGAAGGGCTTCACGAACTCGCAGGCGATGGTAAAAGGGGCTCAGTTCTACTACGATGTCTACAACACGTGGAAAGTCAGCCCGAAAATAGCCGCGGAGGAGACCGCGAACTATTTCCAGTCCGGCAAGGTGGCGATGTTCGTAGGCGGCCCCTGGGATATTCCTGCCTTCAACGCCTCGAAGGTGGACTTCGGCTTCGCGCCGCATCCCTACTTCAAGGGCGGAGTCGTCGTCACCCCGACGGGAAGCTGGATGCTCGGAGTCTCGAAGTACTCCGTCAACAAGGAAGCCGCGGCGAAGTTCGTGCAGTATGCGAGCACTGAAGAGGGGGCTCAGATCAACTTCGATCTTGGGGGGAATCTGCCCTGTTCACTCGCTGTTCTGAACAAGATCAAGACGGATCCGAAATATCAGAAGTTCCCTGACAACGCCATGCAGCTCGCCGTCTATGAAGCCGTCAACACCGCGGTTTCCCGTCCAATGACCCCCGGCTATACCGAATGGCAGTCCGTCATGGAATCCGCCTACGCGAATATCATGAACGGAACGACGCCGAAGAAGGCGCTGGACGGCGCCGTGGAAGAGATCGACGCCCAGCTGAAGAAGTACAGGTAGCGCGGTCCATGATTTTCGAGCGGGTCGGGGGATACTCTCTCTCGATCCGCCCATTCCTTGTGGAGAACGATGCTCTATGACCAGACGCAACACACTGACTCCCTATCTCTTCCTGTTTCCCGCCATGGCGGGGCTGTTGCTGTTCAAATTCTACCCGTTGCTGAACGGTTTCGTGGCAAGCTTCTTCGCCGATTCCTTTTCCACGCACTCGAAAATCTTCGTCGGTCTGAGGAACTACGTCGACGCACTTACCAGCTCGATTTTCTTGAACTCCCTGTGGGTCACCGTCCTCTTCAACCTCATCGTGAACCCGCTGCAGATCGTGTTGGCCATGGCATTGGCAATGTTCCTCGTGAAGGAAATCAGGGGAAAGAAAGTTTTTCGGACGATACAGATCATCCCCATCGTCGTCTCGTTCCCCATTGCCTGCATCCTGTGGTCGATCATCCTCAACCCCGAGCAGGGGCTCGTCAATTCTCTCCTGAACCTTGTCAGGATTCCGAACCAGCCTTTTCTCACAGACCGCAACCAGGCCCTGTGGTCAATCATCGGAATTTCCACATGGAAAGGGGTTGGATACTGGGCCATTTTCCTCATCGCCGGCCTCCAGCAGATATCCTCTTCGATTTATGAATCCGCGTGGATCGACGGTGCGCACGGATGGAGGACGTTCTGGTCCATCACCCTCCCGCAGATGAAGCAGCCGCTCCTTTTCGTCGTGATTGCCGATACCGTTTCAAATTTCCTCATATTCGCGCCCCAATACCTGATCACCAAAGGGGGACCGGAGAAATCGACTGACTTCCTGATGTACGAGGTTTTCAAGAATGCGTATGAGTATTCGAACGTCGGCGGCGCGATGGCCATGATGGTGATCCTCATCGTTGTCGTGCTCGCGGTCATCGGCCTGGAAGGCCGGCTGTTGAGAGATTCTCGGTGAGGCGGAAGCTGAATCATGCGAAAAACTAGCACTGCCGCAAAGGTGGGGATGTACTTCATCCACGCGATTCTCATCTGTATCGTATTCCTTCCGCTCGTTTTCGCGATCGTCTCCTCGTTTCGGCCCCTCGAGGACGTCTTCAAGTACGTAAGTCCGATCAGCGCCAGGACTTTTTTCCCCGAGCGGTTCACATTCGGCGCCTATGGAAGGCTGTTCTCGGAGTGGCGGTTCGGTACCGTTCTCTGGAACTCGCTTGTCGTCGTGCTTGCGACGGTCGTCTTCGGAATCGTCGTCAATTCACTGGCGGGGCTCGCGTTCGCGAAGTTCAAATTCAAGGGGAAGGCCTTTCTGAACGTCCTCGTGCTCGTTTCCTTCATGATTCCCTTCGAGCTGATCTCCATTCCGCTGTATCCGATCGTCCTGAAATGGGGCTGGATCAATACCTATTGGGCCTTGATCGTTCCGACCATCGCCAACGGCGTCGTGATCTTTCTGTACAAGCAGTTTTTTGCCGCTATACCGGACAATCTGATCGAGGCCTCGATGATGGACGGCGTCTCGTGGTGGCGCATCTACACGAGCATCATGATGCCTCTTGCGAAGCCCGTGTCGATCAGCGCGGGGTTGATCCTCTTCATGTCGCAGTGGGAGTCATTCTTGTGGCCGATTCTCGTCACCCGTTCGATGGAGTTCAGGACGATCCAGGCCGCCTTGAGCGATTTTCAAACCGAGCATGCGACGATGTGGAACGACATGTTTGCCGCTACCATAATAGCCTTCATGATTCCCGTCCTGATCATTCTCCCGTTCCAGAAATATTTCGTCCAGGGAATCGCCACGACGGGCGCGAAAGAATAGGAGGCGGCATGAAGAGGCTGATTCTCGACACCGATATCGGCACCGACGTGGACGACGCAATGGCCCTCTCCCTTCTTGCGGCCTCCCCCGAGGCGATCATCGAAGGGGTGACCACGGTTCACGCCGATACACCGCTGCGGGCAAGGATCGCTCGAAAGGTGCTGAGCCTGGCCGGGCGGGACGATATACCCGTGATCGCGGGCGCAGGCTTCCCGCTTCAGTCGCCATTGCCCGAGAACTTCCACTGGAACCAGAAGCTCCGCGGGCATGAGGGCAGGGGGATACTTTCGGAGGAGGAGCTCGTCCCTGCCCCGAGTGACGCGCTCAGGACTGATGACGCCGCGCGGTTCATCATAGAGCGCGCCAAGGCACATCCAGGGGAGCTGTCGTTGCTGGCGATCGGCTCCCTCACGAACGTGGCCATGGCGCTCCAGAGGGAGCCGCGGCTGCCGGAGTGGATTCGGGAGCTGACCCTCATGGGAGGACTCATTGAACCGGCGCTTTTCCCGTGGCCGCCGTATTTCGAAACGAACCTGAACTGCGATCCTCTTGCCGCCAGGCTCGTTTTCGATTCCGGCATCCCGCTGACGATCGTCCCGATGGACGTGACCACCCAGGTGTTCCTCACGCCGGCGCAGAGGGAGCGGATTCGCGCGTGGAACCGTCCGCTCTCGAATGCGCTCGTGGTGATGATGGAGCAGATGCTCCAGGGCTTTGATACGCTTTCCCGCGAACAAGGCCTTTCCTCCGACTTCTACGAGGGGAGAACCTTCATGCATGACCCTCTTGCGGTCTATACGAGCCTCATGACGCGGCTGGTCGGTGTGCGCCGGATGCACATAGAATTGACGGTTGTCGATCAATGCGTCCGTACGATCCCCGTCATCGACAGGCCCCCCAACATGCAGGTATGTACGAGCGTCGCGGCCGGGGAGTTCGTCGAGCTCTGGATCGACCGGATCAAACACCTGGTCGGCGGGGAAGACACGGCGGATCACGGGGGGCGCACATGAAACGGGCGACGCAGAACGACGTGGCAAAGTTGTCGGGGGTTTCCCGTGCCACGGTCTCCTATGTCCTCAACGGAAGAACGGACGGAACGATCCGTGTCAGTGACGAGACGCGGCGGAAGATCACCGACGCCATGCGCGAGCTGGGCTACCGTGTGAACCTGAACGCCCGTGGCCTCAAGACCAACCGGCGCCAGTTGATCGCCGTCCTCGTTCCCGATCTGGGGAACCCTTTCTATCCCATGCTCATCAAGGGGGCGCAGATCCAGGCGCACGCTCGTGGCTACAGGCTGCTCGTTTCCGACAGCTTCTCCACCGAGGAAGGGGAGAGGGACTTCATGGAAACCGCCCTGGACCACATAGCCGACGGGTTGATCCTCGCTTCCTCCTACCTCGAGGGCGCGGATATCCGGGTCCTCCTGGAATCAGGGATCCTCAGCGTGGGCATCGGTCCCCGTCTCTCCGACTGCGGAATCGACAGCGTCTCGATCGACCAGCACGCGGCAGTCACATCATTGCTGGACCACCTCATGTCTCGCGGCCACGTGAGGATTGCGCACCTCACCGGCGACCGCAACAACATCAACGGAAAGATCCGTTACGAGGCGTATCTCCATGTAATGGGGATGAACGGCCTCGACGCGCAGGGTCTGTCAATACTGCAGGGGGACTTCCTTCGAGAAGGAACCGCTCTGAAAGTGGAAAAATGGTTTCAGGCATTGCCCGGTGATAAGAGGCCCACCGCGTTGTTCGCCGCCAACGATCTCATGGCGATCGAGGCCATCAAGGCATTCCAGAAGCTGGGTCTGCGCGTCCCCGAGGACATCGCGGTATGCGGCTTCGACAACATCCCGGAAGCCGCATACGTCGAGCCAGCTTTGACGACCGTCGGGCATGACGTGGAGAAGATGGGCCGCGAGGCGGCACGGCTGCTCATCGACAGGATCGAAGGGGAAAAGGCGGACGCGCCGCAGCAGGTCAGTCTTCCGTTCGAATTGTTCGTCCGCCAGAGTACATAGCGGGACCCGACAAGGATTCGCATGGATACCAATGACTATCTGGAGCGTGTGTACGCCGGCGTCCTGGGCAAGATCATCGGCGTCTACATGGGGCGCCCGTTCGAAGGCTGGACGTACGAGCGGATCATGGATCGGTTCGGCGAGGTGTCCACCTACAGGAACGAGGAAATAGGCGTGCCGCTCGTCGTAACCGACGACGATATCGCAGGGACCTTCACGTTCATCCGTGCCCTGGAGGACTACGGGTACGACAAGGATATCCGCGCCGAAGCGATCGGGCAGACGTGGTTGAACTACATCGTCGACAGGCGGACGATCCTGTGGTGGGGAGGGCTCGGCAATTCAACGGAACATACCGCCTACCTGCGTCTGAAAGGCGGCATCAAAGCGCCCGCCTCCGGCTCAGCCGCCCTCAACGGCACGACAGTGGCGAATCAGATCGGCGCGCAGATCTTCATCGACGGATGGGCCCTCGTGTCGCCGGGGGATCCGGCTCAGGCCGCGCGGCTCGCAAAAGAGGCCGCCTCGGTGAGTCACGACGAGGAGGCGGTGAACGCCGCCGTCGTGATCGCGGCCTTCGAGGCGGAGGCTTTCGTGCAGAAGGACATCGGCCTTCTCCTCGATGACGCCCTCTCCTTCATTCCGCGCACGTCACTTATCGCACGGCTGACAGGCGAGGTTCGGGCGCGTCATCGCGACGAGCCGGATTGGCGTGCGGCGAGGGCGTGGCTGGACAGAGACTACGGGTACGATACGTACAAGGGCGTGTGCCATGTCGTGCCCAACTATGCGCTGATCATCCTCAGCCTCCTCTATGGGGAGGGTGACTTCCGCACGACGTTGAAAATCGCCAACACCTGCGGTCGTGATACGGACTGCAACGCGGGGAACGTAGGATGCATGCTCGGAGTCCGCAACGGGCTTCCCGCGATAGAGGCATGTCCCGACCTACGCATTCCGCACGGCGATCTCCTCTTCCTTTCCAGCGCCGACGGGGGCCGTTGCATCTCGGATGCCGCGAGGGAGGCATATTCACTGGCGAACATACGTCAACGAATGACCGGGCAACAGCCGGTCTTTCCGAAAAATGGCGCACGCTACAACTTCGACCTGCCCGGAGCGGTTCATGCCTTCCATCCGGTTCTGGAAGATACGACGGCTCATTCGGTCAGGCTCCGCAATTCGGCCGTTCACACTTTGACACCTTCACCTGGGCAGACCGGGCCCGCGATCGTCAGGGTATTGGAGGTGTCGTTCGAGGCGGCGAGCGTTCCGGCGCTCGTCGCGGTACCTGTGTTCCTCCCGCCCGATATTCGCCAACGCGCGCTGTCGTATGAAGTCCAGGCGTGTCCTTCCCTGTATCCGGGCCAGGTCATCACGGGAACCGTGAGCGCCGAATCGGCAAACTTGGGATCGGTCGGTTGTCGCGTATTCGTCTCAGTCCATGGGACGGGGACCAAGGTTGTCAGGTTCTTCAGCCCTGTCGCGACCATTCAGCCGGGGAAAACGGTCGAGCTCGAGTGGAAAGTGGGGATCGAGGCCGACGGACCCATATTCGAGGCAGGGCTCGAGCTCCAAGGGCACGGCGACAGAACGAACAGGGTCTACCTGCACAGCATGAGCTGGGATGGCACGCCTGACTGTGTTCTGAGGCGCAGTCGAAGCGGAGACGGGTGGTGGCAAAGCGCCTGGGTGAACGGGGTCGACGAATGGGGACTGCATTTCCCTGAGTCCTTCCACATCAGTCAGAATACGGGAACGGGCCTGCTCATCCAAGGCATGCGTGAATGGTCCGAGTATGAGGCTCGCGCGAGCATCACTCCCTTCCTTGCCGTCCAGGCAGGTCTTGCAGTGTGCATCCAGGGAATGAGGCGCTATTATGCCCTGGTTCTCTGCCGCGACGGCTTCGTCAGGCTCATCAAGGAGCTGGATGGGACCCGGGTGCTTGCAGAGAAAGATATCGGGGTTAAGGAGCAATGCGCGTATGATTGCCGAATCACCACTGAGCATTCGAGGATCGTTGCCTCTGTGGATGGTCATGTGGTTTTCGATATCGTCGACACCGTGAGGCCATTGGAGGCCGGGGCCGTCGGCCTCCTGATCACTGAAGGCACCCTGGGCTGCGATGAGGTTCGCATATCGTCGGCGAAGGCGCGCTCCCGCCCTGCTTGACGCGCGCCGCTGGAGCGTGACAGACTTGTCCTGTTCTGCCGGTAGATCAGCGCGAGAGAGAATCCCCTCACGGGGGGATCGCCGAAGGTGCAAAGAGCGGTTCCGACACAGGGATCGCGGAAACTCTCAGGCAGAAGGATCGCGCTGTGACGGCACTCTGGAAAGAAGTCGGTTCCCCGGTTCACCGGGAACGCGGCCGCCGAAGGGGCAATCCGGAAGGAGCGATCCTTGCGGAGCAATCTCTCAGGCCCATGACAGAGGAGAACGGGATGCGCCCGTTCTCTTTTTTTTGGGCAGGAGGCCGCATGGAGACCAAGCTTCACGCGTGGCACGTGGCCAACGGGGCGCGCATGGTCGACTTCGGGGGCTGGGACATGCCCGTGCAGTACACCGTCGGCCCGCGCGAAGAGCACCTGCGCGTGCGCCAGGCTGCCGGGCTTTTCGATATCGACCACATGGGCCGTCTGGAGCTCACGGGGCCCCAGGCCGTCGAGTTCCTCCAGCGGGTACAGACCTGGGACGTTTCCCGGATCGCCCCCGGCAGGGCCCATTATGGCATGCTCCTCAACGAGTCGGGCGGCATCATCGACGACATCTTCGTCTACCACCGGCCGGATTCCTGGCTCATCGTCGTCAACGCAGCCAACACACCGAAGGACACCGCGTGGCTTGAGTCCCACGCGCGCGGCTTCGACGTCGCTCTTCGCGGCGCCAACGCCGATGCCTGCATGATCGCCCTCCAGGGCCCCGCGGCCCGCGGCATCCTCCAGCGGCTCTGTCCCGAAACGGACCTCGCCTCCGTCGGTTTTCACCACGTGCGGGACTGCTTTGTCGCAGGCGCCCCGTGCATCCTCTGCACCTCGGGCTACACGGGGGAACCGGGCTACGAGATCTTCGTCGCGGCCGGCGAGCACCTGCGGATATGGGAGGCGCTGCTCGGTGCAGGAGCCGAGAGCCGGCTCCTCCCTTGCGGCCTGGCCGCGCGGGATTCCCTGCGCGCGGAAGCCTGCCTTCCCCTCTACGGACACGAGCTCGACGAGACGACGGATCCTCTCAGCGCAGGGCTCGCCCGCGCGGCAGTTTCGCTCACGGGCCACGACTTCATCGGCAGGAAAGCGCTGGCCGCGCTCGCCTTGGAAAGGCCGGCCCGGATCCTGGCGGGCTTCGAGATGGTCGATCCCGGAGTGCCACGCCCGGGCTACCAGATAACGAACGGGGGACGTCAGGTCGGCAGGGTGACCACGGGACTCTTCAGCCCTAGCACGGGAAAATACCTCGGCATGGGCTACGTGGAGGCGGGTATCGCGGAGCCGGGGAGCGGAATCACGATCATGATTCGGGACACGGGCAAGGCCGCGCGGATCGTCCAGCGGCCCTTCTATACGTCGTCGCATTGGAGGTGAGCATGGAGTACAGGATCGATGCAGGGGTGCGGTACGCGAAGACCCACGAGTGGGTGAAGGTTCAGGACGGCGGGGCCGTCATCGGCATCAGCGACTACGCGCAGAACAAGCTCTCAGACGTGGTCTACGTCGAGCTCCCTGCCGTCGGCAAACAGCTTGTCGCCGGTACGGCGTGCATGGTCATCGAATCGGTGAAGGCCGCCGAGGAGGTCTTCGCGCCCGTTTCGGGCGCCGTGACGGAACGCAATGCGCTACTGGAGAAATCACCCGAACGCGTGAACACCGATCCCTTCGGTGAGGGGTGGCTGGTGAAGGTGAAGCTCTCCTCCCGGGCGGAGCTTGACGCGCTCATGGACGCCGACGCCTACCGCGCGTATCTGGGAACGCTATGAGCTTCATCCCGAATACGGACGAAGACCGCAGGATGATGCTCGACGCCATCGGCGTGCGGAGCGTGGCCGAGCTCTTCAACGACGTTCCCGTCCTGCATCGTTTTCCACGGCTCGACATTCCGGCTGCCGTCTCCGAGCTCGACGTGCTGAAGGAGCTCGACGAATGTGCCGGCAGGAACGCCGAATGCGTTCATTCACCCTGCTTCCTCGGGGCGGGCATGTACCATCATTTCATCCCCAGCGTCGTGGACTCACTCGTTTCCCGATCCGAGTTCGCAACCGCGTACACGCCGTACCAGCCCGAGATCAGCCAGGGAACGCTGCAGGCGATCTTCGAGTACCAGACCATGATCGCCCGGCTCACCGGCATGGAGGTCTCCAACGCCTCCCACTACGACGGGGCCACCTCCACGGCAGAGGCCGTCATCATGGCGCTCAATGTCGCCCAGAGGCAGAAGACGCGCGTCGTGCTCTCCGCCGGTGTGCACCCGCAGTACAGGGAGGTCGTGCGGACCTACACGCAGGGCATGGGTCTCACCGTGCAGGGGGATGAGAAGGACAGGAGCATGGAGGAGCTTGGCGCGCTCTGCGACTCTTCGACTGCGTGCATCGTCCTTCAGAGCCCGGACTTCCTCGGCAGGATCGTCCAGCCCGAGGTCATGCAAAGCCTCGCGGCAAAAGCTCACGCGTGCGGTGCCCTCCTCGTGGTGGTGGCAAATCCCGTCCCCCTCGGGGTCCTGAAGCCGCCCGGGTCACTCGGCGCTGACGTCGTGGTCGGCGAGGGCCAGGCACTTGGCAATACCCTCTCCTTCGGCGGCCCTTCGCTGGGCTACTTCGCGTTCCGTCGGGAGCACGTGCGCAGGTCGAGCGGCAGGATCGCCGGCGAGACCGTGGACAGGGAAGGCGCCCGCGGATACGTGTTCACGCTGAGCACGCGCGAGCAGCATATCCGCCGGGAGAAGGCGACGTCGAACATCTGCACGAACCAGTCGCTGAACGCCGTGGCCGCGGCGGTCTACATGACGAGCCTCGGTCCCCGGGGTCTGCGCCGCGTCGCCGAGCTCTGCTGGAACAAGGCGCACTACGCGGCGGCGCGCATCGCCGAGCTCTCTCCCTACTCCGTGGACGGCTCGCCGTTCTTCCACGAGTTCGCCGTGCGCTGCCCTCTCCCCGTGGAGACGATCAACAAACGGCTGTTCGAGAACTATGGGATCATCGGCGGCTTCGACCTGGGCCGCCATTACCCCGACAGGAAGAGCCAGATGCTCCTCTGCTGCACGGAGATGAACGGCAGGGAGGAGATCGACGGCCTGGTGAGCGCGCTCGCGGAGGTGGGCAATGCCTGAACCCCTTGTTTTCGATCTTTCACGCGCGGGCCGCGACGGTGTGGCGCTCCCGGAGTGCGACGTCCCCGAGACGCCGATCCCCGAAGCGCTGCGCCGCGAATCCCTTCCGCTTCCGGAAGTGGCGGAGGGCGACGTCGTTCGGCACTACCTGCGCCTGTCGCGCATGAACTACTGCGTGGACCAGGGCCTGTACCCGCTGGGGTCCTGCACGATGAAGTACAACCCCAAGGTGAACGAAACGGCCGCGCGATTGCCCGGCTTCTCCCAGGTGCATCCACTGCAGGACCCTGCCACCGTGCAGGGAGCTCTGTCGCTCATGTATCGCCTGCAAGAGATGATCGGGCGCATCGGAGGGTTTCATTCGGTGAGCCTGCAGCCCGCTGCGGGCGCTCACGGGGAGCTCACCGGCATCCTCATCATGCGCGCGTGGCATTCATCGCGCGGAGATACGCGCAGGGCGCGCATCCTCGTGCCGGACTCCGCGCACGGAACGAACCCGGCATCCACCGCCATGGCGGGCCTCGAGGTGGTGGAGATACCGTCGGATGCGCGGGGAAACGTCGACCTGTCGAAGCTTTCCGCGAACCTGGACGATCGTGTCGCTGGGCTCATGCTCACCAATCCGAACACGCTGGGGCTCTTCGACGAGCACCTCCTGGAGGTGACGCGGCGCGTCCACGCCGCCGGCGGCCTCGTCTACGGTGACGGGGCGAACCTCAACGCCATCCTCGGCATCGCGAAGCCCGGCGTCATGGGGATCGACGTGATGCACTTCAACCTGCACAAGACCTTCTCCACGCCGCACGGCGGCGGCGGGCCGGGCTCGGGCGCCGTAGGGGTCGTGGAGTCGCTTGCGGATTTCCTTCCAGGCCCCGTGGTCGCCCGCAGCTCGGAGGGCGCGAGCGCGCGCTACGAGTGGTGCACGCCGCCCCGATCCATCGGCAGGATGAAGAGCTTCCACGGCAATTTCGGCATCCTCGTGCGCGCCTATACGTACATCCGCATGCTCGGCCCGGAAGGCCTCCGCGCCGTGGCGGAAAACGCGGTGTTGAACGCGAACTATCTCCAGGCTGGCCTGAAGGACGTGTACCCTGTACCGTACGGGGACCGTACGTGCATGCATGAGTTCGTAGCTCAGGGTATTTTTGCCGCTGCGCCCGGAATCCGCGCCCTGGACGTCTCAAAGAGGCTCATCGATCTGGGCTTCCACCCGCCGACGAACTATTTCCCACTCATCGTCCCCGAGGCGCTCATGATCGAGCCGACGGAGACGGAGAGCAAGGAGACGCTGGACGCGTTCATCGACGCGCTCCTCCGTATCGCGCGCGAGGCGGAGGAGCGCCCTGAGCTGCTCCACGATGCGCCCCACGCGCCTTCGATGCGCAGGCTCGACGAGGTGAGAGCGGCGCGGGAGCTGCGGGTCACTGCGGGGTGACGGGCGCAGGGCCGAGTGCCTCCATGATGGCCTCGTAGCGGTACTCCTGGACGAGCGCGGCGAGGGCCCGGGCCGTTTCCGGATGCGCCGACCTGATCTGTTCGATCATCTGGAGGAGCACGGTGTAGTCCGCATCCACGGTGGCCTTGCGGAAATCGTCCCGCCACTGCACGGGCAGGGCTGCCACTGCATCGGCATCGAGCGCACGCGCCTGGTCCTGCGGGGATACCGCCTGCTCGTTCACGAAGTCGAACGTGACGCCCAGGTGCTGCTCGAGCTTCGTGAGGATTTCCTCCTCCACGAACGGCTTGCGCACGAAATCGTCGCAGCCCTCGGAGAGGATGAGCTTCCGATCTGATTNNGGTGGCGTGCCCTTTCAGCGTCGCCTTGATCCGTCGCGTCGCCTCGTAGCCGTCCATGACGGGCATGCGCATGTCCATCCAGATCAGGTGCGGCTCCCAGCTCTCCCACTCGGCGACGCATTCTGCGCCGTTCTTCACGCCGTGCACGTCGAAGCCCAGCGGCGCGAGCATCTTCATGAGGAGCTCCCGGTTGGAGTCCCGATCCTCCGCGATGAGGATCCTGTAGCGGGGCTGCCCGGCGGTGAGTCCTTTCACACGGCGGGCCGGACGGGGAGGAGCGACCTGCTTCTCATCGGCGGGGCCGACCTTCACGTCGAAGCTGAAGATGCTCCCCGTTCCGACCGTGCTCTTGGCCTCGAGGTGTCCCTCCATGAGGGAGACGTACTTTCGGCTGATGGGCAGGCCGAGCCCCGTTCCTTCCTGCGCTGCGCTCCCGCTGCGGGTCTGCACGAACGGCTCGAACACCGATTCGACCTCGTCCAGCGCCATGCCGATCCCACTGTCCTCCACCTCGAAGAGGAGCCGCCAGTCTCCGCCCGCCTCGGGACGCGAGCGCAGCCGCAGGGTTGCCCCGCCCTTCTCCGTGAACTT
>PLNO01000304.1 GCA_003141795.1 Spirochaetaceae bacterium | reverse complement strand
CAAAGGGTACGCCGCGGATGAAACGGTGCGCATCCTCTCTTCGCGCGGAGTGACAAGCGCCATCGTGGACCTCGGCGGAGATATCTTCGCCATGGGGCGGAAGCCCGGCAAGGCGTCCTGGCAGATCGGGATCCAGAACCCCGACGACGAACGGGGGGCCTCCATCGGCGTCGCCTCGGTCGTCAACAGGTCGGTCGTCACCTCGGGGGTCTACGAGCATTTCTTCATCCAGAACGGCAAGCGGTATCACCACATCATGGACGTGCGCACCGGATATCCCGTGGACAACGGCCTTGCGGCGGTGACGGTGATTGCGGAGAAGTCGATCGACGCCGACGGGGTCGCCCTGTCGATCTTCTGCCTGGGTCCCGCGGACGGACTGGCGCTGGCGAAGAAGCTCAAGGTCGACGCCATCATCGTGACCGCGGACCACAAGCTCTATTTCTCCGAGGGAGCGAAAGAATCCTTCACCGTGACGGATCCCGGCTTTGCCGCCGCGCCTCCTCTCCCTTGATCATCCTCGGTCTATCTGTCAGGATTGTGCCATGCGCAGGGAGGATTTCGTTTTCTGCATCGGCTTCGAAGGAAGCACGGCGATCATCGACGGCAGGTTGCTGCGCAAGTTCAGGTCGTATTCGACTCGGCAGCTTGCCGAGGCCGGCATGTTCAAGGAGGCGGTCGCCTCCGCCGTCTTCGGCGGCGTTCCGCAGGAGCTCGAGGAAGTCCTGGCGGTGTACAACCAGCGGACCGCCCAACCCGTGCGTACCTCGGAGGAGCTGAAGAGGACGTTCGGTATTTCCGTCATCCCCGAGGGAGTGAAGAAGGTCACGGTCGTCTGAAGAGGCTGCAGTGGAGCTGACCCGCGACGAGCTCCTCCAGCACCTGAGGATCACCCCGCGGGAGCTGCAGGACTGGACAGAGAACGGTCTCATCGCCCCTCTCCCCGGCACCGGTGACGTCTTCGCCGAATCCGCCATCGAAGAGGCGGAGCTCATCAAGAAGTTCTGCGGCCTCGGGTATTCGCTGCCTGAAATCCTGAAGATCAAGCGGAGCGTCGGGCTTCCCGTCAAGGATGAGAAAGGCAGGTTCGTTTCGCGAAGCGACTTCCTCACGATCGGGGAGCTCGCGGAACGCAGCGGAATCAATGTGCGCACGATCAAGTTCTGGGAGGAGAAGGGGCTGATCGCGCCGCATCGGCGCACCGAGGGAGGCTTCCGTCTGTACCGCCCCGACGAGGTCGTCCTCCTTGCCTTCATCAAGGACCTCCAGGCCTTCAACTACACCCTTGCGGAGATCGGCAACATCCTGCGTCTGGCCGGACCCGACTTGGGCGCCACGGACACGGACATCTTCGAGATGCCGCTGGAGGAAATCGAAAAGGCGGGCGCCGCCCTCGAGTACCTCATCGAGCGGATGCGGGAGGTACGTGACGCATCGTCGCGTACCGAAANNCGTGCGCGTGCTCCGCTCGCGCAAGCGCACGTAGCTTCGCCGCCTCCGTGAGAAGCCTATCGCCTTGACGCTCACATTGGCTTTATGGTATGTTTGCGCGGTTATTCATCTTCACACTAAGGAAACCATATGACAGGCATACAGAGTTTTCTCCCCTTGTTGATGGGGTCGTTCGGGGGGGGTGGACAGACGGCGGCTGGTGGCACGCAGTCAGGCGGCGGCGGCACCCAGCTCATCACGATGCTGGTCACGTTCGGACTCATCATCGTCGTCTTCTATTTCCTCGTGATCAGGCCCCAAAACAAGAAGCAGAAGGACGCCAAGAAGATGCTGCAAAGCATCCGCAAGGGCGACCGCGTCGTGACCATCGGGGGCATGCACGGCTTTGTCGAGTCCGTGAAGGACGACGCCGTGATCCTCAAGGTGGACGACAATGTAAAAATCAAATTCTCCAAGAGCGCGGTATCCACGGTCCTCGAGCGTAAGGATGATTCGGGAGACTCCAAGGAGTAACACATCACATGAAAAAGCGGTACCGATTCCTCATTCTGCTCGCGGTTCTCGCGGTCGGCTTTTACTTCGTGTGGCCCACGGTCAGGTGGTATTTCCTCACGCCGCAGGCGGACAAAGACATGGCGGAAAGCTCGCGAAACCAGATCAAGGTTTACGCGCAGGAAAAGGCGGACGGCGCGGTCAAGAGATTGGTCGCAATGAGCCCCTCCGATCCCCTTCCCGCTGAGTTCCAGTTCCTGATCAGCAAGGCCAGCAAGCGCTATACCACTGCCAGCAAACGCCTTCCTTCAACGTGGACAGTGGAGAGCATCCTTCAAGCCTACGGGAGCCGTGCGGACATCACCTCCGATGCCGAGGACTGGTACCGCTCACAGATGTTCGCCCTCAAGGACCTGAAGAACCAGACCATGCAGCTCGGTCTTGACCTCCGCGGCGGTATGTACGTCACCATCCAGGTCGACTACGCGTCGTATGAGGCGGCCAACAAGACAACGCTCAACGCCACTCAGCGCAAGGACAAGATGGCGCAGACCCTCGAGGTGCTGCGGAACAAGATCGACCAGTACGGTCTGTCCGATCCTTCCATCCGCACCCAGGGCGACGACAAGATCATCATCGAGATCCCCGGCACCTCGGACCCAGAAAACGTCCGGCGGTTCATCATGGGCAAGGGCTCGCTCACCTTCCATATCGTGGACGAAGACGCCGTCAACAAGGTCAAGGAATACGCGGCCGCTAATCCCGGCGTCCTTCTGGATGCCGCGGGCAACGTGAAGGACACGGGCGTCCTCAACGTCATCCCCAAGGGTGACGTTCTCAGGGGCGTCTTCACGAAGGACTCCTACGGCCTCGACGAGCTGAAGGGGTATACCGTTCTGCACGAGGAGATCGGCCTCAACGGCACGGAGATCACCAACGCCCAGGTGGGCAGGGATCCTGTGACAGCTGAGCCCACGGTCAACTTCATCCTGACCTCGGCGGGCGGTGAGACATTCTATAAGCTCACCACCGCGAACGTGAACAAGATGCTCGCCGTGGCGCTGGACAACAAGGTCAAGGCGCAGGCGCGCATCCAGGAGCCCATCCGCGACCAGGTCCGCGTCAACGGGTTCAAGCCTGAGGAGGCCACGGACCTCGCCCTCACCTTGCGTACGGGCTCGTTGCCTGTGCCCCTTGAAATCACGAGCCAGCAGGCAATCGGTGCCTCCCTCGGCCAGGACGCCATCGGCCAGGGAATCAATGCGAGCATCATCGGCATCGGTCTGGTCATGATCTTCATGCTGCTGTACTACCGCCGTGCCGGTTTCAACGCTGTGATTTCCCAGCTCCTCCACCTCTACATCAACATCGCAATTCTGTCCGTATTCGGATTCACGCTTACCCTCTCGGCCATCGCGGGCCTCGTGCTGACCATCGGTATGGCAGTGGACGCAAACGTGCTGATATTCGAGAGGATGAAGGAAGAGTCCCGTCTCGGAAAGACCAACCAGGCAATCGTCGGGCACGGCTTCTCACGTGCGTTTACCGCGATCCTCGACTCGAACATCACGACGATCATCACGGCACTCGTGCTGACGCAGCTCGGCAAGGGCAGTATCCAGGGTTTTGCCGTCACGCTGCTGATCGGGAACCTGGCCACACTCTTCGCGGCCGTGTTCGTGTCCCGCCTGATCTTCGACTTCGAGCTTGACGTGCTCCATATCAAGAAGATTCGCCTGACCTGGAGAAAGATAGCATGAAGAGAGTCATCCAGTTTTCTCGGGCGCGATACTTTTTCTTCGCCTTTTCGGGGCTGCTGATCCTCATCGGCATCGTCGGCTTCGTCGTCAACCACGGCTTCAATCTCGGCGTGGATTTCCAGGCAGGTATCGCATTCCAATTCCAGGTAGCGCCGGCCAGTTTTGCGGTCCAGTACGTCGGACCCGACAAGGTGCAGATCTCCATACCTGCCGGCGAGCAGGCCCTCACCGCTCCCGGCGACATCATCTTCACTGTTACGAGTGCCAAGGACGGCAACAAGCAGAGTTTCCCTTTCAGCTACAAGGCTTATCCCACGGTGCGTGATCTGACCGATGCGATCGTGAAACAGGTGCAGGGGGTCACAGTCGACCTGAAGGGCGATCCGTCGGCCAAGCCGACAGAGCTGCTCCCCTTGCCTCGGCCGGCCGATATAACGAACCTCGTTGAGACGATCAACCTGGCCCCGGCTCCCGGGAGGGGCGTCACTGCCTCGATCGCGGAGATGCGGACCCTTCTTCCTCCGCTCGGCGAGTTCACGCTGCAAGCTGTCGGTGCACCCGAGAACCAGGAGTTCCTCACGCGCATCCCCGTCAAGGCGGGGACGAACGAATCGACATTCCAGCAGGACTCCCAGTCGCAGCTTCTGAAGATCCTCGAGGCCAAGTACGGCGCGGGTCAGGTTATTCTGAAGAGCACCGAGTTCGTCGGCGCGCGGATGGCGCAGAGCCTTGCAAGCCAGACCGTCTGGTTGGTCATCATCGCCGTGGCCCTGATCCTCCTCTACATGATGATCAGGTTCCACCCCCCGATCTACGCCATCGCAGCCGTGCTCGGCATCCTGCACGACGCACTGGTCATGCTCGCCTTCGACGCCGTTTTCCGGGTGCAGATCGACGCGGGCACCATTGCCGCAATTCTCACCATCCTCGGGTATTCGATCAACGACACGATCGTCAACTTCGACCGTGCCCGTGAGAACACGACTCTCATGCGCGGCGCCTCGATGAGGACGATCCTGGACACGAGCGTCACGCAGACACTGAGCAGGACTTTCATTACCTCAGGAGCGACGCTTCTCACCGTCATCGCCTTATTCGTGTTGACGAGCGGGACAATCAAGAACTTCGCCCTGAACATGATCGTCGGTATCGTGGAAGGAACATACTCCACCTTCATTTCCGCCTTCATCGTCATCGAATGGGTCAACTTCCGCGACAGGAAGCGCAAGCAGACCGCGGAAGACAAGTTCGGCGGCCCCGGAGTCGACGTGAACGGGAAGGCAGTCGAAGCGATTGCCGAGATCGCGGAACCGGAGGATGGGGAAGCCGTCGAAGGGGCCCTCGCCCCCGTGGCGGGCCAGCTCGCCGCCGAATCGGCGGGTGCCGCTCCTCAAGTGGCGCCTGCGGCAGCCGCGGCGAATGCTCAGCCTTT
>PLNO01000347.1 GCA_003141795.1 Spirochaetaceae bacterium | reverse complement strand
TCACCTTATCGTGCACGCGCAAAGTTTTGCTCCGGGCCATTACCTCGGATCCCGAAGGGTTCAGCGCTTCCTGGAGCAGGCGGTTGAGGTTCTCCACGCCCGCGCTCTGCAAAAAAAGGATACTTCGGTGAAAACGCAAGGAATGAGGACAGGAGGCGATTGCGGAAGCGTGGCGGGCGACGTGAATGAGACGCAACAAGCAACCGAGGTCTGCCACCGCCATCTTGCCCCTCCTGGGTCGGTGATGCCCGGCTGGGCAGCTCAGAGCGTGTTGTCGATCATCTGCGGGTTCGCCGAAAACCAGGAATGCAGCGCGTCACGTACCAGGATCACGTCCTCCAACTGTGACGCGCAGATCTGGTAGAGCTCATCAATCGAGACTTCATGGTAGAAGTGGACGAGGCGATTTCTGTAGCCGGCCAGGGTTTTCAGGAGGCGCGTCTGCTCGGGGGAAAGGACGCCCCGGGCTTCCAGTCCCTCGGCAATCTCCCTGTATTCCGACACCCCCAGCGCGAAGCCCTTTGCCAGGATGTGCCGTCCGATGTCAGAAAGTGCTTCCAGAGCCCTCCGGAGGCAGGATTCCGCAGTCCACACGTTGCGGGAATCCGCAAGGAACGCCTTCTGGTCCGCAAGGGGAAGCGCGCGGATCTCGGCTATCATCCGGTCCACCCAGGCGATGCGGTCAAGAACTATGCGCCGTGATATTTTCGACGGGCTCATGAATGCTCCAGCAGGGAGAGCCGTTCGTGTTCCAGCGGCGCAAGGTCTCCGGCCCGTCTGAGGATGTACAGCTCATATTCGTCGGCGTCATGAGGGTCCATGCAGTACAGCCTTTCACCCCGGACGATGTTGGCGGCGAGAAATGGATCTGCCTCGCTGAAAAGGACAAGATCGACCCGGGGCACCACGAAGCACTCCTCCAGGTCGATGGCGAGGGACACCTTCTCCCGAACCGTTATCTTGAGTGAAGCATGGATTCGCGCGCCGATGTCCAGATCCGATGCGACGGAGAGCAATTGCGTACGGTGACCTCCCAGCATTTCCTGAGCCTCGCGGGCATGGCTTCCGAAAGCATAGAGGATTTCCACATTGTATTTCCTGCAGAGCGCTGCAAGTCCGCCCGGTCCCTTGCCCATGCCGATAGTGTACGCACAAAAAACGGCCTGCGCAATTGATGCTTTGCAGCTGGGTGCGCATAGTGCGTATTCCGTCCCATGGTTGCCGGGGCAGTCAAGCTGCGCGCTGCGGGCGCCGACTCGCGCCGTATCCTCCACGGAAGACATAGAATTCGAAGGCAGAGGTTTGACTATGCATGCGTATTTTGCCTACTATGCATGCATGACAGAGAAGCAATCTGGGCAATACACAATCCGGGGAGTTCCCGAGAGGGTCGGCGCAAGGCTTCGGGAACGCGCTCGAGCCGAAGGACGGAGCTTGAACAGCGTGGCCGTGGACGCCCTTGCCCGGGGCCTCGGTGTCAGCGATGTCGAGGTTCGGTACACTGACCTCGACGACCTTGCCGGAACCTGGGTACCTGATATCGAGTTCGACCGGTTGGTGACGGAGATGGACCGAATCGATGAGGAACTCTGGAAATGAAAATCCTCCTTGATACCAACCGGTACAGGGATTTTTGCGATGGTGCACCCGACGCCGTGGAATGCATGCGAGCTGCCGAGCTCGTCTGCATGGCGTTTGTGACGCTTGCCGAACTGAGAGCCGGTTTTCTCCCGGGAACAGCGGGCCGTCGGAACGAACGGATCCTGGCACTCTTCCTGAACCGGTCCAGGGTAAGGATCATTTGGCCCGACGAGCAGACCGCCCATCATTACGCCCGTCTCTTGCTCCAACTCAGGAAGCAGGGCACCCCTATTCCTACCAACGATATCTGGATCGCGGCCTTGGCCGTCCAACATGATCTCGTCCTGTTTTCCCGCGACGCCCACTTCGAGCGGTTGCAGCAACTGCCCCGGGCATGAGAGAGGCTCTCGCCACGTAACCTTGTCCCATTCTTGGTTTGTCCCTTACGGATTTTCGCGAACGATGCCGAGAAGTGGCCACCTTTTGCGAGCTTGCGTGTGATGTATTCTCCATCATTCGCCCAGAAGTCTTCTGCGCCAACGCTTCACGAGCCTTGGTGGAACCCGCCGGGATACGCACGGAGGCATCCACGGAGAAGCCGGAGTGGGCCCACGTGACCATGTTCTTGGCCAGCCGCTCGTTCAGCAGCTTGCACTCTAGGAAGAACGCGATGACTCTCTGGCGGAAGCATGCGCTCAGCTTCGCCAGAACGACAGTCGGGACATGGACGAATCGACCGTCACGGTCAAAACCTCCCTCCAGGAACAGGCCGTGCCAATGTGGGTTCCATCGAGAAAACTCTCCTGAGGTCTGGAATACGACGACGGCGGTGCGGATGCACTTGCCGGCGGCCGCCGTTGTGAAGTCCCGCACCAACCCGTAGACGAGGCGGCTGATTTCCCCGCGAAGCCTCTTGTCGTGGCGGAAGAAGACGCGGAGAACCTTGGGCGGGGTGAACACGAACTGTTTGTGCGGCAACCGCAGCAGGAGCTGCTCGTTCATGTACTCGCCCAACAGGAGGGTCCGCTTCTGAGAGCAGGAGGGGCAGAGGCGGTACAGTGGCCCGCCCAGGGGGTGGAAGACGCTGCAGCTGAAGGGCCGGAAGTAGTCCATTCGGCAGTTGGGGTTGGTACACTGGATTCTGGCGACACCCTTGGTGTAGTCGCCGCAATCCAGAAACCGCTCGACGACCTAGGCGCTTGGCGAACTCAGCCCCATGGCGAGCAACGAGCTCCGGGAAGTGGGCGCGGAAGAGCCGCTGGAGTGAACTCGTTCCCCGCTGGCGTAGGTGCCTGGGGCTGTCGCATCTAGAGCGAGCGCCAGATGGTCTGCCACATCCAGCTAGACGACCTGGCCGAAAGAGACATACGAATGATGAGGGTCCAGCAAAAGGTCTCCGGATCATTCCGTAGCCACGAGGGAGCGCTCGCTTTTTGTAGAATACGCAGCTACATCTCTACGATGAGAAAGCAAGGGCTGTCAGTGATTGACGCTATCATTAACGCATTCGAAAGGGATCTGACCCTACAAGACTGCCTTCAAACTATTTGAATAGTTACAGTTAAACGAAGGTCAGACTGCCGTCCAAAACGCCGCGCACAACAAAAGCCTGAGGGATTCCGACGCTTACCGGGAGCTGCAGGCAGGTCGAAAACAATAACCGATTCACGGGGCTCATGGCTGTGACACGGGTCCGTTCCGCACATGATGTGCCGCCTGCTGAGGGAGCGCGCGGACTACTGGGTGGTGCGTTTGGCGGCGACGAACAGCACGAGTATGATGAGAAGCCCTTCCGCCACGTACTGGCCTCCGATTCTTATTCCCGCCACCTGCATGGCGGTGACCAGAAGGACGAGGAAGAGGCTGCCGAAAAATGTGCCGGCCGGCACGGCTTTCCCGCCGAAAATCAGGGTCCCGCCCACCACCACGCTGCCGACCGTCTCGAGTTGATAGGGATCACCGAGACTGAGAAATGCTCCCCCGACGCGAGCGGAGATCAGGATCCCGCCAAAGGCCGCAAGGACGCCGCTGATGATGTAGGCGATGGCCTGGATAAGGTTGACCTTGATGCCGGAAAGCTGGGCCGCTTCCAGGTTCTGTCCAAGCGCGGTGAGGGACTTGCCGAACTTAGTATACGCGAACATCAGGGAGATCAGCACCGCGAGCGCAATCGCGATGATGACCATGACGGGGAGCATGCCGAGCACCCTGTCCCGCGCAATGTGTACGAGCAAGGAGGCGATGTATGTGGACCGGTAGTGCGGATTGTAGATAAGGATGACAGTGGTCACGATGTATCCCATACCCAGGGTAGCGATGATCGGCGGGATTCGCAGAAACAGCACGATGAGGGCGTTCAGGAGCCCGATGGCACCTCCAATTGCTAAAGCCAAAGGAACAAGGTACAGGAGATTCACGTTGCTGCCATTGCTCATCCCGACAGAAAGATAGGCGGCAAGAGTGATAATGCTGGGGATCGACAGGTCAATGGCACCTCGCCCGGTCGTCACCACGAGCATCTGTCCCATAGCAACGATGGCAAGAAAAGACGCCGTGGCGCCCGTGGCAACGAGACTTTGGAGGTTCAGATTGTGCGCAAACAGGCCAAGCAGGAGCCACATCACGAGCGCCCCGAGAGCGGCCCAGATCCAGGAGAGGTTTCTGATCGGTTTGAGAATGGCTGTCATAGTTTCCCCTTCCGAAGCAGCCTCGAAGCCAGTATCCCGATCAGGATGAGTCCCTGCACGGCCGTGACGTAGCTCGAATTCAGACGGAGGAATGCGATGAGGGCGCCGACGAGGGAGAGAGTGATCGCTCCGATGATTGTCCCCCAGGGTGAGACGATTCCACCCAGGAGCTCGCTGCCCCCCATGACGACTGCAGCGACAGTCAACATCGTATAGGACTTTGTGGAATTGATATCCGACGCGCCGGATGCCGCCGTGATAAGCATTCCGCCGATGATTGCGAATATGCTCGCCACACCATAGCCGACAATGATGGCTTTCAGCGGCGACCACCCGCTGCGCTGCACGGCGGCCGGGTTGTTGCCGAACGCTTTCAGGATTGTCCCGTATCGCGAGCGGTAAATGAGGAACCCGACCAGGCCGAGCAGCACGGCAACGATTGCACTTTCAGGAATGGGGAGCTTCAGATTGAATATTCCCACGAGCCATTCAGGCGCGTGCCCGCCGGGGCTCTCCTGCATGGTATAGCCGATGCCCGTCCACACGAAGGACATTCCCATGGTGACAATCACGGCAGGGATGTTCCGGAGGTAGATGAGCGCACCCATGGCGCCGTACACCACAACGGAGCCGACGAGCGCGATGACTCCCAGCAGAGGTCTCTGCTGAAGAACGGTGGCACACAGCACGCTGCTGAGTCCCATGAAGGCACCCACGCCGAGATCGATCTGGCTGAGCCCGATGATGAACATCTGCGAGAGTGCGGCACAGATCAATGGAATGGAACCGGCAAGAAGCAGGTCGACTCCGAACCGGGAAAACACCCCGTTCTGCAGCACGCCACTGAGGAGGAAGACCCCCAGCATGGCAAGCAGCGGAACGAGGAACGTGCTCTGAAACGCACGACGCTTGCCTACAGAAGTCTCGGATCTGACCAGGAGGTCCTCGCCGCCAAAGCTGGCTTCGATGATCCTGTTCTTGCTGATCTCATCACCCGTCAGTTCCTTCACGATCTGGCCGTAGCGGAACACCAGTATCCGCGAGCAGTATTCCAGCTCCTCGTCTTCGGTGCTGTACCAGAGGAGCAGCTTGCCGTTTGAGGCAGCTTCCCTGAACAGGCCGTGCATCTGCCTTTTCGTCCCGACGTCAACACCCTTCGTGGGATCGTCCAGGATGATGACGTCGGCTTCCGCGAGGAGCGCTCTCGCAACCAGAACCTTCTGCTGGTTGCCGCCCGAAAGGGAAAGAATCTGGGTTTGTGCGTCCGGTGCCTTGACCGCAAGGCTTGTGAACCAGCGATCCACTTTCGCGGTGAGCCCGCTCACATTGAGCACCCGAAACAGTGGAGACTTGTTGAGCTCCACGATGCTCATGTTGTCCGACACCGACCAGAGTGGAAAGATGCCCTCCTTCTTCCGATCTCCCGTGACGTAGGCCAACCTCCCCGCTTTCTCAACCTGTCCACCGGCTTTGCCTCTCGCGAAGAACAGGGTTTTCAGGAATTCTCTTTGTCCGCTTCCATCCAGTCCGGCCACGCCGACGAGCTCGCCGCCATGCAGATCCACGTCCAATCCGCAGAGCCCGTTGCCCTTCAACTTCCTCGATCGCAGGAATACCGCCTGATTCCGCTTCTCCGCCTCTGACGCGCCCGCGATACGCGGGCGGCCCTGTGCCGTGGCGGACTCCTCACCGGCCATTTTATCGACCAGGCTCGCCTCGTCGACGTTCTCGTTCTCGCCCTCCCAGATCTTCTGTCCGTTCCGCATGACGACGATTCGGTCGGCGATATCGACTATCTCGCGGAGACGGTGGGAGATGAAAAGGACCGAGGCGCCGCGTTCGGTGAGGGTGCCAAGAGAGCGCATCAGCTGGCCCGCCTGTGCGGCGCCGAGCGAAGATGTTGGCTCATCGAGGATCAGCAGCTTCAGCCCGCTCATGCTCAGTGCCCGGGCGATCTCCACCATTTGTCGATGGGCGATGGAAAGGGCGCTCAGGAGGGTTTTCGGATCGATGCCGTGATCTGGGAACACGTCATCGAGGGCTTTCTGTGTCTTTTCGAAGACATCCTTGCGCCACCTCCGGGCGTTCCGGATCGTGGCATGCTGCTCGACGTAGAAGTTCTCCAGCACAGTCAGGTTCGTGCAGAGAGAGAGCTCCTGATATACGACCCGTACGCCCATGCGGCTTGCTGCTGCCGGCGTATACGCGCCGAGGCGTATCGGCACGCCTTCCCTGAACAGCTCCCCGGCGTTCGGAAAAGTAACTCCCGATATCACCCGCGTCAGGGTGCTCTTGCCCGCGCCGTTCGCCCCAATGAGGCCGATGATCTCTCCAGGTCGTATCGCAACCGAGACGTCTTTCAACGCCACGGTCGCTCCGTAGGTTTTGGTGATCGACTTCAGCTCGAAAAGGCTATTCTGCTCCATCGCTCAATCCCACTGGAGAGATCCGGCATGCGACATCCTGCAGGCCGTTCATGCCGGTCTGCTGAGTTCCTCTCGTACTTTGAAGGTGCCGCCGGCTCGGTCAATCGCCGGGTCGGCGGCACATGTTGCATTGTCCTTGACTCTACTTCTTGTTCAAAATGTTATCGACAACCCACTTATCGGTGTATGTCTGTGAAATGATCATTCCAGGCTGAATGTCTTTGAACTGGTCCACCGTGTCATTTGTCAGTGCGACGAGAGGGAGCTCATAGGGGTGCGTAATCATCTCAGGAACCTGCTCTCCCTGGAGGATGTGGGTCATCAGCCAGAAGGAAATGGCGCCGATGCCCGGTTCCGAGCCAAGACAGATTGTCTGGTAGCCGGTTTTCGCCTTTTCGTCGATCCACCATCTGACGAACTCCGCAAAGGTGGATGAGATGATTACCGGCATGGGCCTGTGCGCGGAGAGAAACGCCTGAACGACGCCGTAGCCGTTGGTGTCGCCGGCAGTGGCATCGACTTGCGGCAAGCTGGGCAGCACGTTGGCCACGACGCTCTGGCACTTGGCGGTGTCCGCCTCCGTGTCGACCTCAGCGAGTATCTGAATGCCCGGGTTCGCCTTGAATACCTTCATCATCGCCCCGTACATGGCAGTCTCGGGTTCCGAACCCATGACTCCCCTCGTGATGAGTACCTTGGCGTTCCCCTTGAAACGGTCCACGATGTAGTTTGCTTCGATGGTTCCGTAGCTGCGGAAGTCATATTCGATCTTGTAGGCATAGGGGCTGCTGGCGATGGAGTCGAAGGCCAGTACCTTGATCCCCTTTTCATGCGCCTTCGCAATGACTCCGTTCAAGCCCGTCAGCGACGCAGAGTTGATCAGAATCGCATCGACGTTCTGAAGGATCAGGCTGTTCATTTGAGCGATCTGGGTGTTCTCTGTCCCATCGCCGTTGGCAACAATGAAATCCTTTATCAGGCCCTTGGCTTTGGCCTCATTTGCCGCCGTCTGCATGGTGTCGACCATCTGCTTTCGCCAGGAGTTGCCATAGTAGGAGTTCGAAAGGGCGATTACGAACCCCTTCGTCTGCCCTGCCTCCTTTTGCCCGGCGGCAACAAGCGACAACACAGGGATGACGAGCATCGCTGCCATGAACAATACGACCAGTCTCTTCATCTCAGTCCTCCTTATCGGGTTTTCGGCACCGGCTCTCACGCCGATCCTTCTACATGAAGAACACTTCACAGCTCAAACATTAGACATCTAATGTTTGAGCTTACTGGCATACTAACACGACACCTCGGGTTTGTCAATACAAATTCATCTGATGTTTGATGTTAACACTGGCGAGGAAACACATCCTGTTTGAGAACTTCGCGGAGGAAATCCGCGGATCTTCTTCCCTCGCAGAACGGTAGAAAGCCAGCGTCTCTATTCCTGCCGCCGGCGCCAGCTGTCCAGAGACTCCTTCACTGCTTTTTCCGTCTTTTTGAGGTCCCTGGCCTTCAACCCATCCAGGATGGCCTTATGGAGCTGGAGCGCGAGATTGCCCGATTGCGCGTCACGATGAGTTTCCTCTATCGAAGGGGCAAACAGCTCCAGGGTAAAGCCATATATCTTCTCGATCAGCTCATTTTCCGTTGCCCGTGCAATAGCGGCGTGGAAGTAGAGGTCGCATTCGGTTAGCAGCTTTGAATCGTGTGGCTGCTCATTCGCCTGCCGTTCCATGCGTTCGAACGCATTCTGTATGAGCTGCATGCTCTCGCCGGTTGCGTTGTCTATGACGACTCGAACAATGCCCATTTCCAGCAGCTGCCGAAGCTCGGCAAGCTTCTTCTTGTCATTGTCGCTCAGAATGAGCTGAAAAAGCAGCTGGTCGAACAAACGCCTCGTCAATGACCTCGATACGTAAGTGCCGTCACCTCTCTTGATTTCTACGATTCCGTATGAAGCCAGGATCTTCATCGCTTCCCGTATTGAACCCCGGCTGATCGAGAGGCTCTTCGTGAGCTCCATTTCGTTGGGAAGCCTGTCGCCCGGTTTGATCCGCTTCGTCAGCAGGAGATCCTGGATGGTTTCAATTACCGTATCGACTGAGGATTTCCGATGAGGCGCTTTGAAAAGGTCTGCATCCAATGGGCGTACCAACACTGAAACACTCCTTCTTTCTTTCGCACAATATGTGGCCCCTATAGGAGTAACAGCAGGTTAATTTGAACATCTATGACGTTCGACGTCTAACAGCTGTAGTTTCTGACTATCCCCTACGTTTGTCAAGATAATGCTTGACGCGCCTATGGTCATAGTGATAGTGTATATATCAGACATAGTACGTAGGATGTCTTATTAAATGGAAAGACAGGATTACGATCAGATTCAACTTTTCGCAGGTCCGGTTGCAGTTGTCTTCAGGGATGGAGAAATTCGATCGATTTCCATCAATGGTCAGGAAGTCGTGAACCGGATCTACTTCGCACTGCGTGGCGAAAACTGGCAAAACGTTCAAAGCACGGTTGCCGAGCTGACTGTTGAAAAGAGCGATGACAGTTTTCAAGTAAGATACAAATCGGAATATGGCGGAAATCCTCCGTTTTTCGTTTCAGATACTTGTATCCAAGGTTTCCCGGATGGCGATCTCCTGTATCAGATGGAAGGTACCGCTGTTCACGCATTTCGCAGGAATCGTATTGGAATATGCGTGCTCCATCCAATCAGTGCTGCGGCGGATCAAGTCATCATCACTCATCCGGATGGAACTCTGACCAAGGGTGAGTTTCCTCGAACCATATCTCCGCACCAGCCTTTCAAGGATATTGCGGCCATCGATCAGGCATGCGCCGATGGCCTGAGAATCACGTTCCGCTTTTCTGGAGATATCTTCGAGATGGAAGACCAACGAAACTGGTCTGATGGGTCATTGAAGACCTATTCCACTCCCCTTGAGCTCCCTTTTCCAGTAGAAGTTCCTGCCGGAACCCATTTAGCGCAGTCAATACGCCTCTCTTTCAGCGGCCGGCAGCTGAAGAGTGGATGCGTATCGACCATGACAAGCAGGACTCGTTTCGTACGGAAACCGTGTGTTCTCGCTCTCGATGATGCCGGCCGGTCGTTCCGATTTCCTCGACTTGGGCTCGACTATGGAACGGATCAACCGCCAGGCAATCAGGAATTGGACAAAATTGCGCTTCTCAGGCTTTCATTTCTCCGCGTCGAGCTTTGCCTCTCGAATGACGACTATCCGAAGAGACTGCAGGAAGCCACAGGCGTGTGCAAGGCCCTTGCAGTGCCAATGGCGCTTGCGGTCCGGCTTGGCGATTCAGTCGATCGGCAGCTCGCCGATTTGTTTGGCCACCTCGACTCCGCTCTGCCGGATGTGTGTTCGTTGCTTGTGTTGAGCGAGGGGTTTCCGACCACATCGGCGGGGCATCTGAGAGCCGCTCGTTCTCACCTCACACGGTACAGGCGACAGATACCTTTGGGCGCGGGCACCCGTGCGTATTTCGCCGAGCTGAATCGATTCCCGCCGGAACTGGATCTCCTTGATTTCGTTTCCTATCCGGTAAATCCCCAGGTTCACGCTACGGATGAGCTCTCAATCGTGGAAACACTCGCAGGCCAGCGGGCGACGGTGGAATCAGCTCTTGTGCTCAGCGGAGCCAAACCAGTTCACGTGGGGCCTGTTACCTTGAGACCGCAGTGGAACCCGGCCGCGACCTCCCCACAGGAAAGCCCGGGAGGCAGGGAGCTTCCAGAAGAAGTCGATCCGCGCCAGCGGCTGCCCTTTGCGGCTGCGTGGACCCTCGGGAGCTTCAAAGCATTGAGCGTGGCGGGAGCACAGAGCGTGACCTACTACCAGACCGTCGGATGGAAAGGCGTGATGGAAAGCCTTGAAGGATCTCCGAATCCAGAGCTTTTCCCTTCCCATCCGGCTGAGCTGTTTCCTGTCCATGCTGTGCTGCGCGCGCTCGGAGAAATACGGGAGGGGCGGATGTTCAACATCACCTCGGAAGATCCACTGGCAGTCGATGCGTTCAAGGTTCAGGACGGGGCGCGAACGTGTGTGTTTATCGCGAACCTCATGCCCACTGAAGCGCGTGTCGTGCTGTCCGGGATTTCCTCCAGTGGTGATCTCCGCGCTCTTGCAGGGACCGGCAGAAGGGAAGCACGTGACCGCGAAATAGCGGTCCTGGGCCGTTATGCTACGGTCCAGATAGACGGGTGAAAAACGCAGACCGTGTTGCCTGCGTGGGAATAGTCGTGGAATGCGAAGGAGGAAGAAATGCTCAAAATAGCGCTCATGGGAGCAGGCGGGAAAATGGGTTGTCGCATTGTCGATGGTCTCAAAGGGAAGTCCGACTACCAGGTGCGCGCGGTAGAAATCTCCCCGGCCGGGATAGCCAGGCTGACTGAGCGTGGTGTGACTGTTACGCCACAGGCGCAGGCTCTCGCCGATGCGGACATCGTCGTTCTTGCGGTTCCGGATACACTCATCGGCAAGGTGACGCACGAGATCGTGCCCACGCTGCGGCCCGGGACGATCGTTTTCGGTCTTGATCCCGCTGCCGCCTATGCAGGCGTCATGCCGAAACGAAGCGATGTGACGTATTTCGTCTGTCATCCATGTCACCCGCCTCTGTTCGGTGACGAGACCGACGCCAAGGCTCGCAAGGACTATTTCGGTGGCGTTGCGAGAATGGACCTCGTATGCGCGCTCCATCAGGGGCCGGAGGATCATTACGCAATTGGCGCACGGATCGCCAAGGACATGTTTGCACCTATTGACAACGTCTTTCGAATCACGGTCGAGCAGATGGCGATCCTCGAGCCTGCGCTCGTAGAGACCACCAATACGACCCTGATTGTCGCCATGCGGGAGACCTACAATGAAGCGGTCCGCATGGGGGTACCGGAGAAGGCTGCGAGATCGTTCTTTCTGGGACACTTGAGGACCGCGCTTGCCATTGTCCTCGGTTTCTCGGATTTTCCGATGTCGGACGGCGCGAAATACGCGGCAGAGCAGGCAAAGAGCCTGATATTCAAGCCCAATTGGATGAAGAACATCATGAACCTTGCAGGAATCCGCAAGAGTGTCGCCGAGATCACGCGTGCCACGCAGAAGTAGGAGCATCGCATGAAGCTTGGCGTGAGCACCTTCGCATTCACTTGGTCGATAGGATTCGCCGAGCAAGTCCCCGCCGCCCCCATGAATGCATTTGAGTTCCTTCGAAAGGCGGCGGGGATGGGAGCCCGACTCGTTCAGATAGCAGACAACATTCCTCTCGACAGCCTCTCTTCCGTCGAGCGGGGCCGGCTTTGCCGGCTGGCGACGGAAGCGGGAATACAGGTTGAGGTCGGCATGCGGGGGCTGTTTGAGGAAAGCGTTCTGACCTATCTGGCAATCGCGAAAGAGTTCAAGTCCCCTATCCTGCGCATCGTCACCGATACGAGTACGTTCAAGCCGGAAGCGGGGGAAGTGGTGGAAAGAGTGCGCAAGTTGACAGGGCGGCTTGAGACGGCAGGAGTTGTTCTCGCTATCGAAAACCACGACCGGTTCGACTCTTCCACCCTCGCCTCGATTATCCGCTCGGTCGCAAGCCCATGGGTGGGGATATGCCTGGATACCGTGAACTCCTTCGGCGCCTTGGAACCACCGAAAACCGTCATCGAAACGCTTGGGCCGCTCGCCGTCAACGTCCATCTCAAGGATTTCACGATCAAGCGAGCCTCACACTCAATGGGGTTTGTCGTTGAAGGGACGCCAGCGGGCGAGGGACGCCTGGATATTCCGTACCTCCTTGAGCGGATGCGGGCTTTCGGGCGCAAGTTAAATGTGATTCTGGAAACGTGGGTAGCGCCCGAGATTCGACTCGAAGACTCTATCAGCAAGGAACAGGACTGGACGGAAAGAGGCTTCGCGCGTCTGCGTCAGCTGATCCGCGACTGAAGGGAATACACGCGCACCTATCGGAGCAAGCTGCATCGGGCAGTGCGATGGCGCTGCCCGATGGATCGCAGCGATGTGCATGAGCTCGTAAGCGGGAATCCTCAATGCCTGCTCAGTATCTCACGGAACCGTAGACAATCGCATCTCCAGTGTATCCTGATACAAAAACCACGTCCGTCACAGGCAGCGCGCCGCATCAACCTCGGCCAATCAAAAAGCTTGGAAACGACCTGTGTTGACACCGCCCGTAGCGCGGCAGCGGTTTGCGGAGCACTACGACTGACTGATAGCAACTACTATAGTTCCCCTTCTGCCTGACGGCAAGAACGAGGGCCCCGCGCCGGCCACGGACGGGGGTGGCAAGAGGCGGACTGTGGTGTGAGCCGTAGTGCGCGAGGGACAGACTACCCCCTGGAGACACGGAGAGGGGATCAGTTCAGGGAGGCGGGGTCCAGGCCGGGCGGTGCAGCGGCCCGCCCACGGGGTGGCGGCTCCCCGGTCTTGATGAGATATCGCAGGATTTTGAGGACCTGCGCGGCTTCGGTGATCACGGGGAAGACCTTTGTGTCAGTCTTGAAGTAGTCGCTGTAGGGAGCGTGATAAACGACGGTGTCAGTGCCTCCCTCGTCGACAAGCAGTTTCTGCAGCGAGACCGGCGGGCGGACGCCTCTCGCAGGTCTACGACCTGCTGTCGGCCCAGGGATGTACTGCGCCAACGCTTCACGAGCCTTGGTGGAACCCGCCGGGATACGCACGGAGGCATCCACGGAGAAGCCGGAGTGGGCCCACGTGACCATGTTCTTGGCCAGCCGCTCGTTCGGCAGCTTGCACTCTAGGAAGAACGCGATGACTCTCTGGCGGAAGCATGCGCTCATCTTCGCCAGATCGACAGTCGGGACATGGAGGAAGCCGGAGGGCTCATCGAAACCCCGGCTCCGGCGAAGACTACCAGCGTGTGCCCTCTCAAGGGGGCGCGCAGTCCCTTTGGTATTTCGCGCGTGCCAACTTTCATAGGCCCTTACTTGCTCCCTGGCGCGAAGCATATTCCTTCTGCGAACGCAGAGACAGACCAAAGTAGACGGAAGACCACTTATCACCAGCAACAAGCGGGCTGCCGAGAGTCCCCCCCGACAGCCCCGATGNNAGGACGTTAGGTACTACTTCCCACCTCTGCCTGCGAATCTGTTTCCTGTGGGGCCGTTTTCGGTCCTGATTTTTTGCGCATCGTCAAGAACAGCGTGGGGATCGCAGCAACCACGGTAAAACCAATTGCCCACCAGAACGGGGCGTTGAACGCGTTAGATATCGTATGAAGATCCGAGCCGGCGCGGCCCGCCGTCTGGCGCTGGAGGACAGCCGCAAGAATGGCCGTCCCAAAAGCCCCGCCGATGGTCTGAAAAATCCTCGTCGCGATACTTGCATGGGGCACCTGCTCTTTTTGTATTCCGGCATAGGCGGACAGCATGATTGCAATAAAAAAACCGCCGAGCCCCGCTCCTCTGATCAACAAAGCGATGGACAGAAGGACATAATTCGTATCCGCGCCGGCAAAAGCAAACGGCAGCGTGCCAATCGCGATAGCAGCGAGGCTCAAGAGCACGACATTACGCGAGCCATCACGATCGGCCATTTTGGCGGCCAAGCTTCTGGTGAGCAGCATACCGATTCCTTGTGGAAGCAGCCACAATCCGGCATACAGGGCGCTTGCCCCGCGCACCTCTTGATAATAGAGCGGCAGCATCAGCAAGGCTCCGTTCGTGATGACTCCGCTGAAGATCAGCAGGATATTGGCAGCGGAAAAATTGACGAATTTGAACAGCCGCACATTCAGCGCCGGTTCCCGTTTCGTATTCAGAGCATAGACGACATACGCCGCCATCAAAACGACGCCGACGACAAGAGGAACATAGACCCCACTGTCGTTCAGTCCTCCATGCTTCGCAACCTGGGCAATCCCGTAGATCAGAAGGGCAAACGCGGGGGAAAGCAAAAGCATGCCGATCACATCGAGGGACGCTTTCTTTTCCACATGCTTGTCGGCCGGTATTCCCCACAAGGCCAACGCAAACGCTACAATGCAAATCGGGATGTTGACCCAGAAAATGGCGCGCCAGCTCAGACTGTTGACGATAATTCCTCCCAGCACAGGGCCAAGGATCGGCCCGAGCAAGCCGGGAATGGCGATGATAGACATGATCCGCCCGAGATTGCGTCCGCCGGAAACCTGTACGAGCTCCGTTTGCAGTGTCGGCATCATCAACCCGGCGCCGATACCCTGAATGACACGGAAAGCAATTATGCTATCGATGTTCCATGACAGCATGGAGCATACAGAGCCGATGAGAAAAATCACCA
>PLNO01000221.1 GCA_003141795.1 Spirochaetaceae bacterium | reverse complement strand
GGAGAGACGAACACGACCCCCTACGGTGAGGAGATCGGGGACAACCGGCTGCAGACGGCGTGGCGGCAGGTGCAGGGTCAGGCGGGGTTCGATCGGCGCAGGGAGGAGATCGACTCCTGGAACAGGGCGCACCCCCGCGTGAAGCGGGGCATCGCCGTCACCGCGGAGAAGTTCGGCATCTCCTTCACGCGGGCCGCCTTCAACCAGGCAGGCGCCCTCGTCCTCATCTACCAGGACGGAACGGTCCAGGTGAACCACGGCGGCACCGAGATGGGNNACCAGCACGGACAAGGTGCCCAACACGTCGGCCACTGCAGCCTCCTCTGGGGCCGACCTTAACGGCGCGGCGGTGAGAAACGCGTGCGCGACGCTCCGCGAACGGCTTGCCCCGGTTGCCGCGCAGCTGCTGTCCGGCAAGGCCGAGGAGCCGGTGCGTCCGGATGAGGTGAAGTTCGGCGACGGGGTCGTCTGCCGGGCGTCAGGCATTGCACCGAGCGTTCGCTTCGTCGAGGTCATCGAGGAAGCATACCTCCAACGGGTGAGCCTCTCTGCCACGGGGTACTACGCGACGCCGGGTATCGTGTGGGACTGGGACACGCAGCCCTTNNCGGACACGCAGCAGGGACGCCCCTTCTACTACTTCGCCTGTGGCGCCGCGGTGAGCGAGGTCGAGGTGGACGGCTACTCCGGCATGCACCGGGTCCTCCGCGTCGACATCGTGCACGACGTCGGGGACTCCCTCAACCCCGGGGTGGACCGGGGGCAGATCGAGGGCGGGTTCGTCCAGGGCATGGGGTGGCTCACCCGCGAGGAGCTGCGCTGGGACAAGGACGGACGGCTGCAGACCCACAGCGCCAGCACTTACCAGATCCCCGCGATCAGCGATGCCCCGCTGGAGCTGCACGTGACGCTCCTGCCCCGGGCAGCGCAGGAGGGCACCGTTCACGGGAGCAAGGCCGTGGGGGAGCCGCCGCTGATGCTCGCCCTCTCCGTGCGGGAGGCGATCAGGGACGCCATTGCCTCCTTCGGGCCCCCCGGAGGGGAGGTGCGCCTTGCGGCTCCCGCCACCTCTGAGGCGATCTTCAATGCAATTCAGGAGAGGACGAGGGGCGCGGCCGGCGACTGAAAGCCCTCACCTTCGCGCTACTCCCCGGGCCGCTCGTACGGCGTGCCCGAAAGCGGCAGGCGCGTGCGCAGCTTTCCGTCTTTTGCGAAATACGCCCCTGCAACCGCCGCTGCCGTGGGGATCGTGGAGATCTCCCCGATCCCTTTTGCGCCGTACCCCGCGGCTGAAATGCCGCCGTCGATCGCCGTGCCCCGGCCCGCCTTGCGCACGATGATCGTTTCTATGGACGGAATGTCTGTCGCCCGCAGCAGGCCGAGCTGTCCGAACCGGGCAGCGGGGACGCAATTCTGCATGCGCAGGGATTCGGTGAGCGCGTAGCCCAGGCCCATCACGACTCCCCCTTCCACCTGGCCCTCGAAGGCGAGCGGGTTCACGACGACCCCTGAATCGTGGGCGGCGAGCACGCGCTTGACGCGTCCGTCCCCGTCGAGGATCGCCACCTGGCACGCGTAGCTGTAGGCGACATGGCGCACCGGCTCGGTGCTGTCCGTGTCGAAGGGGTCGGTGATCGCCTCGTACTCGCCTGCGAACTCGCGGCCGGCAAGGAGCCCGAGCGGAAAGGGGGCAGCCGCGGCGGCTCCCGACACGGACGCAGCCGCCATGCCCGCAACCCCTGGCGCAAGCGCGGCCTGCGCTGCTTCCCGCGCAGCCACGCAGGCGCGCCGACACGCCTCTCCCGTGATGAGGGTCTGGCGGGACGCCGTGGTCGTGCCCGCATCCGGAGTGACGCCCGTGTCGGCCGGTACGACGCGCACGGCCGACGGGCTCAGCCTGAGCGTTTCGCAGGCGATCTGCGTCATGATCGTTGCCAGCCCCTGACCGACGCGCGCGGCGCTGGAGAGGAGCTCCACGTGGTCGGAGGCGATCCTCACCGTGCAGCGCCCGACGTCGCGGTGACCCATGCCGAGCCCCGTATTCTTGAACGCGCAGGCTATCCCCGCAGGATGCGGCGCTGATTCGAAGCCCTTCTTCACGGCGAGCAGACATTCCTCGAGCGCGGTTTCGGGCCCGGCCGTCTGGCCATTGGGAAGCCGATCCCCCGGTCTCACCGCGTTCCTGTAGCGGATCTCCCAGGCGGAGATCCCGGCCTTCAGCGCCAGGAGGTCGAGGGCGCTCTCCAGGGCGAAGGTGACCTGGGGAACACCGAAGCCGCGAAACGCCCCCGCCGGAGGGTTGTTCGTATATACCGCGAGCCCTTCGACGTCGACGTCGTCGTACGCGTACGGACCGCCTGCATGGGTGACGGCGCGATGGAGGACGGGTCCGCCGAGCGATGCATACGCTCCCGTATCCGCGACGATTCTTCCCTCGAGCCCCACGAGCTTTCCCGCCGCATCGCAGCCCACGCGCAGGCGGATGCGCATGGCGTGTCGCTTGACGTGCACGCGCGTGCTCTCCGCTCTCCCCAGCGTGCACTTCACTGGCCGCCCGCTGAGCCACGCGAGGAGCGCGGCCTGATGCTGCACCGTCTGGTCTTCCTTGCCGCCGAACGCCCCCCCGACGTGGGCGGAGACGACGCGCACCCGGTCCACCGGCAGGCCGAGAGTGTCGGCGACGTACCGTCGGCCGTCGTACACGTTCTGCTCCCCCGTGCGCACGAGCACCGTCCCCTCCGCATCAGGCGGATAGGCAAGGGCGCTCTCCGGCTCCATGAACGCATGATCGGTGAACGGGGTCTCGAAGCTCTCCTCCACGACATGGACGGCGGCTGCAAGAGCGGAATGCGCGTCCCCGCGCTTCAGAACGAGACGTGAGAGGACGTTTCCCCCGTCGTGCAGGGCCGGTGCACCGGGGGCAAGCGATGCGTCCGGTGAGGCAAGCGGCGGGAGCACTTCGTAGCGCGCCGCGATGAGCCCGAGCGCTTCCCGCGCCCGCTCGGGCGTCTCCGCGGCGACAAGTGCCACGGCGTCACCCACGTAGCGCGTCTCTTCTCCCACGGCGACGAGGGTGGGCCAGTCGGGGAGGAGGTTGCCGATGAACCGCTCACCGGGGATGTCCTCCCAGGTGGCGACGATCACCACCCCTGGCAGGGTGCGCGCCGCAGAGACGTCGAGTGAGAGGAGCCGTGCCCGCGGGTGGGGGGAGCGGAGCGCCGCACCGTGGAGCATGCCCGGTTCCTTCAGGTCGTCGACGTACTTCGCCGTGCCGCGGATCTTCGCTTCCGCATCGACGCGGGGCAGGCGCGCGCCCACCCCCGACGGCTCCGCCACGGCACCCGGCGGTAGCGCGGGCTCGACCACGGTGAGGCCGCGGCGCATCCTCCCCGCAAGCAGGACCGCGTCCACGATCTTCGCGTATCCGGTGCATCGGCAGAGATTGCGGCGCAATGCTGCGCGCGCCTCGGCCTCCGTCGGGTCGGCGTTCCTGTCCAGGAGCGCCTTTGCGGCGAGCACCATGCCGGGCGTGCAGTACCCGCATTGCACGGCGCCCGCCCGCGTGAAGGCGCGGACGTACACCTCCATCTCCCCCGCGGGGATGCCCTCGACGGTGAGAACCGACTTTCCTTCCATGCGCTCGAGCGGGGTCGTACAGGCGCTGCGCAGCGCGCCGTCGATGATCACGGAGCAGGCGCCGCACGTGCCTTCGCCGCAGCCGTTCTTCAGGGCGGTGAGGTTCGCCTCTTCACGCAGATAGGAGAGGAGGGACCCTCCGCCGTCTGCCCGGGTTTCCGCGCCGTTCAGGGAGAACCTGACCATGAGAGAAGATACCTCCCGGGTCGGCGGCCGTGCAATCCCCTTCTGGACCCTCGCTACAATTCCGTTTATCAAAATCGTGAAAGCTACATTTATGTAGTAGCCGATCCTCCCCGCGGAACAGCTCTCCACGCATTTCGCCTGTAAAAAAGCCACACGGCGGAGCCGGGAGCGGCGCACATGGGATGGCACGCGGTTTGCATGTAAGAAGCGTGAGCGAGATTCATCGACGCGGGGACTGGGGCATGCAGCTCGTGAACGTGCTGCTGCCTCTCGGAGGAGTTGCACTTGCCCTCGTGCTCGGGGGGGTCATGCTCGTCGCCCTGAAGGCCGATCCGCTTTCCGCGTATGCCGCGCTCGTCAAAGGCGCGGTGGGCACGCGGTTCGGGCTCACCCAGACAGTGGTCAAAGCCACTCCGCTCCTCCTGGTCGGGCTGGGCATCTGCATCGCCTTCCGCGCGAACGTCATCAATATCGGGGGGGAAGGGCAGATCATCGCCGGGGCGATCGCCGCGGCATGGTGGCCGCTCACCTTCTCCGCGTGGCAGGGCTGGCTCCTCATCCCCACGACGATGATCGCGGGGTTCCTCGCCGGCGCCGCCTGGGGCTTCCTCCCCGGCATCCTCAAGGCTCGGTTCAACGTGAACGAGATCCTCAGCACGATCATGCTCAACGCGATCGCCCTCCAGCTCATGAATCTGTTGCTGCAAGGGCCGCTCATGGATCCGGCGGGAGTCGCGGCGCACACGTTCCTTTGGTCGGGCGTTCAGCTCCCCCGCCAGGTCTGGCTCGCCCGGCTCGTTCCCCGCACGCTCCTGCACTCGGGGGCCATCGTCGCAGCGGTGCTGGCGGTGGTCGTCTTCATCCTCCTCTGGCGCACGACGATCGGGTTCGACATCCGCGCGGTCGGCTTGAACCCCGACGCCGCCCGGCACGCCGGCATCGACGTGCCCTTTTACCAGACCCTGTCCCTCACCCTGGCCGGCGGGTGCGCCGGTCTTGCCGGGGTGGTCGAGGTGATCGGCGTCCAGCACCGCCTGCTCCCCGGGCTCACGAGCGGCTACGGATTCACGGGAATCGTCGCGGCATTGCTGGGCGGCCTGCACCCCCTGGGGCTCGTCCCCGCCTCCCTGCTCTTCGGCGGGCTCCTCGTGGGGGCTGACACGATGCAGCGCGCCGTGCAGGTCCCCTCCTCCCTGGTCACCGCGCTGCTCGGGCTCGTCGTGCTGTTCGTCTCGGGCTCGGCGCTGTGGTCCCGGCGGTGGGCTGCCCGGCGCATGACGAACAGGGCGAAGGCGGGGGAGGCCGGCGGGTGAGAAGCGTTTTTTCCGCCGACGTGATCGCCGGCATCATCAAGACCATGCTGGGTCTCGCCACGCCCTTCCTCTACGCAGCGCTCGGGGAAACGGTGGCGCAAACATCCGGCGTGGTGAACCTCGGCGTGGACGGCATCATGCTGCTCGGAGCGTTCGCGGGATTCTACGTGGCACTGACGACGGGAAGCCTCTGGCTCGCGCTCGTCATCGCGGCGGCGGCGGGGCTCGTTCTCGGCCTTCTCATGGCGCTGGTGAGCGTGACGCTGAAGGCCGAGCAGGGGGTCAGCGGCATCGGCCTGTACATGTTCGGGCTGGGGATGTCCAGCCTCCTCTTCAAGGTCCTCGTCGGCACGGTAAAGACCGTCAGGGGCTTTCCCGCGGTGAAAGTGCCGCTCCTCGGCGACATTCCGTTCCTCGGGCCCGTGCTGTTCCGCAACAGCGCGCTCGTCTACGGTGCGCTCCTCCTGGTGCCCGCCGTCTGGTGGATGTTGGAAAAGACGACGCTCGGATTGAAGATCAAGAGCGTCGGTCAGAACCCCGCGGCCGCGGATTCGCTGGGAATCAGCGTGGACCGCATCCGCTATCTCTCCGTCTGCCTCGGCGCGGCTCTGGCAGGAATCGCCGGCGCCTCCCTGTCCCTCTCCGTGCTGAACCTCTTCCAGGACAACCTCACCGCGGGTCAGGGATTCATCGCGGTCGCACTCGTGTATTTCGGGGGCTGGAGCCCGGCCGGGGTCCTCGGCGGAGCGCTCCTGTTCAGCGTCGTCAATTCGTTCCAGCTCTGGATGCAGGTCCTGGGGGTCAGGATCCCCTCCAGCGTCGCCGTGATGCTGCCGTACGTGCTCACGATCGCCGCCCTCACCGTGACGTTCAACCGCGTACGGCAGCCCGCAGCTCTCAACAAGCCGTTCGAACGGGGGGAGAACTGAGCCCCCGGTGAGCGATGAATGCGGCCGTTGGCCGCAGAACAGTTTCGAAAGGAGAGACAGTATGAAAGGGAAGAGATTCCTGGCGACGGGATTTTTCCTCGCAGCCTTTGCCGCGAGCCTCATCGCGGCCCCGATCCGCATCGCGGTGGTGATGCCCAGCGCGACGACGGACATGGCGTTCAGCCAGTCGATGTGGAGCGCGTTGCAGTCGGTGCAGAAGGCCATGGGGGGGGAATCCGCGCTCGTTCTGAAATACTCGGAGAACATGTACAACGTGCCTGACGCAGCCGCTGCCGTGCGCGACTACGCGAGCCAGGGCTTCGACATCGTCATTGCCCACGGATCCCAGTACGGATCCTCGGTGGAGGAGGTCGCGAAGGACTTCCCCGCGGTGACTTTCGCATGGGGGACCGACGTGAACACCTTCGGCCTTCCCAACGTCTACGCGTACACGGCAGCCGCGGAGCAGGGCGGGTACGTGAACGGCGTCATCGCGGCCCGTCTCACCAAGAGCAAGAAGATCGGCGTGACGGGGCCGGTCGAGGTCGGGGACGCGAAGACTTACATCGACGGCTTCCTCCAGGGCGTACAATCCGTCAGCGGGAGCATCGCCCTCTCCAAGACGTGGACCGGCTCCTTCTCCGACGTCGCCCTGATGGCGGCCGCTGCCAAGACCCACATCGCCAACGGAGCCGACGTCCTCACCGGCTCGTCGCAGTCCGTGGTCGGGTCCATCGGCGCCGCAAAGGACCAGGGGAGCGTCCTGTGGTTCGGCACGCAGGCCGACCAGGCGGCGCTGGCCCCGGGACTCGTCGTTGCCAGCCAGGTGTACGACTGGACCGGCATGCTCAAGGACATCATCGCCAAGCACAAGGCCGGCGTGCTCGGCGGGGTCACCTACACGCTGACGCTGTCCAACGGCGGGCTGAAGATCGCCTACAATCCGTCCTTCTCCCTTGCGGCCGCCGTGAAAGCCGCGGGCGACGCCGCCATCAAGGGCATCGGCGCGGGCACGATCAAAGTGACCCCTTAGGCGGGTGAAAGTGGACCCCAGCGGCATGAACCAGGGATTCTCAGTATGCGTCACCTTATGCGCACTTCTCATTTTGTCCCCTGTTTTCAGGCCCGTTTGGCAGTTATTCACTCATCCCCAAAGCCTTATGGTCCAAAATGAGAAGTGTTGGGCATGAACGCCCCCTACGTCGAGATGCGCGGCATCGTGAAATGCTTTCCCGGTGTGCGTGCCAACGTGAACGTGAGCTTCGACGTGATGCGGGGGGAGGTTCATGCCCTCCTGGGGGAGAACGGGGCGGGGAAGAGCACGCTGATGCGCCAGCTCTACGGTCTGTACCCGCCGGACGAAGGGGACATCCTCGTGGACGGCAAGAGGCTCGTCCTGCGCTCTCCCGCCGATGCGATCAAGGCCGGCATCGGCATGATCCACCAGCACTTCATGCTCGTTCCGACTCTGAGCGTGGCGCAGAACGTGGCACTCGGGCAGCGCTCCCAGCGCGCTCCGCTGCTCGACCTGAAGCGCGTTGCCGCGCGCATCGTGGAGCTCGCGGCGGAGTACGGCTTGAAGGTGGACCCGCACGCCTTCGTGTGGCAGCTCTCCGTCGGCGAGCAGCAACGGGTGGAGATCATGAAGACCCTGTACCGCGGGGCCCAGGTCATCATCCTCGACGAGCCCACCGCCGTGCTCACCCCGCGTGAGGTGGATGACCTCTTTGCCACGCTCCACCGCATGGCGCGGGAAGGCCACTCCCTGATCTTCATCTCCCACAAGCTGCAGGAGGTGTCGGCGATCAGCGACAGGGTGACCGTATTGCGCGCGGGAAGCGTGATCGGCACCCGCGTGACGCGTGAGGCGACGCAGGCGGAGCTCGTGCGGATGATGGTGGGACACGAGATCGCTGACCTGCACGCGCGGCCACGGGAGCCCGGCCCGGTGGTCCTTGCCGTGGGCGGGCTGCACGCGATGGGGGATCGGGGTACGGAAGCGCTGCGGGGGATCGACCTCAAGATCCATGCGGGGGAGATCGTGGGGCTTGCCGGCGTTTCAGGCAACGGGCAGCGCGAGCTTGCCGAATGCCTTGCGGGCATCCGAAGATCGACGCAGGGGAGCATCCTCCTGCGCGACGCCGATGTCACGCACGACTCCCTCAATCGGCGGGTGGCGGCGGGCATGGCCTTCATTCCCGAGGAGAGGATGCGGGACGGGGCGATCCGTGATTTTTCCGTCAGGGAGAACATCTTCCTCCGCGACCACAGCCTGCCGCGGTTCTCACGCGGCATCTTCCTCCGCTCCCGCCGGATGGAAGCGCACGCGGCGACGCTCGTGGAGCAGTATGCGGTGAAGACCCCCGGCCTCGATACGCCGCTGAAGAACCTCTCGGGGGGCAACATCCAGAAGCTCATCATGGCGCGCGAGCTCTCCCGCCGGCCCTCGCTCCTGATCGCGGCGCAGCCCACGCGCGGCGTGGACATCGGCGCCACGAGCTACATCCACCAGCAGCTCCTCCAGCAGCGCGACGAGGGTATCGCCATCCTCCTCGTCTCCGAGGACCTGGACGAAATCCTCACCCTCTCCGATCGGGTCGTCGTGATCTACGAGGGCCGTATCGTCGGGGAAGCGGCCCGCGGCCAGATGACGCGCGACCAGATCGGCCTCATGATGGCAGGCATTACGACGGGGGAAGCGTAGAGTCGAAGACCCTCACGGACTTCCAGCCCGCCTTGTTACGAGAGACGAACTCCACATGCCGGGGGGCCGTCTGGTAGGCCTCGTGTTTCTGGCTGTCGGAGAACACGACGTGCAGGGAGACGTCGAACTGAAGGTCGTTGACGTCGCGCTCGCACTCAGTCGCCCGCGTCCCCGCGGAGAACGACATCATGCCGTCATGGCCCTCGAGGTACTGATAGCATTCCCCCACCATTTTTTCGCATGCCGCGGGTGAGCCGTCGTTCAGCTGGAAGAAGACATTGTGTGCGTGCCGCATGTGCGCCTCCTGCGGCAGACTACCGTGCCATCAGCCCGCCGGCAAGGATTTCCGACCTATTTCTTCTCCGGCATGGATATCATCCCGTCCCAGCTGTTCTGCACTTTCGCCGCGCGCGCCTCCTCCTCGGAGAACCAGTGGGCCGTGACGGTCTTGAGCTCCGTGAAGAACCGCACCGCATCGGTGCCCATCGTGTGCAGGTCCCCGAAGAACGAGCTCTTGTGGCCCGTGAAGCCGAACATCCCCAGCGGGACGGGGATCCCCACGTTGATGCCCACCATGCCGCCGTGGCTGCGCCGGGAGAACTCCCGCGCATAGTAGCCGCTCTGCGTATAGATGACCGAGCCGTTGGCGAACTCGTTGGCGTTCATGAGGGCCAGGCCCTCCTCGAAATCCTTCACCCGTTTCACGCAGAGCACCGGGCCGAAGATCTCCCTGTCGCCGATCGTCATGCCGGGCTTCACGTGGTCGAAGAGGGTGGGCCCGAGGTAGAAGCCCTTTTCGTAGCCCTTCACGCTCACCGTGCGGCCGTCCATGACGAGCGTCGCTCCCTCGTCGATCCCCTTCTGTATCCAGTTCATCACCGACTGGCGGTGCTCGGCGTTCACGAGCGGACCGAGTTGGCTCGACGCATCGTATGCCGGGCCGACCTTCAGCTCCGCCATGGCACGGGCAAGAGCCGCGACGAGCGAGTCGGCGACGGCCTCTTCGACGACCACCACCGGCAGCGCCATGCACCTCTCTCCCGCGCAGCCGCATGCCGAGTTGACGAGGCCTCGGGCTGTCCTCTCTATCGCTGCGTCGCGCAGCACCAGCGCATGGTTCTTCGCCTCGGTAAGGGCCTGCACGCGCTTGCCGTTGGCTGCCGCGGTTGCGTAGATGTGCTTCCCGATGGACGTGGAGCCGACGAAGCAGACGCCCTTGATGTCGGGATGGCGGAGCAGGATCTCCGCCTCATTGCGCGAACAGGTCACGAGGTTGATCACGCCCTTCGGCAGACCCGCCTCCTCCCAGAGCTCCATGATCCTCACCGCGGACTCGGGTACGAAGCTTGCCAGCTTGAGCACGAGGGTGTTGCCCGTCGCGATGCAGAGGGGGGCGACCCATCCCATGGGCAGCATGGCCGGGAAGTTCCACGGAACGATCCCGGCGAACACGCCGAGGGGCTCCATGTACTGCGAGGTATCGTAGCCGACGGTGGCGTTCATCACCGCGGGCCCCTTCATGAGATGGGGGATGCCGCAGGCGAACTCCACGAGCTCGGTCACCTTGATGGCGTCCCCCATCGCCTCGTCGAGCACCTTCCCGTGCTCCTTCGCGACGAGCCGGGTCAGCTCGTCGAGGTGCTTGTCCAGCAGCGCCTTCATGCGGAAGAGCACCTGGACGCGCTTGCTCGCCGGCGTGTCCGACCACGCGGGGAAAGCGGCCACAGCGGAGGCAATCGCTTCCTCCACCTCGGACTGCGTGCACTGCGGGGCAAGGGCGATCACCTCGCCCGTGGACGGATCGAAGCAATCCATCCATTTCGCGGTTTTCGATTCCTTCCAACCGCCGGCGTAATAGCGGAGCTTCGTTGGGGACATGGGGGCCTCCTATCGGGTGATTGAGATGTGGTGGGGGTGGACGTGCATGTGCGCTCCTTTCACGTCGAACGGGAGCGATCCCTGAACGCGGGTCGATCCCGGCATTTCGTGAAAGGGAGCCCGGCAGCCTCGCGGCCGATCGAGAGTGGCGAAGTCTCCCTGACGAACGGCTCCTCTGAGCCGTCGAAGCCAGGGATACTGCAACAAACACAATGGGTTGTCAAGAAAGATCGTGCAGTAGTGCGGAACGTGACGTGGATGCCGGTTGGACGGTTCAGGGGCTGTTGCACCGCAATGTAGCTTTGGTTTTTATTCCCTACCGATTTGTAGGATTCTCTCGCTCCTCACCCCGCTGTTCCCGTCGTCTTTTGCCCTCTGCAATCCACTGTAATTGCTCCTGAGAGAAACAGATATCGCAGATGCTGTTTCCGTAGAGTCCGGTGCTGGCACGATTCGTGCATGTAGTTCGCGGTAAGTTCCTCATGATGCGGCGTTGTCCGTGAAGGGGAAGTCTCTCGAGCGGAAGGAGCGATTGGCGATGAAGAAACTGTTTGTGGCGATCTTCGGTATCGCGCTGGCGCTGGGCCCGGCTCTTGCGGGATTCGCATCCGGCGGCAAGGAAGCTGCGGCCGGTGCACCTGCCAGCGGCAAGCTGGACAAGATCACCCTCCAGCTGAAGTGGCTTCCCCAGTCACAGTTCATGGGCTACTACGTCGCGGCGGCAAAGGGTTACTACGAGAAGGAAGGCATCAAGGTCGAGATCCTCCCCGGGGGAAGCGACATCATCCCCGAGCAGCAGGTCTACAACGGCGTGGCCGACATCGGCGTGACCTGGGTCTCCAGTCTTCTGAAGTATCAGGAGAAGGGCTGGGGGTTCGTCGAGGTCGCGCAGGTCTTCCAGAAGAGCGCGATGCTGCTCGTCTCCAAGTCGGCCACCGGCATCAAGACGGCGAAGGACCTTGCCGGCAAGAAGGTCGGGTCCTGGTTCGGCGGCAACGAGTACGAGCTGTACGCGCTCATCGAGTCCGCGGGCCTCGACAAGGCGAAAGACCTGAAGATGGTCCAGCAGGACTACACGATGGATCAGGTCATTAAAGGCGACGTCGACGCCGCCTCCGCCATGATCTACAACGAGTACGGCCTGCTTCTGGAATCCGGGCTCGACAAGAGCCAGCTGAACGTGATCGACATGAACGACGCCGGCGTCGCGATGCTCGAGGATTGCCTGTTCGTCAATTCCAAGTGGCTGGCGAAAAACGAAGGCCTTCTCGTACGCTTCCTCCGTGCCTCGATCAAGGGGTGGGCCGACGCCTACAAGGACCCCGAAGCGGCCGGCACGCTCGTCTACAACGTCGACAAGAGCGTCTCACTTCCGCATCAGGTCTACATGGCGAAGGAAGTCGCCAAGCTCGTGGTTCCCGCGGGCTTCGATCCCGCGAAGATCGGCTACATCAGCATGCCGGCGGTCCAGCAGACGGCGGACTACGCGCTGAAGTACGGACTGCTCACGAAGCCCGCCGACCTCAAGGCGAGCGTCAATTCATCGTACTGGGAAAAGGCCACCGCGCAGTAGGTCTTGCATCGGGTTGCGCACGAACCGCTGGGGGGAGCGATTCCTTCCAGCGGGGTTTTCAACGGGAGGAAAGGCATATGTTCATGGACACATCGGTTCTGCAGAGCACGAGCACGTACATGCCGGGGATCGCCGATAGCGAGCCAGTCATCGAGCTGCGCAACGTGAGCATGGTGTACAAGAACACCGCCGGTGCTGAGGTCGAAGCGCTCAGGAACGTGAGCATCGACATCAAGAAGGGGGAGTTCGTCTCCCTGCTGGGACCGTCGGGATGCGGCAAGACGACCCTCCTCCGCCTCATCGCCGACCTGCTCGAGCCGACCTCGGGCACGGTGAGGATCGACGGCCAGACGCCTCGGGAAACCCGTCTGCAGAAGAAGTACGGCATCGTGTTCCAGAGCCCGGTCCTCTTCGACTGGCGTACAGTTCGTGGCAATGTCCGTCTACCCCTGGAGATGATGAAGGTGCAGAGGGAGGAGCAGAAGCGGCGCATCGAGAAGGAGCTCGAGCTCGTCGGGCTCACCGAGTTCGCCAACACCTACCCGTACCAGCTCAGCGGCGGCATGCAGCAGAGGGTCGGCATCGCGCGGGCCCTCGCGGTCAAGCCCGAGTTCCTCCTCATGGACGAGCCATTCTCCGCCCTGGACGAGTTTACCCGGGAAAAGCTCAACGAGGACCTCCTTTCGATCTGGCAGAAGACGAGCACGACCATCATCTTCGTCACCCACAACATCTCCGAGGCCGTGTTCCTCTCCGACAGGGTGTTCGTCCTCTCCCCGCTTCCCGGGAGACTCTCCCGTGTCATCGACATCGACCTTCCCCGGCCCCGTACCCAGGAAACCCGCGAATCCCCCGATTTCTTCTCCCTGGTTTCCAGGACCCGCAAGAGCTTCGAAGGGGCCGAAAGGCAGTCGTGAAGAACAATCGAAAAATAGTCGGGCTCGTCTGGATCGTCGGAGTCGTCGCGGTATGGGAGACGGGGGCCTTCCTCCTCTCGGGAGTGCTCCACGACCCGATGGCAAGCGCGAAGCTCCCGTACCTTCACGCCATCCTGATCACCCTCGCGCGCAATGCGGGCCCACTCCTGGAGGCTGCCGGCGTGACCCTCTCCAAGGCGGCAACCGGTTTCCTCCTCGGCGCGGTGGTCGGGTATCTCCTGGCCGTCCTCATGAGCATATCGAGGACGGCGGAGCGCATCGCATTTCCGTACCTCATCATGTCGCAGATGATACCGGTCCTCGGCCTGGCGCCCATCATCTTCAACCTCGTGCGGGACATGAACACGTCGCGGGTCGTCATCGCCGCGTATATCGCCTTCTTTCCCGTCGCGGCGAGTAGCTTAAGCGGGTTCAAGAGCGTGGACCTTGAGAAGCGTCAGCTCATGTATTCCTATGCGGCGCGCAAGCGCGTGCTCTACCTCAAGCTCATGATGCCGTTCTCCCTGCCCTATCTGTTCACCGGTCTCAAGATCGCGGCGCCCCTGTCGGTCACCGCGTCGATCCTGGTGGACATGCTGGGGTCCAGGGGAGGCATCGGCGTGAAGCTCCTCTATTCCCTGTACGGCGGCGCACGGGACATCTTCTGGGCGTCGGTCCTCACGAGCGCCGCCATGGGAGTCGTCAGCTACCTCATCGTCCTTGTCGCGGAGAGGATACTGGTGCCGTGGCAGAACGCGGCTGTCGCGGGAGCGGAAGCAGACAATGACTGATCGATTGATGAAAATCCTCTGGCCCCTGGCGTTCGGAGTGGGCTTCATCCTGATCTGGCAGATCGGGGGCTTTCACGCCCTGCTCGGGCTGAAGCCCTTCCAGCTTCCGATCCCGTCGGAGATCGTCNNCATCGTCCAGACCCTTGTTGCGAACCTGCGCACCACGCTCACGGACTGCGCCGTCACCGTCTCGGGCGCGGTAGTCGGCATGCTCATCGGCTCGTTCGTGGGATTTCTCGTCGCCGTGATCGCCACCGTCTTCCCCCGCTGGGGGTACGGAGGGCTGTTCGTCATCTCGGCGATCAACGCGATACCCATCGTGGCCTTGTCCCCGATCATGAATCGCTGGTTCTCCACCGGCATGGAGCAGAAGGTAGGGGTCGTTTCCGTGGTGACCATGGCAGCCATGGCGATCAACGCCTACCGGGGGCTCAATGACCTGAGGCCATATGCTCTGGACCTGATGAAGACCTATGCGGCGACACGGGGCTCCGTCTTCTTCCGGTTGCGACTCCCCAACTGTCTCCCGAGCGTGTTCACCGCGCTGAAGATCAACATCACCTCCGCCATGATCGCCGCCATCGTGAGCGAATACTTCGCGTCGTCCACGTCCGGGCTCGGCTTCGGGATCAAGGACAACCTCCGCAAGGCGGAGATGGCCATGGGCTGGTCGTACATCACGGTGGCCTCTATCGCAGGAATCGTCATGTACCTCATAATGGTTCTTGTCGAGCGCCGTGTCATACGGTGGCACGCATCGCAAAGGTAGGAGGAGGTTTTCCATGGCAGGACTCGATCCTAAACGGGCCGTCACGATGATGAAGACGCTGCGCGGCCTCACGAGCGACGCGAACGGGAACCAGCGCGTCGTGTTCACACCGGTCTGGGCGAAGGCCGTCGACTTCTTCAAGGCGGAGCTCGCCAAGCTCGGGATCCCCGTGCGTATGGACGTTGCCGGCAACCTTTGGGCCGAGCTCGCCGGAAAGCGGCCCGAATCGGTCGTGATCGGCGGGCATCTGGACAGCGTGCCCAACGGGGGGTGGCTGGACGGATGCTGGAACGTCATCGCAGGGCTCGAGGTGCTGCGTACGATCAAGGAGCGCGGGGTCCCGCCGGTGACGGTGAAGCTCGTGAGCTGGTGCGACGAGGAAGGGGCCCGCTTCGGGCGCAGCCTCTACGGCTCCAGCGCGTTCTCGGGGCACATGAACCCGGCGGAGATCTCGCGCCTTGTCGACAAGGAGGGGATCACCTACGCGGATGCCGCCAAGGCGTACGGCATCGACATCGTCAAGGCGAAGGGGGCCTCCGCGGAGCAGAAGGGGATCCTCGCCTACCTCGAGCTGCACATCGAGCAGGGTCCGGTACTGGAAAACCTCGGCCTGCCGCTGGGAGCGGTCCTGGGCACGGTGGGGGTCGAGCGCAACCTCATCACGTTCAAGGGCCAGGCGGCGCATTCGGGTTCCACGCCGATGAACGTCCGCAAGGACGCCTTTCTCGCCGCAGGCAGGATGGCGCAGGAGATCTACGCCATCGCCGAGCGTCACCACGGGGTCTGCACGATCGGAAGCTGCACGACGAAGCCGGGGATCGTGACCTCCGTCGTCGAGGAGTGCGTCATCACCCTGGACCAGCGGCACCTCGATGCGGAGGAGCTTGCCGCAATGTGGAAGGAAGCCCAGGAGGCGGCCCGCCGCTTTGCGAAAGACGGGAATGTCGAGGCGTCGTTCGCCGACCTCTGGCGTATCGAGCCCATCCTCTTCCACCCTGAGCTCACCGACTTCTGCGAAGAGGCCATCACCGAGGCGGTCGGTCGGTCCCACCGCCTGCCCTCCGGTCCGCTGCACGATGCCGCGGAGGTATGCCGCGCGGGCATCCCGACGCAGATGCTCTTCGTGCAGAGCCTGCGCGGGATCAGCCACAACAAGATCGAGGACACGAAGGAGTCGGACCTGGAATCGAGCGTCATTGCCCTGGCGAAGCTTGCCGACAAGACGATCCCCTGGGCTCTCTCCCATCTGTGAGCTCGAGGAGGCTTGCCATGGAGAGAGGATTCGATCTGCCCCAGGCCATCGCGGAAGCGGACCGCTGCCTGCTCTGCCACGACGCCCCCTGCTCGCGGGGCTGTCCCGCTGAGACGGATCCCGGGACGTTCATCCGCAAGCTGCGGTTGAAGAACGTCACCGGCGCCATCCGCACGGTGAAGACCAACAATGCCCTCGGAGGGGCGTGCGGCGTTCTCTGCCCGAGTGAGCGTCTCTGCGAGAAGGAATGCAGTGCCACGGGCATCGGCAGACCGATCGAGATCGGCAGGATCCAGCGCGCCCTCATCGAGCATGCGTGGAAGACGGGGTTTCGCGCGCTCGAGAAGCCCGTGCAGCGCGCTGAGAGGGTCGCCGTCGTCGGCTCGGGCCCGGCCGGCCTCTCCTGCGCCGCCGAGCTCGCGAAGGAAGGCTTTCAGGTGACGGTGTTCGAAGAGCGGGCCGAGCCGGGAGGCGTCATCCGCTACGGGGTGCCCGCCTATCGCTTCGATACGGATTTTCTGCAACACGAGCTCGATGACGTGAAATACCTCGGGGTCACCTTCCGCTGCGGCGCCCGCGTCAATGGTGCGGAAGGGGCGCAGCGCCTCCTCGACGAAGGGTTCAGCGCCGTCTTCCTCGCCACGGGACTGTGGGGCGCCGAGAGGATCGCGGGAGCGGGCGCCATCACGGGGGTCCTCTCCTCTATTGATTTCCTGTCGATGCTGCGGGAGGAGCGCTTCACCGAGCTTTCCGCACGGATCGAGGGCAAGGTCGTTGCCGTCATCGGCGGCGGCAGTGTGGCCATGGACTGCGCCGAATCCGCCCTGAAGCTCGGGGCCCGGGAGGCGTACCTCGTCTACCGCCGCTCCTTCGCCCAGATGCCTGCCGAAGAGGAGGAGCGCCTCCCCGCGCTGCGCCTCGGCGTGCATTTCCTCCTCCTCAACCAGCCGAAAGAGTACCTCACGGATTCCGCGGGGAATCTCCGGGGGGTGTCCCTGGCACGGACAGCTCTCGGAGAAACGGACGCATCGGGTCGACGCACGCCCGAGGAGATCGCGGATTCGGCGTGGGTGCTGGAAGCGCAGTGCGCCATCGAGGCCGTGGGCAACCGTCCCGACGCCGCTGACTGGTCGGGGGTGGCGATGCTCGATCCGCGGGGGCTTATTGTGGCGGATGCGGCAACCCGCAGGACGATGGCGAATGCGGTTTACGCCGGCGGCGACGTCGTTCGCGGTCCCGCTCTGGTCGTCGATGCCGTGCAGGACGGGAAGCTCGCCGCGCGCGCCATCCGCGCCGCGCTGGGCTGAGGAGGAAATCCATGGCAACAAGGAACCCTGTAGATCTGTCGGTGGATTTCTGCGGCGTGCATTTCAGGAACCCGTTCCTCCTCTCCTCCTCGCCGGTATCCAACAGCGCGGAGATGGTGGAGCGGGCCTACGAGCACGGTTGGGCCGGGGTCTGCTACAAGACGCTGAACTCGGGGCGCATCCCGATCGTACACCCGTCCCCGCGCATGAACGGCTACAACTACGAGGACAAGCGCCTCGTCGGACTCCAGAACGTGGAGCAGATCTCCGACCGTCCTCTCAAGGATAATCTGGCGGATTTCCTCTACCTGAAAAAGAAATATCCCGATCACAGGATCATCGCGAGCATCATGGGTTTTTCAAATGAGGAGTGGGCCTCTCTTGCGAAAGCCGCGGAGGACAATGGGGCCGACATGCTTGAGCTGAACTTCTCCTGCCCCCACATGACGGTGGAGGGCTCGGGCCACAAGGTGGGACAGTCGTTTCACCTGTTGGAGAAGTTCACTGCGACCGTGAAGAGTGCGGTACGCATACCGGTGCTCGCCAAAATGACGCCGAACATCACCGACATGACCGAGCCCGCCCTGTACGCGAAGAAGGGCGGCGCCGACGGCATCTCCGCCGTCAACACCTTCCGCGCCATCTCGGGGATTGGACTGGATGACCTCGTGCCGCGCCCCAACGTTTTTGGCATCGGGGCCATGAGCGGCTACTCCGGCGCCGCGGTCAAGCCGATTGCGCTTCACTTCATTGCGGAGATGGCACAGTGTCGTGAGCTCGGCCTACCGCTGTCGGGCATGGGCGGAATCGAGACCTGGGTCGATGCGCTGGAATACCTGCTCGTGGGGGCCAGCACCCTGCAGGTCACTACGGGGATCATCCACTACGGGTACCGCATCGTGGAGGATATGATCGAGGGCCTCAGCGATTACATGGCATCCCGAGGAATCGCACGCGTGGCGGAGCTGGTGGGCGCGAGCCTCCCGCACCTGCAATCGACGGATCATTTCGAGCTGAACCGCCAGGGCGTGGCCACCTACGACCTTGCGAAGTGCGTGGGCTGCGGCCAGTGCTACATCGTCTGTCACGATGCCGGCGGCCAGGCTCTGGCCTGGGATGCCACGGAGCGCCGGCCGGTGCTGGATGAAAACAAATGCCTGAGCTGTATGGTCTGCAGCTTCACCTGCCCCGTGCCCGATCTCATCGGGTTCAGGGAGATGCCGCGGGACTGGAGGCGGCACGAGGTGCCGGTCCGGGACGCAGGCATGGTGCAGAATGTCGTCATGGGAGGAAAGTCATGAGCGTCTTATTGAAAAACGGGCTGGTCGTCACCTCCTCCGGTTCCTATACGGCGGACGTCTTCGTCCAGGGGGAGAAGATTTCTTCCATTGGAACGGGGCTCACCGTGAAGGCCGACGAGACGGTGGATGCCGCGGGCAAGTACATCCTCCCCGGCGCCATCGATCCGCACACGCACATCGCCATGCCCTTCATGGGCACCACGTCCTCCGACGACTGGAAGACGGGCTCCATCGCCGCGGCGTGCGGCGGGACCACGACCATCGTCGACTTCAGCCTCCAGAACAAGGGGGAGATGCTCCGCGACGCGGTGGACCGGCAGAAGGCCAAAGCCGACGGGAAGACCGTCGTCGACTACGGGATCCATCCGGGTGTCACCGATGCACGCCCCGACGTGATCGACGAGGTGAAGAAGGCGATCAACGACTACGGCACGCCGAGCTTCAAGATCTTCCTGTTCTACGACTTCAGGGTCGACGACTACACGATGATCCGGCTCCTCGAGGAGACGAAGAAGTACGGCGGCCTCGTGCAGGTGCACGCGGAGAGCTTCGACATCATCCGCCGTCTGAACGAACAGCTCGCGGCAGCCGGACATGGCGAGCCGATCTACCATGCACGGGCGCACGCCATGATCGCGGAGGAGGAGGCGGTGGATCGGGCGGCCAGGGCCGCGGAGCTCACCGGCAGCAGGATCTATGTCGTACACCTTTCTTCGAGCTCCGGACTGTGGAAGCTCAGGCAGGCGCGGGACCGCGGCGTGCGCGTCTATGCGGAGACCTGCCCCCAGTACCTGACGCTCACCGAGGAACGCTACAACGAGCCGGACTGGAACGGCGCCAAGTACGTCATGTCCCCGCCGCTGCGGACTCAAGCGAGCCTGGACGAGCTGTGGCTCGGGCTGCGCGACGGCGACGTGCAGACCATCGGCACCGACCACTGTCCGTTCAACTTCAAGGGGCAGAAAGACATGAACGGGAAGGACGACCAGCGGATGATTCCCAACGGCGCGCCCGGCATCGAAACCATGCTCATGCTCCTCCACACCGAAGGGGTGGTGAAGGGCCGCATCACGCTTGAGCGCATGGTGGACGTGACCTCCACGGCAACGGCGCGCATGTTCGGGCTCAAGGACAAGGGAGCCATCGCGCCGGGGAAGGACGCCGACATCGTCGTCTTCGATCCGAAGCGGAAGTTCACCATTACGCAGGGGAAGCTCCACCAGAACGTGGACTACACCCCGTGGGAGGGCTGTGAGATGACGGGCATGCCGGACGTCGTGTATTCCCGGGGCAAGCGCGTCGCCGAATGGTCGGTGGATAGGATGAAGTTCGTCGGAGAGCCGGGGAGGGGACGTTTCGTGAAGCGGGAGCCGCTCGCGGCGTTTTAACCATCGCCCACAGCAGGAGGAACAATGAAGACCGAAGAATTGCAGAAGCTCGACCGCGAGCACGTCATCTACAGTTGGAAGGCCCAGGGCGGCTGGCTTCCCACGGTGATCGACCATGCGGAAGGCATCTACATGTACGATACGGAGGGGCGGCGCATCGTCGACGGTTGCGCCGGCCTCCTCAACATCAACATCGGCCACGGGAACAAGCACGTCCTGGACGCGATGAAGGCGCAGATGGACAAGCTCTGCTTCGTGTCGCCGGGGTTCGGCACTGAGCCCAAGGCGAAGCTGGCGGCGATGGTGGCCGAGGTCACCCCGGGAGACCTCGACTACGTGATGTTCACCAACGGCGGAGCGGAAGCGAATGAGAACGCCATGAAGTCCGCCCGCTGGTTCACCGGCAGGCAGAAGATTTACGCCGCGTGGAAGAGCTATCACGGCGCCACGGCAGGCGCGATCACCGCCACGGGAGATCCCCGCCGCTGGCCCGCGGAACCGGGCATCCCCGGGGTCGTTCACTTTTTCGGGCCCTACCCGTATCGCTGCCCCTTCGGCTCCCGGGACGAGGAGGAGTGCGGGGAGAAGACCCTGGCCGTGCTGAAAGAGCAGCTCATGTACGACAACCCGAAGTCGGTTGCCGCCATCATGATCGAGCCGATCGTCGGGACCAACGGGATCATCCCGCCCACGAAG
>PLNO01000083.1 GCA_003141795.1 Spirochaetaceae bacterium | reverse complement strand
GGTGCAAGCGCCCTGTATGCGGGATTGTGGCTGCTTCCGCAAGGGATCGGTATGCTGCTCACCAGAAGCTGGGCCGCCAAAGCGGCCGACCGTGACGGCTCGCGCACTATTGTGCTTTTAAGCCTCGCTGCTATTGCGATTGGTACGTTGCCGTTTGCTTTTGCAGGTACGGATACGAATTTGATCGTTCTGGCTGCCGCTCTGATGATCAGAGGGGCCGGGCTGGGCGGCTTGCTGATCGCCATCATGACATCCGCTTATGTCGGACTTCCAAGAGAGCAGGTCCCCCATGCGAGCACTGCCACGAGGATTTTTCAGACCATCGGCGGGGCTTTCGGGTCGGCCATTCTTGCGACTGTCCTCCAGCGCCAGACGGCGGGCCACGCCGTCTCCGATCTTCATGCGGTTGCTCATTCCTTCAACGTCACTTTCTGGTGGGCAATTGGTTTTACCGTGGTTGCCGCAATCCCCACGCTGTTCTTGACAATGCGCAAAAAATCAGGGCCGGAAGTGTCCCTAAAGGAGACAGGATCGCAGGCAGAAGTAGGAAGTAGTACCTAACGTCCTGCGCTGGGATCGTGAGAGAGCATCGGGGCTGTCGGGGGGGACTCTCGGCAGCCCGCTTATTGCTGGTGGCAAGGTTCCATTTTGGTACCCCCGAGAAAGGTGTTAGAAGGGGTCGTTCTAAGAGTGACTCTGCGAATCCATTAGGAAGAAGAACGAAGGTTTGCCCGGAAGAGGACTTGAACCTCCATGCCCTTGCGAGCACTAGACCCTGAATGTAATACAGGCTTCCTGATCGTCATTGACCGCTGCATACTGACAGAGATAATTGTCTGCTTTTTACGGCGTTTTGTCAATACTCGTGAATACTCACGTTTCCCGACATTTACATTTTAGCGGTACCCATAGAAGTACCCTAAAGTGTCTGCACCAAGTAGGGCCTTTTTTATTGGGTTTCCTGGTACATCGAAAAAGCAATGGGTACCTCTACGAACGGCTCGGACGTGGAATCATACGGCAGAGGTCTGGAAAACCTCACCTTGCCCCGCCATGCGTGTCTGGGAGGGCTATTTGCGGGTGTGCTACACTCAACGCAACCAGCCAATTCAAGGGGGGAGCGGATGAAGGGACTAACCGGAGCTGTTCTCTTAACGTTGCTACTCGTCCTTTCAAGTTGCCCTAACGCCGCACCGACTACAACGGGCAACAATCTGGCGCCGCCTTCCTGGATACAGGGGACGTGGGAGTACTCAAAACAAAATGTCATCGGATGGGCTACAGGTTGGTCATATCCCCCCGGGTCGCTTATCGATCAGTGGACGTTCAGCGCGAATGACGTGGTGTCAATCAAGTACGCAACAAGCGGAGACCAACTGATCGACTGGAAGACGAACGGTAACGAGACTACTGACCAATCGACAGCTACAACCTACACGATGATTCAGGGCCAGAACCAGTTTGTGTACACCTTCACGTATGGCGGCCCTGCGGCCTCAGGACTTGCGCCTCCAGGGACAGTGACAATCATTTGGACGGAAACGTATGCCGGCGCGCCCTATGGAAGTGCCGAGACTCTGTACAAGCCATAATACCAACCCAGGATAGGGCGATGGGTCTGAGGGCTCAGCGCTTGCGGCTGGGAATGGTGCGCACGCTGTCCGAGCTTGACTAATCGTAGCGATTGCGCTACGATAAATTCTATGGAAAAGCTCCTGACCTTGGAACAGGCGGCCCGTGATCTCCCCGTGGCGGCAGTGACTTTGCGAAAATACTGCCTTCGAGGCGATATCGGACTCAAGCTGGGAGACCGGTGGTTTCTCACGGCGGCCGATGTCACAAGAGTACGCAATACCCCCAGGGAAGCGCGCAAAGCGGGCAGGCCTCGGAAATCGGAGCGATAGCGCTTCGATTCAAGCTCTGCGAGAGGGGGCATTCTTCAGCGCTTGCGGCTGGGAACGTGAAGGACTTCCCCTGGCATAGCAGGCCAAGTGTAAAGCGTCTCGCCTTTCCGCTTGCACGCGGAGCAACACGGCCTTCGTTTCCCGTCCACGTCCAGGCTGAACATGGCGTCCCTGGCGCTGCCCGGAAGGGGTTCGTTGCACCGAGCGCAGAGCGGCATCCCGTTTACGGAGTACCGAATATCTGTCCCGGGCACCCCGGGAGAGTCCGGCCTTCCCCTGTCGGAGATCACCCCACCGAATTGCCACTCGGGATGGTAATCGCGAATCGTTTCGCTTTCGTAGCGGCGTGTAGCCGGAGCCTCTTCGATCTCCGTGCCCTGGTCGCCCTGGTCGGCAACGGGTTCCTCTTCCGTAGCGGGAGCCACGCGGTTGCGAAACACTGGCCTCGTCGGAGCCTGTTCCTTGAGAGCCGCCTTGAGCTCTTCCCCCAACGGCCCTAGCACCCAGTCGGACAGCGTTGACTTTGAAACCCCGACCGCTGCCGCAAGCTGCCGGATGGAGTAGCCCGTTTCCGGTTTCTCCTTCCAGCCCTGCCGTGCCAGAGCGAAAAGCTCCTTGCGCTGCTCGTCAGTGAACCGAACCAGAGATTTTCGACGCTTTGAACGCTTCGCGGGTGCCATTATTCTATCCGCTCCTTTGTCCGGTTCTTGCGCTCTACCTTGGCCCGTATCTGCCTGTAATCGGCCATTACTCCTGCCTGTATCCTGTCGATTGCACGCTCTCTCATGAGTAGGTGGTACATTCGGCCGAATCCGTTGAGGTTCTCCCTGCACCACGTGCGCATGGTACGGAGTCCCGGGTATCCTGGGAGCCTTGCTACATCAGGAAGCGTGTAGCCGTTGAAGCACAACCAGAGCACCCGGGACATGTTCTTGCGGATTCGCTTCTCAGCACGCATGCTGTACCCTTCCCATGAGAGCTGAGCATAGAAGCGCTCGGGTGCCGGGCTACTGTCCGCTGCCGAGTCCAGAGCTCGTGTTATGGCCCGGGCGATTCGCGAGTCCGTCCCGGCCGTTGCTTGCTTCGTGCTCACAGCATTGCAATGTAGCCGTCGATCTCCGTGGTGATCGAATAGTAGCCGGAGACTGCCGCGGGCACCGCGTAGAGTGTTTCCCCTGGGCTCAGCACTTGCGTGCTGGCCTGCAAAACGCTCGCCCCCGCCCCGACTGCCACCGTGAACAGTGGCGCGGAACTGAGGCTGTCCCGGAATACCGAGATGGTCTGAACCACCGCGCTTGAGTTGGTGAACTGAAAGCCCACCAGGTTGAATTGCATCCCCGGCGGCACCGTCAGGATCGGGTTCAGGACCGGGACGGAGATCCCGGGCTGTCCCACGTTGAGAATTGTCGTTCCCGTGTATGCTGGCATTACTTACTCCCTTTCATCCTCCGAGACTTTGAACATTCCAATTCATCCGCCGCACGTAGGCAATCGGTGCGACGAAAGCCTGCGTGCAGGGCGTGTTCATTCCCCAGCTCGCCAGGAGTAGCAGTTCTCCCGCGGGGATCGTGATCGACGCATACGTCGCATAAGCTCCTGGCAGACCGCTCGCCCCTGGGGGAGCGTACACGGTGCCGCTTTTCCGGCCGTCTCCTATCTGGTAGGCCTGGGAATCCCAGAGAATACGCAGTGGCATTCCAACCAGTGAGCCCGTCGGGGAAGCGCTGAGCGAAAAATTCGCCGCTGTGATGTTCTGGCTAGTCGCGCTGTAGGGATTGTTCGCTCCTCCGAAAAAGTACAGAACGTCCCCAGGTGGCGCGTAAATCCCATCGGCCGGGACTATCTTCCAAGCGTTCGCAGCCGCTAGCCAGATAGTGAACGGTGGCAAGGTAGCCGGGTTCTGAGGCGAGAACAGAGTAACATTCATTGGGAAGCTCATCGCGCCTGCCTTTCCCGCTCGCGTCTGGCCGTTCCAGTGAAAAACCCCGGGGCGAAGTGATGATCCGCAGTCGCCTCTTTTGCCGGTGTCGTCGCGATCCCGGGGCCGTAGACCTTCCAGGCCCCTGACCGGACATCGTACTTGATATCTCCACGATCCCGCGCCGCTCGGAGGGGATCGCCGGGAGGTCGGGCGTTAATAGCATCCTGGGCCCAGTTAGGAAGAGCGCGCGGTACGGCGCAGCCTCGCATCGGCTTTTCCTCGCGGGCCTCGATGGACGTTGTGTGAAAATCACGAGACAGGATATCTATGTCGGTCGGTGCCTTCGCACGTTCTACTGCCGCTGCTCGCTTCTCTTCCCGTAGAGTGCGGGCCTGGGCCGCAGCTTCGTTTCGAGCCGCTACAACATTGTGCCAAACGTCGCTGCCGCTGTTCATGCCTTCCTCCCTTTCTTCGCCTTCGCGCCCTCCGGCTTTTCGAGCCGTCCGCGCAGCTCGGCAATCTCTTGCCCCTGCGTTACGATTCGGTCCCGCAGCGCGTTGAAGAGGAACCAGATCGCGTCTGCCGTATTGAGTCCGCGCTTGACGATCTCAAACTTTTCCGCGTCTCTCCTCCTCCGCAGCAGGAGACATTGCTCGATAGGATCGACAACCGCTATCTCCTCAAGTGTAAGTCTCTCGAAATCCATGTTAACTCCTTTCTCCGCGCAGACGCGCGGCCCTTCTCGTGTTTCACTGCCAATCTTCCCAGCGCATCGCTCGGTGTTGCTGGTATACGCCCTCACCGAATAGTTCGCCCGGCCTCGGTTGCATCATCCGCCATGCTGCCTTCACGCCTGCGTGAGTCTCCCGGATTGTCTTCGACGAGTGATGCGGCCTCAGAACGGGGGTTAGCTGATAGAGCGAATGATCGGGCCCAAGAGTCGGATACCTTGGCTCGTGATCGACATCCCACTCCGACCATTGGCTTTCCGGAATCCCGGCCTCCCTCAGCACTTGCTCTCGAATCCTTTGCCACGCTCTCGTGTACCCTCTCTTCCCGGAACTAGGCCTCTCGTTGTCTGCCTTCCTCCCTTCCTCCTGACTCTCTTCTAGTCTTCTAGTCTCTAGCTCCCCCTTCATAGCTACTCTTCTCTCAGTTCTATGAGCGTTCCGCGTGTCAGGATTCGGTATGCGGTTCCACGTCTCAGAATTAAAAGGCGGTTAGAATGGAATCTTCTCGCCATACAACTCCGCCACCTTGCGGTCTTCGAACACTGTGTAGAGCGCGGCCGAGTCGAAGGTCCCGTCAGGTTTGCGCCTACGGATATCGTCTCGTCGAACGTAGCCGGCCTTGATGAGCTTGGCGAGAAGCCGATACACCGTCGAACGGCTCGATCCGCATTCTTCTGCCAGTTGTTCCGGTCGCATCTGCCAATCATCCGGCTTGGCGAGCAGGAACATGAGAAAACCTCGCGCTTCCCAGCAAACAGCATGATCACGGACTGTCTCTTTCGAGACGACGAGGTACGGTTTGTCTTTGTCATGCTCGACTCGGATGATCGAATGCACACCGGGACCTCAAGTCACGCACTGGCCTGCGCTGATTGGCGGTGCTGCTTGGTGGACTTCGCCTCATCAAGCGTCGGAACACGCCGTGCGTCTGACCAGCTCTGCAACTCGCTCGGCGAAAAGACAACCCTGGTCCCATGCTTGCGGTAGGGAAGGATTCTGAGCATCACGTATTTTCTTATCGTGGGCTCACGCAAGCCGAGCAGCCCGGCTGCGGATTTGATGTCAATCAATTGCTCCATGGATACCTCCATGGGCAAAGGCTACTACGCGCTATGATAGGCGGGGTTAACCCAAAAGATGGGCACGGTTTTATATTGGTCCTTGTGCTTGCTCTTCGACTTCATGGCTCGGCGCGTACCTGTCTATCGCCCTGACTATTGTTTGGCGGAAAGTCTGCTTCGGTGGGAGGTTATTTCTGAAAGCTTCTCGGTAGTCATCAACTATGTTCCAAGCAAGCTGATCGAAAACCGCCTCGATGAAGTCAAGCGCGTCACCTATGAACCGCTCTCTAACTTCATAGACATAGTTGTCTCCTTGACGGCGCAGTCGCACACGTAGACCTCGATCCCCATAACGTCTTGTTCCGCCGGCCTCGCGGTAGATGGAGTATAGGTACGCCGCCGCGTGCATGAATCCGAGATAGTGTCGGCGGGTGTGGGGGAATTGCACTTGGCTTAGTCTGTCGGCAGCTATGACCAGCTCTTTGAGCAGTTCTTTGGAAACGCGGCCCTCACGAATCCGCTTAAGGTTCCGGTAGACTAGGCCATATTTGAACTCTAGCCCTCGGCGTTGGGCCAATTCTAGCACTTGGCGCATGGGCTCCAAGTTACGGCGTTTGGCAGATCGACGAAATGCACTGCAAATAGATGCGCACAACCGACGCTTGTCCTTTGCGCCTAGTGCCGTTTCGGGGTCCGGGTTCTCATAGACATGACCGATGAACTCACGAGCGGCAGAGACAATCGCATCCCGCTGATCAGGGGAAAACGACCGCTTCGCTTTCTTCTCAAGCTCCTCAAAATTGAAGTAGAGTGGGCCCCACTGTGCCCTATAGGCCTCGTCCCATTTTGAGGGGTCCCAAATCATCCGAGTAGCCTTTCCTGCACCTTCATCACGTCGCGGAAGTCCTCAAGCGCGAAGTGTGAGTAGTGCTCCGTCATTTCCTGCGTGGCGTGTCCGGTCACCCTCTGCACGAGATGATCGGGGACCCGGGCCACCCTTAGTGCGGTGTTGAGGAAGTGACGGTGCGAGTGGAACGTGATCCTGCGTTCCTGCCGCTTGTCCTCGTCGATGTCGATCTGATCGAGCGCGCCGTAGAATCCATTCAGAATAAGCCGGGGCGAGAGCGGAGTCTTTCGGTCCTTGCCGTAGAATACAAGATCGTCGCTCTCCTGGTAGGGTGAAGACGCGATCAGCTCGTGCAAGTATCGAGCAGTGACGGAGGGCAGCGGAACAGGCCGACCCGGGCCCGTCTTCGTTCCCTGCTTAATTCCTTCGCGCCGCTCCCAGCTCTGATAGACGGCGATGTAGTTCTCATGGACTGCGCCAACAGGTAGGGCCTGTAACTCGCCCATGCGCATCCCTGTGGACGCTGCAAGCAAATTCAGTGTGTAGTGCTTGCGATCCCCTCCCCACACCTTGGCGAGCTTCTTCTCGTCGAACAACGCTCGTATCTCTGCGCCGTTGAGGATACCGCGCTCGGCTTGTCGCTCGGCCAGGCCAGTGATGAACGTTGAAGGGTCCCGGGCAATGGCGCCGTGCCGCGCTGCTTCCTTGAGGATGATCTTGAGACAGCGCAGCGCGTGATTGATAGTCGCCGGGGAGAGCTTTTCCTTGCGCATCGTGAGAAGCCAGCTCTCGATCTGCTGGGTAGTGATCTGAGCGAGCCGCTTGTCCTCGAAGTACGGAAGCACGTGGTTTGCAAGGTGTCCGCGCATCACCACGAGGTATGTTGCAGTGAGCTTGTGACCCCGAGCAAGCCTTCCCTGTACGTAGGGGTGATCGGTAGTCCACCAATCCTCTGCGTACTTGGCGAAGGTTGCGCGGGTAGAAGTGACGGTGCCTTTCTTGATTTCTTTCTGCGCCCAGGCCCGGGCTGCGGTCTTGCTCACGAGCCCTGTACTGCGCCAAGGGAGAAGCTCTTCATCATCGCCCCGAAATCGGGCGTAGTAGAGTCCTCGGTCCTCCCTAAAAATGAGCTGAAACGGTCCGGTATGCCTCGGCATAGCCTCCCCCTTTCAGCGGCCTTTTAGCTCGTAAAGGTACCCATAGACGTACCCAAAGAGCTTCTTTCAGGGAGCCTGTCTCTAATTCTTGCCCGGAAGAGGACTTGAACCTCCATGCCCTTGCGAGCACTAGACCCTGAATCTAGCGTGTCTACCAAATTTCACCATCCGGGCTCTGAATCAACGTAGCAAACTCATGCCGAACTTGTCAAGCTTGCCCCCGGCCGGTATCCTCGTAGCATGGCAGCAGTGCGAATCCTCTTCATCGGGGAGATCGTCGGCAAGTCCGGCGTCTGGGTCGTGAAGGAGCTCCTCCCCAGGATCAGGGAAGAGCACCGCATCGATTTCGTGATCGCCGACGGTGAAGGGGCCACGGGAGGGTTCGGGATCGGGAAGAACCACGCCGTGTACCTGCACAAGCTGGGCATCGATGCGATCACCACCGGTGAATGCAGCTACTACAAGAAGGACATCGTCGAGCACTTCAACCGCTCGCCGTACATGATCAGACCGGCCAACTATCCGCCGCGCAACCCCGGGCGCGGGTTCATGGTGTTCGAGAAGAACGGCCGCAAGATCGCCGTCATCAGCCTCCTCGGCACTGCCGTTTTCAAGCGGATCCACCTGAAGAACCCCTTCAGCCTGCTGCCCAAGCTCCTGGAGGCGATCACCCCTGAGACGAACGCCATCCTCGTCGACTTCCACGCGGTCACCACCGCGGAGAAGGCCACGATGTTCGCCATAGCGGACGGCAAGGTGTCCGCCGTCATCGGAACGCACACGAAAGGCATGACCGCGGACGAGCGCGTCCTGCCCGGAGGCACGGCGGTCCTCACCGACGCAGGCAGAACCGGGAGCCTCCTGTCCGTGGGGGGTCTGGATCCTGAAATCGAGATACGGAAGCTCACAACGTTGATCCACGAGTACTCCAAGGAGGCGTGGGCCGGCCTGGAGCTGCAGGCCGTGATCGTCGAGATAGGTGACGACGGGAAGTCCACGTCCATCGAACGATTGCGGATCCCCTGCGCGCCGCCGCCCCCTGCCGCCAAGGAACAGGACGTGCCGCCTGCGGAATGACGACCCCCCTAACGATCCGCCGATTGATGGAACCCTCACCACAGGATACACTGATGTCCAAGGATGAAGTGGCAGGACGTGCTCCGCAACTCCGTTTCCAAGGAATCCATCAAGGCAAGTAATCTGCGCAGGATCCCCCAACTCAAGGCCTGCCCCTACTGGGATAGAGCCGTCTTCCTGGGTACCCTCTCCTACAAGGTTCAATTCGCCAACTACGACGGCGGACTCGTGAAGTACGACGGCAGGATCTACTACGTCAACAGATCGCAGATCGAGGCTCTGAGCACTTTCGTCCGCTGGGACATGAAAAAGCGGATCACCGTCATCGAAGATTAGCCTTCGGGCACTTTCACCGACCCGACCCCCTCGGCAACAACCACGCGATCCCTGCCCTCCTGCTTCGCCTTGTACAGCGAGGCATCGGCAGCGGCAAAGAGCTCGTCGCGTGTGCGCCCGTTGCCGGGGTACACGGCCACCCCCAGTGAGATCGTCACAGGGCCGAGCGGCTTTTCCAGGTGCTTCACGTCGAGTGACTTCGCGCGTGTACGCAGGTCTTCCGCCCGATGCGCCGCCGCCTCCACACCGGCTTCCGGCAGGATGAGCACGAGCTCCTCCCCGCCGTAGCGGCACGCGATGTCCCCAGCGCGGAGGTTGGTCTGCACAAGGGAGCCGATGGCGCGCAGCATCTGGTCGCCCGCCGCGTGTCCGAACCCGTCGTTGAACGCCTTGAAATGGTCGATGTCGATCATGATGATGCCGATGGGGTGCTCCTTGCGCTCGGCGCGGCGGAGCTCGGTCTCCAGCGTTTCCTCCATGTAGCGGCGATTGTACAGTCCCGTCAGCGGATCGTGGATGGAGAGCTGGCGGAGGTCGCTCCTCAGCATGAGGTTGGAAAGAGCAAGACCGATGTGCTCCGCAACGGAGGCTGCAAATGCGCCCACCTGCTCGATGTCCCCCCTGACGTGGAGCAGCCCGATCGTCTTTCCGATCGCCGCCAGCGGGATGCAGAGGGAGGGCCCCTGCGGGCTTCCCTCTGCATGGGGGCAGGGAAGATTGGCCGATGAGCGCGATACCTCGTGCGGCTTGCCCCTGCGCAGCGCCCAGCAATCCTCGGCCTTGAACGCAGGGTCCCCGACCGCCGGCTCTCCCCACGGGGCAACGGGAAAAAACAGACCCTTCAGGGGATCGTTGATGAAAAGCGTTCCCGCGGTGCCGGGGAGCAGACGCGGCGCGTGGCGCGACACTGTCGCATAGGCCTCATCGGCGGTCAGGCAGGACTGCAGGGCATCGCCCGCCTCGTTGAGGAGCTGGATCTGCTGGTTTTTTGCATTGAGCTGCGCGACCTGCGCCGTCAGCGTCGTACGGGATTCGGCGATGACCCTCTCCAGCGATTCGTGCTTGGAAATCTCGTCCGCGAGCTCCTGCGTCCGTTCCCCCACCTGCGCCTCGATCTGGCGTGTCCGCCGCAGCCGGGCCAGGAGAATGAACGCTGAAAGCGCCGTGAGCAGAAGACCGCCCCCGAGGATAGTCCAGGACTGCCACGAGCGGTGTTGCGCGATGAACCGTGTCGTCGGATATGCAACAAACGTCCACTGCCGCTCCCCCGCATCGATAGGCGTGCGAAACGTCATGCCCGTTTTCAGCACGCTCGACGCGACATAACCCGGGGCCCGGGAATGGTGGTAGTAGAGGGACCGCTGGCCCTGGGGGGCAGCCGGGTCGAGCAGCTCGAGATCGATTCCCGCGGGGCTCAGGTCCTTCAGGGAGAGCTCCACCAGCTGGTCGACGCGGAAAGCGAGTGAGCAGAGGCCCATGAGCCCGGTACGCGTTGTCTGCGGTGCGGAGGAGTAGGCCCCGCGATAGACCGCCATGAAGCTCCAGACAACGGGCGCGCCCGAGGCGGACAGCGGCAGATTCACGGCAGCGCTTGTGGTCAGCTTTCCGCTTGCCACCGCGTGCTCGATCGCCGTACGCAACTGCGGGACCGAGGCGGCATCAAGCCCGAGAACGCTTCCGCTGTATTCCACGGGCTCCATGTTCGTGACGGGGTAGTAGAGGGGCCTGCTGCCAGCCGCCCTCAGCAGGCCTTCCGGTCCGGCCTCGCGCAGAGTGAAGCCCGGGTCGATGTTCTTCCGCATGAGCGCCTCGAAGGAGGCCCTCTCCTCCGCGGGAAGAGAGCTGATGAAGGCGACGACCTGAGTGTCTTCTTCACGCAGGGGGATGTGCCTCACGAGCCTGACGAACTCCCGCACGAAAGGCCCCAGCTCGCCGCGACCGAGCTCGGCCGACGATGCGACATAGTCGGCGATCAGCTCGAGCTCCACCGCATCCTCGGCAAGGGCGGCCCGCACGGCCTGCGCCCTGTCACCGGCGAGGTTCTGGAAATCCGCCCGCAGCCGCGCGTTCTCCTGGCCAAGGAACACGAGGAATGCCACGAGGGTGACGGCCGCCCCGATCACGATGGTCAGGAGGAGGGGCAGGGGGAGCTGTCGACGAACATGTTTGCCCGCCACATTGTCCATGCGGCGGAGTATAGCATGCAGGGACAAGCTCCGCGATCCATGGCGGCACTTCTGAGACGCAAACGCGGAATTGCCGATCGCTCAGGTCCCTCCGTTGAGGCGATCGTGATTCCTTGCTATAATCCAGTCCCCATGAGCAAATACATTTTCGTCACGGGCGGCGTCTGCTCTGGGCTTGGAAAAGGTGTAGCTTCCGCGTCCATCGGCAGCCTCCTCGAGAACAGGGGCTTCAACATCCGCATGATAAAAATCGACCCGTACATCAACGTTGATGCCGGGACGATGAACCCCTACCAGCACGGCGAGGTCTACGTCACCGACGACGGCGCGGAAACGGACCTCGATCTCGGCAACTACAGCCGGTTCACCTCCTCCCCCATCGGAAGGGACAATTCGATCACCACGGGACAGGTCTACCAGGCCGTCATCACCAAGGAGCGGGAGGGACGGTTCCTCGGGCGGACGGTGCAGGTCATTCCCCACATCACCGACGAGATCAAGGCGAGGATCTGCCGCGTCGGCGAGCAGCCCGGCGTCGACGTCACGCTGGTGGAAGTGGGCGGTACCGTGGGCGACATCGAATCGGTGCCGTTCCTGGAGGCCGCGCGTCAGTTCATCCATGACCTCGGCAAGGAAAACGTCCTGTTCATCCACCTCACCCTCGTTCCCCAGGTCTACTGGGGGGAGCCGAAGAGCAAGCCGACGCAGCATTCGGTGCGCGAGCTGCGGGAGATCGGGATCCAGCCCGACCTTTTGCTCTGCCGCTCTTCCAATCCCCTGGACGAGGACCTGCGCCGCAAGATCGCCCTGTTCACCAACGTGGAGAAGGACGCGGTGATATCGGCCATGGACGTGCGCACGACGATCTACGACATTCCGCTCACCTTCGTCGAGCAGAACGTGGACACGACGATCATCAAGAAGCTCGGTCTGCCCGAGAAAGTACCCATCCGTGACGGCTGGAAGAAGGTCTCCGACCATTTCAGCAGCGCAAAGCGCACGGCGCGCATCGCAGTCGTCGGGAAGTACACGGGCCTCCACGATTCGTACATCTCCATTTACGAGTCGCTGTTCCACGGCGGGATCGCCAACACGGCGCGCGTTCAGCTCGTGAAGTTCGAGAGTGAAGAGCTGGAGGACGGCCGGGACCTCGCCGCCACGTTCGCCGATTGCGACGGCATCCTCGTTCCCGGCGGATTCGGCCTGCGCGGCATCGAAGGCATGGTGCGGTCCGCCCACTACGCGCGGGAGAAGAAGATGCCCTACCTCGGCATCTGCCTCGGCATGCAGATCATGGTCATAGAGTATGCGCGGTACCTCCTCGGCCTGAAGGACGCGGATTCCACGGAGTTCGTTCCGCAGACGAAGAACCCCGTCGTGAGCCTCCTCGAGGAGCAGGTGGACATCAAGGCGTACGGCGGCACGATGCGCCTGGGAAAGAGCGATACGCACCTCAAGACGGGGACGCGCATCCACGAGGCGTACGGCGCCGAGGTGATCTCCGAGCGCCACCGCCACCGCTACGAGGTTTCAAATCAGTACCGTAAAGCGCTGGAAGACGCGGGGCTGATCGTGAGTGGGCTCACCCCCGATGCCACCCTCGTCGAATCCGTCGAATGGTCCGACCATCCCTGGGGCGTGGGGGTCCAGTTCCATCCCGAGTTCAAGTCGAAGCCGCTCGCCCCGAGCCCGCTCTTCGCTCACTTCATTACGGCATGCCTCGCAGCGCAGGAAAAGGCCGCAGGCGCCCGCGCCTGAGGCACGTGGCGGTGCTCGCCGCCATTGCACTCATCGCGGGATGCAGCCTCGACTACGAGGAGATAACGGCGGAGGACAACGCCTCCGCCGGCATCCCCGATACGATCGCCGTCAATGTCGTGCACAGGGTGCACAAGGGTGGACGGCTCTCCCTCCAGCTCGAGGCGGCTCGGGCGGAGACCTACAACGCCAAGAACCAGACCATCCTCAGCGACGCGAAGTTCGTCGAGTACGACGACGCGGGGGGCGCGGCTACCGAAGGGCGCGCACGGCGTGTCGTGTACCACTCCGACACGGATAACGCGGAGATCTCGGGCGGGGTCCACGTTCACTCGGCATCGGAGAAGGGGGACGTGACGGCGGAGAGCCTCTCGTGGGAGAACAAGACGAAAAGGCTCACTGCTCCCGTTGACGAAGAGGTGGTCATCCACAAGGATGACGGTACGCTCGTTTCCGGAAAGGGATTCCAGGGGGATTTCCGCAGGCGGGAGCTCGTCTTCACAGGGCCTGTCCAGGGCGTCTACGTCTCGACAGAGGAGAAGAAGTAGCCCCATGAGGCTCCGACGCAGTGCGATCCTCATCAGTCTTCTCCTTCTCCCCTCCTTCCTCCCCGCGGACACCTTCAATTTCTCGAGCGACACCACGACCATGACCACGGCGGAGGGCAGCCAGCACGCGCTGCTCTCGGGCCATGCGAGAGTGGAATCCGCGGACCTCCGCATCACCGCGGACCAGATCGAGCTGTTCGGCAAGGACTTCATCTACGCTCAATGCCACGGCAATGTGCACGTCGTGGACACCAAGCGCGGGATCGACCTCACCAGCCAGGACCTGTTCTACGACCGGGACCAGAAGATCTCCCGGGTCAGGGGCAATGCGGTGATGGCTGATCTGAAGAACGAGATGACCGTCAAGGGCGGGTTCATCGAGGACAGGGACACGCCGAAGATCACGATCATCCAGATCGGCGTCCGTATCTTCAAAAAGGACATCGTCTGCAGGGCGGAGTTCGCCCGGTACCTCCGCGACACGAAGATCCTCGAGCTCTCCGGCATGCCATGGGTCTCCAAGGGCCGCGACGTCTATCAGGCGTCGCGCATCACGATCAACCTCGACACGGAGGAAATCAGCCTCGAAGGCGACGTGACCGGGTCCATCATCGACAAGAGCGCATCCAAGGAGCCTGCCTCCGACACGACCAAGGGATCTGCCGCGCCGGCCACAGGGACCGCGGGCCCCCCGGCGCAACCGCCCGGGGGCCTCACGACTCCCGCGGGGACTCCCGCGCAACCCCTGCAGCAGCCTGCGGCACCTCAGGGAGGATCCGGTGGGAAGTAACGGTACGCTTTTTCTCGAAGGGCTTGCAAAAAGCTATGGCCACACACCTGCCGTGCGGGACGTCACCTTCAGCATGGACAGCGGTGAGGTCGTCGGCCTCCTCGGCCCCAACGGCGCGGGCAAAACAACGGTCTTCTATATGGTGGTAGGGTTCATCCGCCCCACGGAGGGGAAAATCTGGCTGAACGGCCAGGATGTCACGACGCTGCAGATGTACCGCAGGGCACGCCTCGGCATCTCCTACCTCCCCCAGGAACCGTCGATCTTCCGAAAACTTTCGGTGGAAGACAACGTGTTTGCGATCATCGAGACGCGGAACACCCTCTCCCACAAGGAGAAGCGCCTCCTCCTCGACCAGCTCCTCGATGACCTGGGAATCACCTCACTTCGGAAGCAGAAGGCGTACACGCTCTCCGGCGGAGAGCGCAGGAGGACGGAAATCGCCCGATCCCTCGCCATCGAGCCGAAGTTCCTCCTCCTGGACGAGCCTTTCGCCGGCATCGATCCCATCACCGTCTCGGAGCTGAAGGGTATCGTGCAGGACCTCTCCCGGCGGGGAATCGGCATCCTCATCACCGACCATAACGTGCGCGATACGCTGCAGATCACCCATCGCTCCCACATCATCAACAAGGGGGAGATCCTGGTGAGCGGTTCCCGGGAGGAGCTCCTCGCCAGCGAGCTCGCCCGTTCCATCTACCTGGGGCATGAGTTCGAGCTGTAGGGGCCCCAGGACCACGCAGACTTGGCCTACGTGCATTGCCGGGTGGTCCTGGGGTTGCCAGGGTGACGGCGCCCCCATAACTCCAAAGTTGACAAAGCACCCGGCCGTGCCTCACACTCTCCGTGGAGGCCTCGTGCAGTCACAGAGACCGGTCCTGAGACAGGTTCAGAAGCTCAAAATGACCCCGCAGCTCTTCCAGGCTGTGCGGTTGATGGCTCTGCCCCTGCAGGACCTGAAAGTTACCATCGAAGAGGAGCTGGAAAAGAACCCCGCCCTCCAGGTCATGGAGGAGGACACGTCCACCGTGTCCCTCGACCAGCTTCCCCCGCGGGAAAGCCCGGATGCGGAAGGTGAATGGTTCGACCACTCCTCCGATACGGGGTATTCCCGGGCCGACGGGGACGCGGCAAGCGACGCCCGGCGCCAGTTCATCGAAGGAGCGCTCTCCCAGCCGGAAAGCCTGCAGGACCACCTCCTGGCCCAGCTCGCCCTGCAGCCTGTGGCCGAGGAATGGATCCGCATCGGCGAGCTCCTCATCCGCAACCTCGACGAGAACGGCTTCCACAATGAGCCCTTGGAGCTACTGGTTACGGAAAAAGCTGACAGGGAGCTGCTCCCCCGCGTGCTCGACCTCGTCCAGGGGTTCGATCCCGTCGGCACGTGCGTGAAGGACGTGAGGGAGAGCCTGCTCGTCCAGATCAGCCACCACCCGGCACCGCATCCCCAGGCAGCCGTGCTCGTGGAGAGCTGGCTGGACGCGCTGCAGAAGCAGCATTTGCGGGAGATCGAGAAGGGGATGCGGATCTCCGAGGCTCAGCTCAGGGAGATCATGGCCTTCGTGCGCACGCTGGACCCGCTGCCGGGGAGAAACTTCTCCCGGGACGTCGTGCGCTACGTGCTCCCCGACGTGCAGGTCATCCTTCAAGACGGGGAGTTCATCATCATTCTGAACGACGAGATGATCCCCGTTCTGGGCATCAACCCGCTCTTCGAATCCATGGCGCGCCGCAAGGGGGAGACGAAGGACCCGAAAACGCGGCAGTTCATCTCCCAGAATCTCCAGGATGCGCGGTGGTTCATCCGCACCATTGGCCAGAGGAACGAGACCCTTCTGAAGGTCTGCCGCGCCATCGTGGACTTCCAGAGGGAGTTCTTCCTCAAGGGCCCGAAGTACATGCGGCCCCTCACCCTGAAGGACGTGGCAGGGGAGGTCGGTGTCCACGAGGCCACCGTATCGCGCATCACATCGTCGAAGTATATGCAGACGGAATGGGGTATCTTCAGCTTGAAGCATTTCTTTTCCAATTCGGTCGCGGGCACGGGCTCCACGAGCACGCGATTCTCGAAGGAGGGGGTCAAGGAGATCATCCGGGAGATCATCGGGCAGGAGGGAGGAGGGGGCGGTCTTTCCGACCAGAAGATCGTCGAGCTCCTCGCATCCAAGGGCGTGTCGCTCGCTCGCAGGACCGTGGCCAAATACCGCGGCGAGCTGGCCATCGAATCGTCGTACCAGAGGAGGCGTACATGAACGTCGAGATCAAGGGAATCCACGTCGAAGTCACGCAGAGAATCGGGGACTACATCAACTCGAAGATGCCGCGTTTGGATTTCGGGGCCGACCTCATCGTCGATTTCCTGCTCACCCTCAGCAGGGAAAAGAGCCTCTTCAAGCTCGATGCCACGATGAACTTCCGCTGGGGGACATCCAAGCACGTGGGCGTGGAGAACTTCGATCTGAACAAGGGTGTGGACGATCTTTTCGACACGCTGGAGGCGGTGATCGAAAAAGAGAAGTCCCGGATCAAGGAGCATCACGCCAAGGACCACCATAAGAAGGAAGCCGGCGCGCCGGAAGAGTAGGCAGAGGGGATAATGGCACAGCAGTCGAAGGAGAAGTTTCTCGTGCTCGACCTTCTGCAGCTCGATCTGCGGGAGAACGATGCGCTTGACCTGAAATGCATCGGGGGCAGGCCCGGCCTGATCAGGGAAATCGCCGTCACGGAGATCAACAGGCCGGGTCTCGAGCTGGGCGGGTTCTTCGAGAACTTCGCTTTCCAGAGGATCCAGATCTTCGGCAGGGGAGAGAACGCCTTCCTCCAGAAGCTCGCCAAGGAGAAGCGCCGCGACGAGATGTCCAAGCTCTTCACGTATCCCATCCCCTGCTGCGTTTTCACCCATTCTCTCACCCCCACGGAGGACTTCGCGGAGATCGCCGAAAAAGGGGAGTGCCCCATTCTCCAGACCGACCTCTCCTCGTCGGAGTTCACGATGCGGATCCTCAGGGTGCTGTCCACGATCTTCGCCCCCAAGACCACGCTGCACGGGGTGCTCGTGGAGGTCTTCGGCATCGGCGTCCTCCTCATGGGGGACAGCGGCGTGGGGAAGAGCGAATCCGCCCTCTCCCTGATCGAACGCGGCCACCGGCTCATCGCCGACGACGCCGTGGAGATCCGCCGCGTGAGCGGCAACATCCTCATGGGAACCGGCGCGCAGATGGTGAGCCACCACATGGAGATCCGCGGCCTCGGCATCATCAACATCACGCACCTGTTCGGCGTCGGGGCCATCAGGGACAAGAAGCAGATCCAGCTCGTCGTGCAGCTGGAGTTCTGGGACTCGGACAAGAATTACGATAGAATCGGCGCCGAGGAAGCCACGATCGACATCCTCGGCGTGCACGTGCCCTGCGTGACGGTGCCGATCAAGCCGGGGCGCAACATCCCCGTCATCATAGAGACGGCGGCCCGCAACGAGAGGCTGAAGAAGATGGGCTACTATTCAGCGCGGGAGTTCAACCGTAACGTCATGAACTGGCTGGAAGGCGAAAGCACCAGGGAAATCTTCCTGAACGAGAAATGAGGAGACATGGTCGAGCGCATCGTCACGATTCGCAACCGCGCCGGGATGCATGCCCGGCCAGCGGCGCTCCTGGTAAAGACCGCAAGCAGCTTCACCTCGAAAGTCTACATCGAGAAGGACAACGAGAGGGTGAACGGAAAATCGATCATGGGCGTGATCACACTCGGCGCCACGTTCAACACGCCGTTGAAGATCATCGCGGAGGGACCCGACGAAGCCCAGGCCGTTGACGCCATTGAGAAGCTGTTCGAAAACCGTTTCGAGGAGGAGTAGCCGCGGCGCGCTGCTCGCGCTCCTCCTGTGCGCCGCGGCCGCTCAGGCCGTCGACGCGCAGGTCGTCGACGGCGTCGTCTCGACCTCGGGCGGCCGCATCAGCGCGGACCTCACCTTCCGGTGGGACAAGCCTAAAGAGGCGGTGGACTCGCTTCAGAACGGCCTGGAGTCCAGGATCGTATTCACGGTACAGCTCTACGAGAAAGGTCATGGTGTCTACCCGTTCAACGCGGACCGCCTCATCGCCCAGAAGACCGTACGGCACAGCGCGTTCTGGGATTTCCTCGACACCGTGTTCGTGGTGGAGGAAGAGGGGGGCGCCTCGACGATCTGCCGCAGCACGGCGGAGCTCATGCGGGGCTTCTTCTCGTCGCGCGACACGTTCCTCTACGATTTTGCCGGGCGCAAGCATACGGCCCTCTATGTCGCGGCCCGGGCCCAGTACGAGCCGGTCCGCCTCATGCCGCCCCTTACGCTCGTGAACCTCGTCGGCGCGGCCTCGTACATCACGACCCCCTGGGTGAGGATCGACGTTCCATGAAGGGATTCTCCGACCGGGTGGCAATGACGGAGAACACATCGCGCGGGCTCGTGATACTCGTGCTGCTCTTCGTCCTTCTCATCGGCGTCATCATCGCCTTCTCCCGAACGTTCGTCACCACCATTGCCGGAGCCGACCCGACCACGGCGACGATCGCGCTCGTCGTCGCCCTCGCCCTGCCCCTCGTTCTGCTCGCGGTGACGATCTTCCAGATCGTGCGGCTCCTGCGTCAGCGGGCCCTGCGCCATCCCGGCGCCGGCCTTCGTCTGCGCCTGCTCCTGTTCTTCGTCCTCATCAGCGTTCTTTCGGCGGCGCCCCAGGCGATGCTCGGTATCACCTTCGTCAACTCGGCCATGGGCACGTGGTTCAGCTCGTCCATCGGGGACGCGCTCAGAGGCTCGCGCACCCTGGTGCTCTCCTACTACAACGAGCGCCTTTCGAGCCTCGGGTCGTTCATGGACGGCGCCCTCGCCCCCGGGCTCGTGCGGGACTTCACTGCCAACCCCCGGCGGATGTGGCCGCCGCTTTCGGCGTTGAACCAGTCTCTCGACGCGATGCAGGTCTTCGCGGAGGACGGCACCACCCTGGCCTTTGCCGGCGACCCCCAGGCGCGCCTTTCGGCCATGCCCGCCGGGTCCGGCACGCAGCGCGAGGACACGGCGAGCATCACGATCCTCCGCGACACGAAGGCCATGACGATCGGAGGGAGGAAGCTCATCGCGGTGGGAAGCTCCCTTTTGCCGACGGATTTCTTCACGAACGTGCGAAGGATCACGCAGAGCCTCACCGTCTTCACGGCGCTGGACAAGTTCCGGAGCATATTCCAGTTCGTGCTGATCGGGTTCTTCTTCCTCTTCTCCCTCCCGATCTTCTTCATCACGATCCTCGTGAGCCTGCTCCTCACCGAGCGGATCATCAGCCCCATCACGCACCTGGAGGATGCCACCCGGCGCGTGGCGGAGGGCGACTTCAGCTTCCGCATCCTCACCCGGTCCCGCGACGAGCTCTCCACCCTCGTGGAATCCTTGAACGGAATGGTCACGGAGCTGGAGCGCTCGCGTCGGCAGCTCCTCCAGGCGGAGCGGATCACCGCATGGCAGGAGATCGCACAGCGCCTGGCTCACGAGATCAGGAACCCCCTCACCCCGATCAAGCTCTCCGCCCAGCGGATATTGAAGAAGCACGACGAAAAGGCACCTGATTTCGAGAAGGTGCTGAGTCCGGCAGTCTCTTCGATCATCACCGAGGTGGAAAACCTCGAGAGGATGCTGCGCGAGTTCGGAGACTTCGCGAAGCTGCCCGTTCCACAGCCCGCGTCCCTCAACCTGAGGCGCACGCTGGAAGAGGTGGCGGTGGTGTACAAGAACCTCTCCTCTTCAGTCACCATCGACCTGCGGGAGGTACCGGAAACGATCGTTCTGGACGCTGACAAGGGCCAGATCAAGCGCGTGTTCGCCAATCTCTTCACCAACGCGATCCAGGCCATGCCGGACGGCGGCTTGCTCTCCCTGCACGCCGACATCGTGAAGAAGTCGCACACGAGCTTCTGCCGCATCGCTGTGAGCGACACGGGAGGGGGGATCCCCGAGGCGGACATGAACAGCATCTTCGATCCGTATTTCACCACGAAGAAGGACGGCACCGGCCTGGGCCTTGCCATCGTGCAGCGCATCGTGTTTGATCACAAGGGGAACGTGTGGGCCGAAAGCGACGGCGCCACGGGCACCACGTTCTTCATCGATCTGCCGTTGGGGGTTCCCGGAGGACAACAGGGGTGAGCACGATCCTCATCATCGACGACGAACCGGGCATCCGCACCGTGCTGCGCGACGTGCTCGAGGACGAAGGCTACACGGTGCTCGCCGCGGAAGACGGTATCCAGGGGCTCACCGAAATGGCCGCCACCACGGTGGATCTCGTGTTCCTCGACGTCTGGCTTCCCGGCATGGGGGGCATGGAGGTGCTCAAGCGCGTGCGCGAGCAGTTCCCCGACGTCGGGGTCATCATGATATCGGGCCACGCCAACATCTCTCTCGCCGTGCAGGCCACGAAGATGGGCGCCTTCGACTTCCTGGAGAAACCGCTGTCCCTCGACAGGACCATGACGGTCGTGCGCAACGCCATCGCCATGGAGACCCTGCGCAAGGAGAACAGAAGCCTCAAGAACAGCATCTTCATCGACGACAGGATGATCGGGGAGAGCACGGGGATGAAGGCCGTGCGCGGGCTCATCGAGCAGGCCGCGGCAAGCGACTCCCGCATCCTCATCCTCGGGGAGAACGGGACGGGCAAGGAGCTCGTGGCGCGCGAGGTGCACATGAGGAGCTTGCGCGCCGCGGGCCCGTTCATCGAGGTGAACTGCGCGGCGATACCCGAGAACCTCATCGAGAGCGAGCTCTTCGGGCACGAGAAAGGGGCATTCACGAGCGCCCTGCAGCGGCGGCGCGGCAAGGTGGAGGCGGCGGACAGGGGGACGCTGTTCCTCGACGAGATCGCCGACATGTCGCTCATGACGCAGGCCAAAGTCCTCCGCGTGCTGCAGGAGATGCGCTTCGAGCGCGTGGGGGGCGAACAGTCGATTTCCGTCGACGTCCGCGTGATCTCCGCGACCAACAAGGACATCAGGGAGGAGATCGGAAAGGGACGGTTCAGGGAGGACCTGTTCTTCCGCATCAACGTCGTTCCCATCATCGTGCCGCCCCTGCGGGACCGTCTGGACGACATGCCCGCTCTTGTGGCCTACTTCATGGGCAAGTTCAAGCGTCCCTCCGCCCAGGAGCCAAAGACGGTCTCAGCGGAGGGGATGAAGATCCTCTGCGCCTACCATTGGCCCGGGAACATTCGGGAATTGAAAAACTTCGTGGAGAGGGTTAATATCATGGCGGAGGAACCCGTGATCTCCGCCGCTTCGGTGAAGTCGTTCCTCGGTGCCGCGCCTCAAGAGGAGAACGGAGTTCTATCCGCGTATGACGGCATGACGCTTGCCTACGCCCGGGACAGCTTCGAGCGGGACCTCATCGAGAGTCGTCTGAGGGAGAGCGGCGGGAACATCTCGCGCGCCGCGGAAACCCTCGGCGTGTACGCGAGCAACCTCCACAGTAAAATGAAAAAGCTGCAGATCACGGCGGAGAAATAGGAACACATGAAGGGCCTTACCGTCCGTCAGCGGGAAGTCTTCGATTTCATCAGGGAGTTCATCCGCCTGAACCAGTACCCGCCCACGATCCGGGAGATCGCCACGCACTTCAAGTTCTCCGTCAAGGGGAGCTACGATCACGTGAAAGCGCTTGAGCGCAAGGGGTTTCTCCGCTGCCACGAGAACAGGTCCCGCGCAATAGAGATCGTGCGCGACGCGGACGCCGACAAGGAGGAGGTGGCATCGGTCCCCCTCCTGGGCAATGTCGCGGCGGGCAAGCCTCTCTTCGCTGAGGAGAACCTCCAGGGCTACGTGCAGGTCCCCGCCTCCTCTCTCAGCGGCTCGACTCATTTCGCCCTCCAGGTGAAGGGCGACAGCATGAAGGACGTCGGCATCNNGTGACGCTGAAGCGCTTCTACGTGGAGAAGAACCGTGTCCGCCTCAAGGCGGAGAACCCCAAATACCCGCCCATCTACACGCAGAACGTCCGCATCCTCGGCAAGCTCGCCTTCCTCATGAGAAGCTACACGTGAGCCCTGCTGCATCGACAAAGACGTCGGCCCAGCGCGAGCCGCCGGTCCGTCTGCTGCTCGGTCCCGAGGAGGGGGAAAAAGCGGCGCTCGTCTCCACGATCAAGGAAGGGCTCACGGCGCGGATGGGAGAGCAGCCCGAGGTGACCCGCTTTTATGCGGGAGACGGCCCCGTGGCGGAGATCGTGCTGTGCCTCCGCAATCAGACCCTCTTCTCCAAACATCGCCTGGTGATCGTGGCGAACGTGGAGGCCGTGAAGCGCGCGGATGAGGTTGCCCAGCTCGTGGAGTACTGCGGCGCACCCGCTCCCGATGCAACGCTCCTCCTGCTGAGCTCGGGGTTCGCCAGTGATATCGACAAGAAGCTCATGTCCGCCGTGCCCAAGGACGCGCAGAAGATCTTTTGGGAGATGTTCGAGAACCAGAAGCACGGATGGGTGACGGCATTCTTCCAGAAGAGGAAGATCGGCATCGCCGCAGAGGCCGTGGAGTACATCCTCGACATGGTGGAGAACAACACGCGCGACATGCGCTCCGAATGCGAGCGCCTTGCGCTGTTCTTCGGTCCCGATACCACGATAGGTCTTTCAAACGTCGAGCAGTACATCTACCATTCGAAGGAAGAAAACGTCTTCACGCTCTTCGACAGGGTCTGCGCGCGGGAGCTCGCAGAGTCGGAAGAGGTGCTTGAGAAGATCCTCCTCGCGCGCGAATCGGATGCCACCCAGCTCACCTCGGGCCTGCTCATGCAGTTCAGGCGTCTGGCGGGATTCAAGCGGATGCAGGCGGCAAACTACGAGAGCGCAGAGGCCTTCACGAAGCTCCGCATCTTCAGCAAGAAGAACCAGAAGACCTACCTCGAGGGGAGCCGGCGCTTCACGCCCCAGGACATCGAGTGCGTCGTCGAGCTCCTGGCCACCTTCGACGAGCGCTTCAGATCGGTCAAGACTGACCTGCACGAGCTCCTTCTGCATCTGCTGGTTTACTATATCGTTCAGAGAGCCGGGCAAGGAGCATGGCGGCTGTCTCTCTAGGCAGCCCCGCCCTCTTCTGGACGTCCTCCACGGAGGCGGCAAGGATCGCCTCCACAGAGCCGAACACTTCCATCAAGCGCCTGCTCCTGGCCTGACCGACCCCCGGCACGCCCTCCAGCACGGTGAGCGCAAGACGCTTGGTGCGCCGCTTCTTGTTGAGCTTCGTGGCGAACCTGTGCGATTCATTGCGCACCGCTTCCAGGAGGCGCAGGCTCGGTGAGGCTTCGTCCAGGACGAGTGAGTCCTCCCGGCCGGGGAGGAAGATCTCCTCCTGCTTCTTCGCAAGGCCGATGACCGGAATCGACGCAAGGCCGAGGCTCGTGAGGATCCCCCTGGCCGCGGAGAGCTGACCCTTGCCGCCGTCGATGAGGATGAGGTCGGGACGGTCGAGCTCCTCGTTGAGAACGCGCGTGTAGCGGCGCGCAACGGCCTCCCGCAGCGATTCGAAATCGTCGATCTTCCCGTCCAGGCTCCTGATGGAGAAAGCACGGTAGAGCTTGCGGTCGGGCTTCCCGTCGGTGAAGGCCACCATGGAGGCGATGGTATCGGTGCCCTCGAGGTGGGCGATGTCGAAGCCCTCGATGCGCCGCGGGAGATCAGGAAGCGCGAGGTCCAGCTTCAGGCCCTCCAGCGCAACGGTCATGGCCGCGCCCCGCGACGCCTTGGCCGCCTCCTCCCGCGCATTCTCTTCCGCCATGGCGAGGAGCTGCGTGTGCTTGCCCCGCTGCGGCACCTTCACGGCGATCTGCCGGCCCGCCATGTCGCGGAGGAACGCAGAGAGGTTCTCCCCGTCCACCTCCTTGTCGACATATACGGCCTTGGGCACGGACTTGCGCTCCGCGTAGTAGCGGGATACGAAGTGGGAGAGGGCTTCCTCGTCGGGCGAGGATTCGCTCACCTGGAAGACCTCCTTGCCCAGGAGCTTCCCCTCCCGCACCTGCAGCACGACGAACACGAGCGATTCGCCGCACGGAGCGAAGGCGATGTAGTCGCGATCCTCCTCGGTGAACTCCATGACGCGCTGCTCGACGGAGACCTCCTCGATCGCGCTGATCTGGTCGCGCAGACGCGCGGCGCGCTCGAACTCCAGCTGGTCGGAGGCGCTCTTCATCCTCTCCCGCAGATCGCGCAGCACCTCGTCGCTGTGGCCCGAGAGGAGCTTGCGTACGCCGTCGACGATCTTCAGGTACTCTTCGCGGGTGATCTTGCCGCAACAGGCCCCGGCGCATCGCCCCATGTGGTAGTTGAGGCAGGGGTAGGCGCGCTTCTTTCCCGAGCCCCGGTACTTGCAGAGCGGGAAATGCCGTTCGATGAGCCTGAGATAGATGTCGATCTGCTGGGGCTTCGGGAACGGACCGAAGTACTCCGAGCCGTCGAAGATCATCCGGCGCGTCCTGTAGACCCGGGGGAACTCCTCCGCGGTGAGGCGGATGACCGGATAGGTCTTCCCGTCCTTCAGGTCGATGTTGTACTGGGGCTTCCACTGCTTGATGAGGTTGTTCTCCAGGATGAGGGCCTCGTACTCGGTGGAGGTGATGATGACCTCGATGTCGGCGATGTTCGCGACGAGGAGCCGGGTCTTGATGTCCTTTTCCCCGGCAAAGTACGAACGGACCCTGTTGCGAAGGGATCGCGCTTTCCCGACGTAAATGATCCTTCCTTCGGCGTTTTTCATGATGTAAACGCCGGGTTTATCAGGATATTCTCTGTCGCGCGGATCGAAAGCCTTCAATGGAATGCCCCTTGCATACCGATTATAATACTAATGTACATGGCCATCAGGAATTCTCAGTATACGTCACCTTATGCGCACTTCTCATTTTGTCCCCTGTTTTCAGGCCCGTTTGGCAGTTGCTCACTCATCCCCGACGCCCTTATGGTCCAAAATGGGAAGTGCTGACATGACCATGGTCCGGAAACGTAGCCTCTCCGGAGCGCTTCTCCTCTGCTTTCTCCTCATCGCTCGCCCCGCCTCGGGTCTGGAAAAGACCGTCGAGCTGGGCAAGGAGAGCCTGTGGGCCGGCGTCCAGTCCATGGAGGGTGTACAGCCCGTCGAAGGACGGTGGGGGTTCCAGGACCTCGTGCTGGGAAGCGGCGCCTACACTCCGGATGCCTCCACCGAGATGCTCCTGCACTTCGACGCGCCGGCCGCGGCTGACGCCACGGGCGCCTACACCGTCAGCGGTACGGGCCCCTCCATCCAGACCGCGGTCTCCGCGGTCGGCGGGGCAAGCGCGGCGTTCACCGGGTCGCGGCAGGGCGTCAGGTTCCAGGCGCCGCCGAACGGGATGTTCGCCGTCGGCTCGGTATGGGGGGACTTCACCATCGAGTTCTGGTTGTACCCCGCGGCCCTGTCCGAAGGGGAAACGATCATGTCGTGGACCGGCTCGGCGCGGCAGGATGCAGGCAAAGCCGGCGCTCCCGCCGGTCAGCTCCTCGGACAGAGCTTCCGCTGCTTCATCAGGGACCGCAGGATGGTCTGGGATTTCCAGAACCTCTTCGCGCTCCCGGGCGGCACCCCCTGGATCCCGGTAAGGCTGACCGGTACCCGGCAGCTCCTCCCCCGCGCGTGGCACCACCACCTTCTGCGGTTCAACGCCCGTGAGGGCCTGCTCGAGTACAGCCTCGACGGTACTCCCGAGGCGATCATGCACGTCACCGACACGGGAAGCGAGACGGGCTCCATCGCCGTGCCGACCGTCGGTCTGGCGTACGCCGGGCCTCTCCTCCTCGGCCAGGGGTTCACCGGCTTTCTCGACGAGATGCGCATTTCACGGAGGTTCGTCGACGACGCAGTGCTCACCCGGTTCCTCGGGAAGACCGGCACGGTCACCTCCCGCATCATCGACCTCGGCTTTTCCTCCACGCGCATCGCGCGCATCGAGGCCGTCACCTCCACCCCGTCGGACACGGCGGTACAGTTTTTCTACCAGGTTGCCGACGTGTGGAAGGGGAAGAAGCTCCTGGGAAGCGACACCGATTGGATTCCCTTCACGCCGGGGACCGACTTCAAGGACGCTCTTTCCGCGCGCTACATCCAGCTCAGGGTGGAGCTCTTTCCCGACGGCACGCGCACCCAGACCCCGCACCTGTCCAGCCTCAAGGTCGTCTACGAGCCCAACCCTCCGCCCGCTCCGCCTGCCGGGCTCGTCGCGACGGCGGGCAATGGCAAGGTCACCCTCACGTGGAGAAAGGTGAACGACCTCGACGTGAAGGGATACATGGTCTACTACGGCTCGGCTCCGTACAACTTCCTCGGCACGGGCGCCCAACAGGGTGATTCTCCCCTCGATGCCGGCGCCTCGACCACCATCGAGATCGACGGTTTGGAGAACGGCAGCCTGTACTATTTCGCCGTCACTGCTTATGACACTTCCACCCCTCAGCAGCAGAGCGGGTTCAGCCCCGAGGTGAGCGTGCGACCCTCCAGGATCTACAAATGAAAAGCATGGCCACGCCGGAAATCCTCGTGCGCGCCCGCAATGCCTTCAAGATGGGCGAGTATCCCCTCGTGGAGAAGCTCGCCCTGCGCATCCTGGAGGACCAGCCGGAATCCGCCGTCGCCTACAACCTCCTGGGCAGCGCGTGCGAAAAAACCGGCCGCTACCGCAAGGCCATCGAGCTATTCCAGAAAGCGGTGGACCTGAAGCCGGACTACACCGAGGCTCACAACAACCTCGGCGTGCTCTTCAAGAGGATCGAATCCTACGGGGAGGCCATCCCCCATTTCGAGCGTGCCATCGACCTCTCCCCGCAGCGCGGGGACGTGTACTACAACCTCGGCAATGTCTACAAAGCGCTGGGAAACAATGCGCAGGCGGAGGAGAACTTCTCCAAGGCCATCGCCGTGGACCCTTCCTTCGTCGCCTCGTACATCAACCTCGGAACGATTCTCGAAGGCGAGGGCAGGTTCGGAGACGCCATCAGGATCTACCAGAAGGGGCTCCAGGTCGACACGAACCAGCCCCGGCTGCACTACAACCTCGGCGTCGTCTACGACAGGATCGGGAAGCTCCGGGAGGCGCGCGAGGAATACGAGGCAGCGGTACGGTCCAAGCCGGGGTGGGCGGATGCGCTGAACAACCTCGCCATTGCCCAGCACAGGCTCGGCGACGAGCGGGGCGCGGAAAAGACGCTCCGCGACCTCCTGCGCACCGAGCCGAAGAACGCCCGTGGTCTCAATAACCTGGGGGTGGTGCTTGCCGCGCTGGGACGACGTGAGGATGCCGCTCAGACCTACCGGGATTCGATGAAGGCCGATTCCCGTTACGGACAGGCCGTGGCCAACCTCGCCGCGCTCCTTGCCGACGAAGGCAGGCTCACCGAGGCCATGGAGGAGCTGCGGCGGCTTCTCACGCTGGATCCGCAGAACATGAACGCGCATCTGCGCATCGCCGGGATCCTGCGCCTCCTGGAAAACTACGCCGAGGCCATCGAGCAGTACTCCGCCGTGCTCGCCGTGCAGCCAGCACAGCCCGACGCGCTGAAAGGGCTTGCGCTGTGCTACGCGAGACTCGGGGACAAGGAGAAAGCCCTCGGGTACTACGAAAAGATCGAAGAGCTGGGCGGCGACGACCAGGAATACAGGGTGGATCGCGCCATGCTCTGGAAGGATTCGGGAGAGGTGACCCGGGCGCAGGAGGAGGTGCTCCGCTACCTTACCGCTTCACCGGAAGATTCCCGGGCCAGGGTCCTCCTTGCCGACATCTATGCAAAGCAGGGCCATCTCCGCCAGGCGGCGCAAACGTTGATCGAGGTGCTGGAGATCTCCCCCGACGACAAGAATGCCAGCTACCGCCTCTCCCAGCTCTACCGCGAGCTGGGAGAGCCCGAGAAGGCCATCCAGACCATGGAGGGGCTGATCAACACGCTGGAGCGGAGCACGGACCCCCAGGACATGGAGGCCCTCGCCCGTGCGATGGAGGAATACGAGAAGGCCATCGCGGAGCACGAGAAGGATTTCCGCGGCGAGCGGGACAACGCCATCCGCAAGCTCCGCGAGCTCTCCGTGGACACCGTGTCCCAGGACAAGAAGAAGCCCGACGACGATTCCCTCATGCTGGAGGAGATGGAGCCGCTGGAGGAAGAGGCGGTTCCCATCATCAACGTCGGCGGCATGGAGCCGGTGTTCGCGGTGCGCGAGGTCGACGAGGAGCTGAAGCTCGAAGAGGTCGACGAATCGATCCAGGAGGACGCGGTCTCCATCGAGGACGAGCGGCCTCCCAACCTCGTGAACCTCCTGAAGGACCAGGAGCTCTACGAAGAGAACCCCGCCCTCGCGATGTTCGAGCCGGCACCTGCTTTCCCCTCCTCCCAGCCCGGAGGGGGCAGGCAGGCCCAGGCCCCTGCCCCNNCCCTGCCCCACCGCCCCCCGCCCAACCCGCGCAGCTCTCCCTTTCCCCCCAGGGGGAATCGGTGCTCGCCAACTCCCTGAAGGAATCGGTGGCAGCGCAGTCGAAGGTCGTCGACAAGCTGTTCGACGAGATGAAGGAGCTCTCCCGCAAGGTCGACGAGAGGAAGGCCCCGCAGCAGCCGATGCCGCCCATCGTCGTGAACATGCAGCAGCCCGGCGCTGCCCGCAGCGGAGGTTCCCAGCAGCCCATCATGATGGACCTGCCGTCGCACGGACCCCAGCCTGAGGGCTTCCCGCGCTACGCCACGGCGGACGCTGGGGAGTCGGAAGAGGAAGGGGAGGCGCAGCCGCTCGCGGAGGAACCTGAGCCCGAGGAAGAGCAGACTGCCCCGACGAAACGCCCCCCCACGCCTGAGCGGCGCGCCGGGTCGGAGCGTCGCACGCAGCCCAGCCGGCCTGTCCCGGCGGACAGGCGCGCCGGACCGGACCGCCGGGCCCAACCTGACCGTCGTTCCGCGCCTCCTCCTCCCGCCCCGCCCGTTCGTCCCGCTTCGGCCCCCTCTCCCGTTCCCGAGGATCTGGATGACGGTGAGGTCACGCTGGAAGAGATCGCTGAGGAGCTGGAGCCGGCGGAGGAAACCGGGGAGGCACTTCCCGGGCCGGAGCCTGCCCCGCCGCCAAAGGGCTGGCCGGGCCTCCAGCCCGTGACTGACTCCGAGCCCGAGCCCGAGATCGAGTCCGCACCGACGGAGCAGGGGGAGGCCGAGCTCGAGCCCCTGGGGGATGCATCCCCGGCAGCCGGCGAATCCGGGCCCCGACCCTCGCCGCCCGACGCCTCCCTTGCTCCCGGGGCCCGATCGAGCGACGACGTACGCAAGGAGCTGCGCGACTACCTCAACGGCGTACGCGATCGCCTCGACAAAGGCGAAGGGACCCCGTCGAGCCCCGTCGATCTCCTTGACTATCTGGGGAAACTGTCGGATTATCTGCCCGAGCGGGAGAAGAAGCGGTTTCGGGGGAGCAACGAGCGCCTCGCCATGGAATCCCTGAAGGCACGCCTGGCGGGAAAGAGGGGCCTTCGTCAGAAGGTCGCCGACAGCTACCCGGCAGCGAAGACAGCCAAAAAACAGGCCATGACGCGCTCTCGCGTCGTCGATACGTTCTCCTACCTCAAGGACCTTGCGGCGTGGCATCCCGATAAGGCCGTGGGTGCCGCCATGAGGGACAGAATCGAGTCGATAGTCGCACGGATGGGGAGATCGGGATAGGGTATGCAGGATAAAGAACGGATACTCGCGGTCATCCAGACCTACATCTCCAAGATGCCGAGTCTGCCCATCACCGTGTCCAAGATCCTGCAGATCGCCAACGACCCGAAGACCTCCCCGTCGGACCTCAACCAGGTCATCAGCCTGGACCCCGTGCTCATGGGACGGGTGATGAAGCTGATCAACTCCGCCTACTACAGCCTGAACAACCAGATCACCAGCCTCGTTCGCGCCATCATCATGCTGGGGATCAACACGGTGAAGAACCTCGCACTGTCCACCGCGGTCCTGGGTCAGCTCTCCGCCAAGGGCAATTTCCAGGCCCTCAACATCGACGGTTTCTGGCGCCACTCCCTGTGCGTCGGTGTCACCGCGAAGCTCATCGCCATCAAGCGGCGCAAGGACCCCAAGCAGCTGGAGGAGTACTTCGTCGCGGGCCTTCTCCACGACATCGGAAAGATACCGCTGAACAACAAGCTGTCGGCGGAATACGTCACCGCCCTCGCCCTCACCGACAAGGAACGTGCCCCGCTGTTCCTCCTGGAGGAGCGCACCATGGAGGTCAACCACTGCGAGGTGGGAAGGCTCATCATCAAGAACTGGAACCTCGGCCCGGTCATGGAAGACGTCGTGTTTTTCCACCATTTCATCGACCAGTACCCCGGCACCAACCGGGACGTGCTTCTCACCGTTGCCGCGGCAAACTTCTTCGCCAACACGTTCCAGATCGGCTTCTCGGGGGATCGCTACCCTGAGAAGCTGCCGCAGGCTGTCCTTGACGAGCTGGGTATCACCCTCGACGACCTGGAGGCAGTGGAAGACAAGGCGAACAGCGAAATCGAAAAGGCCAAGATCTTCCTGAGCGTCTCCCAGTAGGAGCAGCAGAGTGTCCATCCGGGTGACCTTCTGGGGCGTGCGGGGCTCCCTCCCCGTTCCCGGTCCCACGACGGTGAAATATGGCGGGAACACCGCCTGTATCGAGGTCCGCTTCGGTGTGGAAGACCGTCTGGTGATCATCGACCTCGGCACCGGCATCCGCGAGCTGGGCGGCGCGGTCGTGAAGAAGGACCTGAAGAAAGGCCCCATCAAGACCAAGATATTCCTCACGCATACACATTCGGATCACATCATGGGATTTCCCTTTTTCACGCCGATCTTCATCCCCGGCACCCAACTCGACGTCTACGGTCCCGTCACGTACGAAGAGGACACGCTGGACAAGATCGTCGGTGACCAGCTTCGCTACCGCTATTTCCCCGTGCGCCTGGAGGAGCTGCAGGCAGACATCAAGTATTTCCAGCTCAAAGAGGGGAGCCTCGACCTGGGCGACGGCCTCAAGGTCACGACGAAGTACCTCAACCACCCCATCCTCGTTCTCGGCTACAAGTTCGAGTTCGAAGGAAAGGTCTTCTGCACCGCCTACGACCACGAGATGTTCCGCAACGTCTTCGACGTGAAGCCCGACGATCCCGGCTACGATGCGGCCGCGGTGAAGGAAGGGGAGATCGCCGCGCGGGAGGAGAACGAGAAGGTCCAGCAGTTCTACCAGGGCGCGGACCTCCTTGTGCACGACACGCAGTACACGCACAAGGAATACCTCGCCGGCAAGATCGGCTGGGGCCACAGCTCCTTCGAATGGGCGATCAATTCCGCTCACAGGGCCGGCGTGAAGCACCTCGTGTTCTTCCACCACGAGCCACTGCGCAACGACCAGGAGCTGGAAGCCCTCCACAAGGCCTATGTCCGCTCGATCAAGGGGAAGTCGAACCTGAAGGTCTCGATCGCGACGGAAGGCACGACGATCGAGGTCTGATCTCTCCGGAGGAATCATGCCCCTCGACCAGAGGAGAAGCGGGTGATGAAAACGCGAATCGTGGGCGACGCCCTGCCGGCCATGCCATGGCAGGACAAGCCTTCGGGATACAGGCAGCCGCTGTGGCGCCACGCGGGCAACCCGATCATCGGCTGGAACCCGACCCCGCGCTGCGCGCGCATCTTCAACAGCGCGCTCGTGCCGTTCCAGGGCGGATACGCGGGAGTATTCCGCGCCGACCATATCGACGGCAAGGCGTACCTCCACGCGGGCTTCTCCCGTGACGCCCTGCACTGGGAGATCGAGGACGAGCCGATCCGCTGGAGGGACGAGGCAGGCGCTTCCTACCAACCCTTCTACGCGTACGATCCGCGCGTCGTGAAGCTCGACGATTCGTACTCCGTGGTGTGGTGCGTCGACATGGGCGGACCCGCCCTCGGCCTGGGATACACGAAGGACTTCAAGAGCTTCACCCGTCGGGAAAACCCCTTCATCCCCTTCAACCGCAACGGAGTTCTGTTCCCCCGGAAGGTCGGCGGGAACTACCTCATGCTCTCCCGTCCCTCCGACAACGGCCATACGCCATTCGGCGATATCTTCCTCAGCGAGAGCCCCGACCTTACCTACTGGGGGAAGCACCGGCGCGTGATGACGCGCGGAGGTTCGGGATGGTGGCAGTCGACGAAGATCGGGGCAGGCCCCATCCCCCTCGAGACGTCGGAGGGATGGCTGCTCTTCTACCACGGGGTGATCACGAACTGCAACGGATACGTGTACTCCTTCGGTGCGGCGCTGCTCGACCTCGAGAGGCCGTCGAAGGTCCTCTACCGGACTCGGGACTACCTCCTCACGCCGCAGGAGTCCTACGAAACCGTGGGCTTCGTTCCGAACGTCTGCTTCCCCTGCTCCACGCTCGTTGACGCACCGACCGGCAGGATCGCCGTGTACTACGGAGCCGCCGACTCGTACACCGCAGTCGCCTACTGCATTGTCGATGAGGTGGTGGACTTCATCAAGGAGCACTCCGAGCTCTGCCCCGGGGACGCGGAGGACTGGCGGGGCTGAACGGCCCGCTCAGGAGGCCAGTGCCAGGATGCCCGCCGCGGCGCGGCGGAACCCACCGAGACTGCTCATGCCCTCCCGCCGGCTCTGCCGGCGCCACCCGATTCCTCCTCTCGTCCCGGTTTTGTGATTTGCCCCCCAATGCTTATCTTTAGGGAGAAAGGATGGACCAGATAATGGCAAACATCTTCAGACCAAGGAACACAGAGCAGTCGGTCAGCGTCCCCCGGGAGCTATCGATCCTGCCGCTTCGTGACTCGGTCGCGTTTCCCTTCTCCGTCATCCCCCTCACCGTCGCGGTCTCCCGGTCGGTGAAACTGGTGGAAGATGCCCTGAAGGGCGACAGCCTGATCGGCCTTGTCGCATCGCTGGACAAGAACGTGGAGGAACCCCTCCCCGGCCAGGTACACGAAGTAGGAACTATGGCGCGGATCCTTCGGGTCGTCCGCGGACAGGACGAGACCATGCAGGTCGTCGTCCAGGGATTGGAGAGATTCAGGGTCCTGCACTGGATCTCCCCGAATGAGTACCTTCGCGCGCGCGTGGTGTCCGCCCCCGAGCTCGTCGAGACGGACGTGGAGATCGAGGCGCTCATGACCAACCTCAAGGACATGGGCAGAGAGGTCGTCGAGCTCTCCCCGAACATCCCCAATGAGGCGGCGCGGTTCATCGCCACCATCACCGACGCACGGTACCTCGCGTACCTCACCGCGGCGAATGCCCAGCTCGAGCTCCCCGATGCGCAAGCGCTCCTGGAGGTCGACTCGGTGAAGGAGAAGCTGCGGACCCTCATCACGCACCTCGGGCACCAGAAGGAGGTGCTGAGCCTCGGGCAGAAGATCCGCACCGAGGCCAAGGAGGAGATGGAGAAGGACCAGCGCGAATACTTCCTCCGCCAGCAGATGAAGGCGATCCAGAAGGAGCTGGGCGAGATGGACGAGTCCTCCTCCGTGAGCACGGAATACACGGAGAAGCTCGCCAAGGCCAATCTCCCCGAGGAAGCCAAGAAGGAGGCGGAGCGTGAGCTGAAGCGCCTCTCGGGCATGTCGGCGCAGTCACCCGAGTACTCCATGATAAAGACCTACCTCGACTGGATGGTGGAGCTCCCCTGGAGCGTGGCAAGCGAGGATCAGCTCGACGTGGTGAACGCCCGCAAGGTCCTCGACGAGGACCACTACGACCTGGAGGACGTGAAGGACAGGATCATCGAGTTCCTCGCCGTGCGCAAGCTCTTCAAGGAACGCGGGATCCAGAGGGACAAATCCATCGACGGAAAGACCGGCAAGGCAATGGGGGCTATCCTCTGCTTCGTCGGGCCCCCCGGCGTCGGAAAGACCTCACTCGGCCAGAGCATCGCACGCGCCCTGGGCCGCAAGTTCACCCGCATGTCACTCGGCGGCATGCGCGACGAGGCGGAGATCCGGGGCCACAGGCGCACGTACATCGGCGCCATGCCCGGCCGTGTCATGCAGGCCATCAAACGGGCGGGAACGCGCAACCCCGTGTTCATGCTCGACGAGATCGACAAGGTCGGAAGCGACTGGCGCGGGGACCCGTCCAGCGCGCTTCTGGAAGTCCTCGACCCTGCCCAGAACGGCAGCTTCCGGGACCACTACCTCAATGTGGACTTCGACCTGAGCGACGTGATGTTCGTCACCACGGCCAACCAGCTCGAGCCGATCCCGGCCCCGCTGCGCGACCGGATGGAGATCATCCACCTCGACGGATACACGGAGTACGAGAAGGTGAAGATCGCGCAGGAGCACCTCGTGAAGCGGCAGCTCGCGGCCACCGGGCTGCGGGACGGAGAGGTCGTGTTCACCGAGGAAGCGCTGCGCAAGATCGTGCAGGACTACACGCGGGAGGCGGGCGTGCGCAACCTCGAGCGGCAGATCGGCGCCATCCTCAGGAAGAGCGTGGCGAAGATCGCCGCGGCCTCAAGCGCGCCGGTGGCGGGTGACAGCGCTGGGGCCGGTGAGGCCGTGACCCAGGTCGCCGCTCCGGTCATCGAGATCACCCCGGAGGTCGTGCGTGACCTCCTGCGCAAGGAGAAGTTCGAGTCGGAGACTTCGGAAACGATAGAGATCCCCGGGATCGCCACCGGGCTGGCAGTGACGCCGGTGGGCGGCGACATCCTCTTCATCGNNTGCTCGGATCGCGCTGAGCTACGTCCGGTCCAAGGCGGCTGAGATCGGCGTCGATGCCGACCAGTTCGCGCAGACCGACGTGCACGTGCACGTTCCGGCCGGTGCCACGCCGAAGGACGGCCCGTCCGCGGGCGTGGCCATGACAATGGCGATCGCGAGCCTCTTCACCGGCCGGCCCGTGCGGGGCGACCTGGGCATGACGGGTGAAGTGACGCTGCGCGGCAGGGTGCTTCCGATCGGCGGGGTGAAGATGAAGGTGCTCGCCGCGCACAGGGCGGGGCTCACCACGGTGATCCTCCCGCGCCGCAACGAACGGGACCTGGAGGACGTGCCGGCCGACGTCAGGAGCCACATGACCTTCGTCCTCGTGGACAGNNTGAAAGCGGGTCTCGTCGACAGGGTGACGCAGGAAAAACCGCAAGTATTGATCGCGTAGATTTGTCGAAGGCCGCGGGAAACCGCGGCCTTCGTGTTCCCTCGACTCCGCCCGCCCCCACAGTGATGTTCTGAGCGCGATCAGCTCACTGCCGCATCAAACACGTCTGCCGCGTGAACTACGATCCCCGAACCCACGGGGCAGGGAATCTCTGCGTCCTTCTCGTAGATGGCGGAGTCTCCGTACTTTCCCGATGCCTCAATTCGGTACACGTGGATGGTCCGACTTCCGGGATCGATAACCCAATACTCGCCAATGCCGTTCCGTTCATAGAGAGCAAACTTGGCGTCCAGATCTTTTTTCAGCGTCCAGGGCGAGAGGATCTCCACGACCCAGTCTGGCGAGCCAAAACACCCGCGTTCCGTGATACGCGAAGCATCACAGATCCCGGTCAGGTCGGGCTGAACCACGTTGCGCACGTCATCCTCGCGCTGACCAATGGTCTCAGGGAGGAGCACGTCGAACGGCGCCAGGAACACCCGACACGGCGTTCCTTTCAAGTGCGGGGCTACCTGGATATGAAGCTCGCCGAGGATGCCCTGGTGACGGCTCGATGGAGCCGGGCTCATGTTCCAGGCCACACCGTCGATCAGCTCCCAGCGTTCATCTTCCGGCCAGGTACGGTAATCTGCGTAGGTATACGATCGGTCGATTTTGCGTGCGGGCAGTCCCCTTTTCATCGCCTTCCAATTATAGTACAAAGAACGGCGGGAATGAACCGGGCGCTTGCTGCTGCCGCGGTTGAAGAAAAGCGGTCACACGTCGACCCCTACGGGGTAAACCTGTACCCCGTACCATGCACCGTGGTAATGAAGCGTGGATGCGCAGGGTCTGATTCGATCTTCTTGCGCAAGCCGGCTATGTGCTGGTCCAGCGTTCTCGTGGTCCCCTCGTAGCGCACGCCCCACACCTCGTCCATGATCGTGAACCGGTCCAGAGCTTCGCCTTCGCGGCTGACGAAGAGCCGCAACAGGGCGAGCTCACGCTGGCTCACCTCGAAGCCGACACCCGAGCGATCCCCCCGCAACGTGCGCGGGTCCACGGTGACGTCGCCGAAGCGCAACGGGGGGCCGTCGCGGCCTCCGCCTGCCGCGCGCGTGCCGTTGGGGCGCGGACCGCGCTCGTCGCGCGGTCTTCCCCGGCGCATCACGGCACGGATCCGGGCCAGAAGCTCGTTGGCGCCGAAGGGCTTCACGACGTAGTCGNNTCTCCGGCATCATGACGTCCAGGAGCACGATGTCGGGGGCCGCCTCGGCGTGTCGTGCAAGAGCCTCGGCGCCGTCCCGGGCGGGGGTGACGGAAAAGCCCTCCCCCTCCAGGAGGTCGACCAGACCGGTCAGGATGGCCGGATCGTCTTCCGCCACAAGCACGCGCTGCTTCATTCCTTCTCCTCCTGTGCCGGGGCCAAAGGCACTGTCACGATGAAATCACTCCCCCCCCCCTCCCGC
>PLNO01000084.1 GCA_003141795.1 Spirochaetaceae bacterium | reverse complement strand
AGAGGAGGTTGAGGAAGACCTGCTTCAACGCCTCAGGGTCCGCTACGACCTCGAGGGGCACCGCGGGGAGAGAGGTGAGCTTGAGGGAGAACCCGCGGGATTCCAGACGCACGCGCTGACTCTCCACGATTTCGGATACCACCGCAGCCGGATCCACGCGCCTCTTCGCGTAGCGCACCCGATCCCGGCCGGAGAAGTCCAGCACGTTGTCGATGAGCCGTGTGAGCCTCTCCGTTTCCGAGGCCATCATGCCGAGGTAATGATTGCGCTTGGCCGGCGGCGGCCCCTTGCGGAGCAGGTCGATGAAGAGGCTGATCGAGGTGAGCGGTGTCTTCAGCTCGTGGGAGACGTTCGCGACGAACGTGGCCTTCTTCTGCGCAAGACGCATCTCGCCGTACACGGAGGAGAGCACCATGGTGCCGCCCCCGGCAACGGAGACGAACAGGATCACCACGAGGATCCAGATGACCAGGGACGATGAGCGCGCCTGCGCATGGATGGCGTTCGGGTCGGTGAGGTAGGCGGCCGCCTCCCAGCGCGGCAGGGACTCCCCGATCTCGTGCGCGACGAAGGGCCTGTGCCAGTTGATGCCGGTGACGTCCGGTGGCGTGGCGAGAGGCGCACCGTTCTCATCGAGGAGCGTGAGGACCCGCAGCGGGGTATACGTGCTCGTGAGGGTCCCCGCCACCCGTGCACGCAGCGCCTCGGAGGCAATCTCGCAGCCGGCGATCCTGCCGTCGGCCTGTCGCGACCAGAAGAGGAACACGAGCTTCTCCCCGATGAAGCGCGGGATTATCCCCGCCTCCCCCTGGGAGGCGATCTGGCTCAGGAGCTGCGACGTGACCACGTACTGTGAGGGCTGCTTCGCATTCGACGCGGCTGCCGGTTGCGCGGCCACGGCAGGCTCCACGACCCGCGGGCTCACCGTGTCGCCCCGGGTCTGCGCCTCCTCGTAGACTTTCTTCTGCACCGCGGGGCTCTGCGCGAAGGAGTCCAGCGCGAGCTGGCGCGCTTTGGAGCTTTCAAGCGGTGCGTTCTCCCGCGGTTCGGCAGGCACCGCGGCCTCAGCGTCTGTGGCAACGGCCGCGCCGGCGCTGCGCGCGACAGAGCGCTGCGCGGGCGCGGGAGACGCTGCAATGGCAGATTGCTCCGCCGCCTCCGGAGGCGCCGGCTTCATCGCTACGGCATCCGCATCGGCTTTCGCCGGCTTCTCCGCCGCCTGTTCGAGGATTTCAGCCTGGTACCTGACGGCGATGTTTTCGAGCACCGAGGTGGCGGTCCTGTCGCTGAGAAAGTCCCCGTTCTCCTTGAGGAAGCGCCTTTCCTCCGGACCTGTGGCTGCACCAGCGGAAGGCCAGATGATTCCGTACTTCGGGGAAAGGAGGAAGGGGACGGACACGAGGGGGTGTGCCGCCTTCCACGCCCTCAGTGCCCTGGAGGGATCCGCGCCGGCTTTGATGGAAAGGCTCGAGCGCAGCTCCTGGACGACGCGCGCGATCTCGGCATTGGCGAGGTCGACGGCACGGGTGACCTCGCCGTCCATGGTCGTTGCCCGATCCCTCTCGATGAACGCCTCTTCCCGACCGGCGGAGCGGATGGAGAGGACGCCGAGCAGGCTGCTCGGCACGATCACCGCGGCAATGAAGATGAGCCCGAGAGATCGGGATTTCACGCACGTTCCCCCGTTCATAGTAGCAGGAAACCGCGCTGCTGTCCGTTATCGGACAGCAGGCGGCCGATTGAACAGCGATCACTCTATGGTGAAGCCCTGCTTCTTCGCCTCTTCCTTCACCGATGAAAGGATGGCCTGGTCGAGGGTGTTCGTCTGCGCATTCGTCTTCTGAGCATCGGCGATGTAGACGCGGCGCTTTTCATTGGCAGCGTTGATCTTCTTCTGGAGATCCGCCCTCTTTGCGGCGAGGTCGCTCACGTACCTCTTCTGCTGCTCCACGTTCATTCCCTTCATCGCCGAAGGCAGCTCGTCGTCCTTCAGCGATCCGAGGGTGACCGCCTTCTGCTGCAGCGCATCGAGGAGGTCCCATCCGGAGTTGGAGTACGAGANNTCGCCATCCGGAGTTGGAGTACGCTTCCTGAGCCTTCGCCACGGAGCGCTCCACCGGGGCGGCGGCCCCCATGCTCGACGCGTTGGCGTCCTGCTCGGCCTGGCGGCTCTTGGACGCCTCCCCGGCACGTCCGTACCCGAGGTAGGTCCCGTTTAGCTCTTCGCCGTAACGAACGATGTCCTCGTCCCACGGTGTCTTCACGTCCTGGACCACCTCGTCCTGGTCGATGCTCATGTAGCGGCCCTCTCCGCGATCCGCCCCATCCTTCCACGCCGTCTCGATCCCCTCGTCGTTCCCGCCGCAGAAGATCGTATTGACGATGATGCCCCGCCGCACGGCGCGCGCGTCGGCGAGCTTGTAGGAGAGCGATCCCTGCGTGAACGGCTCATTGCCCGCGATGTAGATCACCTTCAGCACGTCCGCAGAGGGGCTCCAGGACAGCCTGTCCACGGCTCGATCGATGACCATGCCGCAGTACTCGTCGCCCCCGTTGGTCGTAAGCGCGAACAGGTCCTCCGAGATCGCATCGAGGTCTGTCGTGAGGTTGGATACCATGCGGATGTACCCCGAGGTCACCGAGAGTCCGTTGTTGCCGTACTCGAACAACGCGACCTCGAGGCGCGGGTGCCTTCCTCCGCGGTTCGCCCGTGCCAGCTCGTTGACGACCTTCCAGAGCTGGCTCTTCGCCTGCCCGATGAGGCCGTCCATGGAATTGCTCGTGTCGAG
>PLNO01000383.1 GCA_003141795.1 Spirochaetaceae bacterium | reverse complement strand
TGCTGACATCGTCCAGTGCTTTCAGTCCCCCGAAGCTCTTCGACAGCGCCTGCACGCGAAGCATCACCTCCGCCCCATTCACTCCTGATCCTCCCCTCATGGGCCTCTCCGCGGAGGGAACGGCTGACGACCGCCCCTCCTGCCGGAGTTTTGACGCCCTTCTACTTGATGAACTGCGTGATGTTGTCTTTGGTCACGAAATCGGCTTTCGTGAGGAGCCTTCCCGCCGTGGGAACTACTCCGCCGACCAGATAGTTGTAGAGGCGGATCGCAGGGTCATGGCCCTGAGCGAACGGATCCTGCCCCAGCGTCCCGGTGATGACGCCGGCCTTCACGAAGGTCATGGTTTCATCGACGAAATCGTAGGACACGATCTTCACGGTTCCCGCCTTGCCCGCGTCCTGCACCGCCTTGGCCGCACCGAAGGGGCCGCCGGCCGTGACGTAGATGGCGCTGAGGTCGGGGTTGGCAGTCATGAAATCCTGGGCCTGGCTGTATGCCGTGTCCGCCTTGTCGTTGTTTTCAACGCGGCCGACGACCGTTATCCCCGGGGCCTCTTTGGCGATGGTATCTTCGAAGCCCTTGCGGCGAAGCTCGTGCGCCTCGACGGAGAAGAACCCCGTGATGACGGCAACCTTGCCCTTGCCCCCCAGCACCTCGATCATCCGCTTGCCCGCGGTGATGCCCTGCTGGTAGAGATCGGCGCCGACGAAGAAGAGGCGTTTGTTCGGGGTCGCGGTCTCCGAGTTGAACGTCGCGACGGGGATCCCGGCATCAACGGCCTTGTTGATGTAGGTGACGATGCCCGAATCGCCGGCAACGGTGGCAATAGCGTCGTAGCCCTGCGCCATCGCCGCTTCGATTGCGGGACCGAAAACGTCGGTCGTATGCTGCGCCCCGGCATTGATCCAGTCGACCTTGCAGCCCAATGGCGCAAGCTCCTCCGCAGCCTTCATGGTTCCCTGTTTCACCGGGATCCAGAACGGGTTGTTCTCGAGGCCCAGGACGGCGATCTTGATCGCCTTCGGCGCTTTCTGGGACACCGGCACCACGGTACCTTCGTCGGCCATGGTCGCGGTGCTGTCGAAGGTCGGGCCCGCGGGCAGCTTCTTCTTCGCCTCGGTCGCACCGTTCGCCCATGCGGCGCTGCTGACCATGGCGAGAACACACAGGAAGACGATGATCTTCTTGCTCGTGCTCATTGCCATTCTCCTTTTCTCACTCTCAATTGCTCACGCCGGACAACGTCCGGACAATTCGCTGTTACGCTTGGCCCGGCCGCTTGCGAAGGTTGTCCGACGCAACGGCGAGTATGATGACCACGCCGATGGAGACTGTCTGCAGGAAGGCGGGCAGATGAAGGAGCACGAACGCGTTGCGCAGGACGGCCATGATGGCGGCTCCGAAGATTGCACCGATGATGCTGCCGACGCCACCGGAGAGGCTCGCTCCTCCGATGACGACCGCCGCGATGACGTCCAGCTCATTGCCTTCCCCCGCGTTCGTTGCCGCGGTTGCCAGGAGACCGCCGCTCATGAGCCCTGCCAGGGCACAGAGCACTCCCGTGGCGGTATAGGTGAAGAGCTTCACCCGATCCACGTTCACACCTGAGAGGCGGGCAGCCTCCTCATTGGACCCGACAGCGTAGATGTTCCTGCCCAGCACAGTGTTTCCGAGAAACCACGAGAAGACAACGACCAGGACGACCATCTCCAGGACGGGAAAGGGGACAGTTCCGAAGTAGCCACCGCCAAGAAAGTTCACCGCCGCGTCCCTCATGGGGATGTTCGAGGCCACCGTGCCCCGCACGCCGGTGGCGAGCAGGTAGGTGAGTCCACGGCCGATGCTCATCATTCCGAGGGTCGTGATGAATGCGTTCACCCTGACCTTGGTGATGACGAAGCCGTTGACAGCCCCGAGCAGGAATCCCAGCCCGAATCCCAACGCAACACTGACCCAGGGGTGCAGACCTGAGTACATGAGGCGGGCCGTAAACATCCCCGTGACGGCGAGGAGAGCCCCGACGGACAGGTCGATGCCCCCCGTGATGATGACCATCGTCACTCCGATGCACATGATGCCGATGGTGGACATGCCACGCAGGACGTTGAAAATGTTGAGTGGCTTCAGGAAGTAGGGGCTTGCAAAGCTCATCACGAGAACCAGGACGAGGAGCGCCAGCAGAACTCCCGCCTCCCGGTTGGCCAGCACACGCCTCACCAGCGGGGCGACATTCGTCTCCCGCCGGCGCTGCACGCGGTTTGGGGCGTTCTCCATCTCACTGCTCCTTTCGGTGCCGTTGATACCGAGTTGCGATTTGGCATTTTCAACGGTGCATTCTTCATGCCAAGCTCTCCTTGCCAGCCACATATTCAAGGAATGCCAACCTCATCCATAGCAGTGAATTGCGCGCGAGCTCCAGTTTGCTCAGTCGTGGAGCTTCACGGCACGGTCCCCGACTGTGGAAAATGTTCCCCGCGGTGGGGAATATTTTCCACAGTGCGCCATCGCCATTCTTGGGTTATACTCCCTGCTCATGAGGCAAGAGCTTCTGATCGTCGACGATGACAAGTCGGTCTGTGAATCCCTCACAGACCTCCTGCAGGGGAAAGGATATGCCGTCTCCGTCGTCACGGATCCCACCATGGCGATTGCCGCCATCGATCCACAGGTAACAGGGCTCGCCCTTGTGGACCTTCGGATGCCGGGTATCGGAGGAATCGAGCTCCTTCAGAGGATGAAATCCCGTCAGCCGGACCTGCCCGTCGTCATCATCACCGGATTCGCCACCGTGGATACCGCGGTGGCAGCAATGAAATACGGCGCTGCCGACGTGTTCACCAAGCCGATCAAATCCGCCGCGCTGCTCTCCCAGATCCAGCGCATCCTCTCCGAGAGGCCGAAGTGTTCAGCGCTGCCCGAAGATGAACGCATCGTGACCTCCGACCCTCGGATGAGGGAAGCCCTCACGCTCGTCGAGCGCGCGGCGCCCACCGAT
>PLNO01000329.1 GCA_003141795.1 Spirochaetaceae bacterium | reverse complement strand
CGTAGGGCGGGTCCATGTAGATGCACTGCACCTGGCCGGCAAGGCCCTCGTAGTGGATGAGGGAGCTCATGACCACGAGCGAATCGCCGAGGACCATGCGGTTCACCCACTTGTCGCGATACTCGTAGGCGCGGAGCACCTGGTCGGAGATCGAGTGCTGGGGGTCGCCGAACAGATCGAGCTGGACCTGCTCGGGTTTCCGATGTCCCTTCAGCGTGGCGATGATTCCCGCCGTAGAGAGCCGCTCGTGGACGAAGAGTGGCAGGGTAGGCACGTCGAAGGAGAGGCGCTCCGCCTTGCCCGTCCACGTGAGGAAGGGTTTCTCCAGGGCCTTGAGCTGCTCCACGGCATCGGCAAGTCCGAGGACCCGGGCNNGTTGCGCGGCTCATCGAAGAGGTGCGGCGCGGGAAGTCGGGCCGCATCGCTGATGCAGGCAAGGAGAAACTCGCCAAGGTCGCGAGCGCCGTTCCCGCCGTCCCATTCGAGCACGGGTGAGAGGGAGGAGTCGTAGCGGTAGGTAACGGGGGCTTTCTTCTTCTTGAACTCGGACTGCGTTCCCGCGTCGGGACGGAGGGGGCTGTCAGCCTCGGGATATCGATAACTCTCCGTCTTCTTCTCGAGATGAGATTCGGAGGGTTGTCGTTGCCGCGCCATCACTACCTGCCTTGTCAGAAGTCACACTGGGTGCATAATACTTCATGGATCGTGCAGCAAATAGAGCACGCCGCCGACTCATTGCCAGACTGTCGTGGAGGCCAGTGAAGCAGAAGGTCCAATTCTGCGGTGATATAAGTATCGTCAAGCGGGCGGATGTCCTTATCACCCACTTGCGAGGCAGATCAGCGAGCTGCCAGTATTGCCTCAGTCAGGAGAACCACGGAACATGGAAGCTTCCTTTCAACGTCTTTCCGTCATAGTTCCGGAGAATCCCTTTGCACCTCCAGAGCTTCGCACTAGGCGCAACTGTCTATGCGCATTGCCGGTCAACAAGTTGATGTCGTGGTGGCCTGGTGTGCCACATTCTCCCAATCGAGATGCCGCAAAGGTGAAAGCGATTCAGCGCTCCCTCGATTGGAAGCGAGTGGCCAGCATTGCGGCATACCTGCTTCAAACGGAAATAGACGATGCCGTGGAGAAGCTCGACGCGTGCTTCAAGGACATCTATGAGCCCAGAAAGAACGACCCCGGCCGGGAATGGCCTCCACGAATCCCCCGGATCGTCTCGTTTCGGAGGAGCGAGTTCCCCACGTTCTCCAACATTCTCCTTCACATCAATGGCGCTTCGATTGAGGATCTCAAGAGCGGCGCGGGACAGCTCGTTTTTGATGAGAATAACAAGAACCTCAAGTTCACCGTCATTGACGGACAGCATCGTGTCAACGGCGCCTACTTCGCACTCTGGCTAAGAGAAAAAGATGGACAGAAGGACGTTTGGGAAATCCCGGCGCAGGTCTTTCTGGACCTGGACGATCCTGATGGTCCGGCTCGTCGGCAGGCGCAGATATTTATCGACGTCAACTTCTACCAGAAGAAAGTCGACCGATCGCTTGCAGCGGACCTGTTCCCGACTGCACGCGGCTCGCGGGAGCCTTTGGACGCGAAAGAACGCGCGATGGATATCGGGCGCAGGCTGATGCTGGAGACGGGGCCCCTGGTCGGAATGGTGCAGATCCCAGGGATCCGATACGGCCTCAAGGACGTCATTGCTCTGGCCACGCTCAATGGAGCCGTCGAAGATATCCTTCCCGATCTGGACGCTTCAGACGTGACTTCCTTGAACAGTCAGACGGAGTTTGTCGCCCAGTGCCTCGAAGCATGGCTGCGAGCCTCCGGAAGGCTCGAGTCCAGAAAGCTGAAGGGCAAAGGCTCGTTGGATCCGCAAAGCGTGGTGTATCAGGGACGCGTCATTGTCTCAGTTCTCGACCTCGTGCCGGCAATGATCTGGCGGATCAAGGAAGAGAAGGTCGCAATCATCTCGGAAAAGGCATTGAGCGTTCTGACGAGCTGGTTGAAGGACGTAATGAAGCGGGTCAAGCTGCTTGAGGATGACATGTTCGTCGGAAAGGACTCTTTCAAGAAACGGGGCTACCTCGGAAGCGGTGGGATCGGACGATTCCGCGACGCTCTTTGGGCAGGAATCCGGGCGACGACAAAGGGCGTCACGATCCCGACGGCAAGGCAGAAAGAGGTTGCAGACAAGAATCGCGTCTTTGTACATCGCGCGTTGGGAAGGTAGGTTTGGCAATAGGAAACGCTCCACCAGTACTCGAGGTCATGTTCGCGGGGCTCAGCAAAGCAGGAGCGAGCTTACGCTTCCCTCCACGCGACAGTCTGGCGAGCCGCCTCGACGCGATCATCCCCAATCCCATCCAACCGTCGCTCAGAGTCGATAGGGACCTGTTCCAGCTCTTTGCAACAGCGTCCGTGGAAATGTGGCAGCGAGCGGTTCATAGCTTCCTGATCTCCGCCTCACTAACTCGGGCCAGTCCCATCTGGTCGTCGGTTGCCGGCTACTATTCGAGCCATTATTCGATCCGGGCGTTAGCGCATTTACTGGGTTACTTCCAACTGCGTCGACGCCACCTCACCGTGAAACTTGACGTTGCAGCGAAGCAACTTGTCTGTCACGTCAGTAGGGGGAAAACACGAGAGCATCAGTTCTACTGGGAAACCGTGGAGGCCGAGCCGCCGTTCTCAGGTGATCCTCTTTTCACGCCGAACAAGGAAGAGACCGAGTCCGACGCTCGGCATCGCATCGCTGCCAACTACTTCGATCACGTTGACAACTACCCGCAATTTGAGGTCCTTGACGAGGCCTACCTCAAGGCAAGGATCGAACACATTGCTGCGATCGAGGTCCTCGACCCTCCGATACCGCGCGCATCGCACTTTCCCGATCTTGAAAACGTTCAGATCGTCGCCCTCCATCGATTGGTGAGGTATCGGACTTTTGTTGACGACAGTCTGGGAAAATCCAATCGCTTCTGGACTAGCAATCGAAATCCCGACTGGTGCCCTACTTATCTTCCATTCAACGTAAACACGTCACAGGCGCTTCCCGAGATCGAGCAATCCAGATGAAATACATGGGCTCCAAACGGCTGATGCTGCAGAACGGACTTGGAGAAACATTGGCCGCGTCATGCGTCCGTCGCAAGAGGTTCGTCGATATCTTCAGTGGATCGGGCATCGTGGCCTGGCACATCGCGTCCCGATTCAACATAGAGACGGTCGCCGTGGACCTCCAGCGCTATTCAAAAGTGCTGGCGGAAGCGGTCCTCTCCCGGACCATCACGCTTGATTGCGACACCTTGTGGCGCCAGTGGTTCAGTCGTGCGTCTTCCATCCGCGCTCCCCGTCACCGGGGCCGTTGGGACCGGATCAGCAAGTCGTCCATTGCCGACATGCGGACGTGGGCGGCAGGTCATGCTGACTGGCCCGTTCTCTCTGCGTACGGCGGATACTACTATCATCCCGATCAGGCGCTCTGGATCGACCGTTTGCGGATGAGCATACCTGTCGCCGAGCCAGCGCGCGCGGTCGCGCTTGCCTCGCTCATCAGTGCCGGCAGCATGGTGGCCGCGTCGCCCGGCCACACGGCTCAGCCCCTTCGCCTGAAAAGGTCGTCCAAGCCGTTCATCACTGAAGCGTGGAACAAAAATGTGCCGACGGTAGTCAAGTGCGCGCTCGAACGGATCTGTGCCGTGCACGCTCTTGTCCCCGGATACGGCGTCGTTGGCGACGCAGGCGAGTTCGCCAGAGAGCTATCAAGCAACGATTTGGTGTTCCTTGATCCACCGTACGCGGGCGTGCAATATAGCAGGTTCTATCACGTTCTTGAGACGATCGCGACTGGCGGGCGTGTGAAGGTCGAGGGAGCTGGAAGATACCCGAACAAGGAGCTCCGGCCGCAATCCCAGTTTAGCACGAAGAGTACTTCTGAGACGGCTATGCGAGAGTTACTCTCGAAGATTGCCGAGCGGGGAGCTGCCGCGGTGATGACGTTCCCGGATGCGGAGTGTTCGAACGGTCTTTCCGGCGAGCGCGTTCGGAGCTTGTCGGAGCAATACTTCCACGTCGACGTACGACACGTAGAAAGTCACTTCAGCACACTGGGGGGTCGCAAGCTCCCGACTGACAAGGCTCGAAAGCGACGACCGAGACTATCGGTTCGGGAATTGATCTTCGTGCTCAATCCCAAGTAGATGCGCTGTGGGCGCTCAAGGTTGCGAGGCGCGATCTACAACCGCTGCCCTTCAGCCGACTGTCACCTCAGCGTGAGCGGGCGAAGCGGAAACCCCGCAGGCCCGCCGTGCGAAGCACGGGCTGGCCGAGGAGTTGCAGCGGAGCACGCGACCCGCCCGAGGACGCCACCAGACAGACCTGCTGGTTTGCGACGCCGGTGCGCCGCGCCGTCGTCGTTCCTCGGGCGGGGCACGCCCATCTCGGGCTCGCGCGTCATGCCATCGTCGTCGTTGTGCTTCACGCAAGCTGTACGGAGGCTACATTGTTGTCTCGGGGGCTTCTTGAGAGCCAACCGGAACTGAGATAGGATCGATATTGTATATGGCGGCACACGTCGAGGCGCTCGTAAACGCAAACGTACTTGCTTGGGCGCGAATCAAGTCGGGGCTGACGCCGGAGGAGGCGGCACGGAGGGCTGCCGTGGCGGCGTCCAAATTGCTTTCATGGGAGCAGGCAACAGCAAGACCAACGATCCCGCAGGCTAGGAAACTGGCGTCAGTCTATCGAAGGCCGCTTGCGCTCTTCTACCTTTCGGCTCCTTCCGAGGATTTCATGCCCATGCTTCACGATTTTCGGCGCCTTCCAGGGACTGGAGAAGGGCCGGGTAAGGGTAACCTGACCTTCGAGATCCGAAGGGCATTCGAAAGAAGGAGTATCGCCCTTGAGCTCCTTGAGCAAACCGGTACCGTTGTCCCTTCAATCCCTCAGATTGATTCACGGGTTTCGGATCCGGAAGAGTTCGCAGGTGCTCTCCGCGAACGACTCCGGATCAGCTTGGACGAGCAGATCACGTGGCGGACTCCCTACGAAGCTCTCAATGCCTTGAAGGCCGCGGTTGAATCTCTCGGCATCCTGGTTTTCCAGGCTTCGAGGGTCGATATCGCCGAGATGCGAGGAATCTCGATTCATCAGCGCCCTCTTCCAATAATAGTGCTCAATTCCGCGGACGCGCCCAACGGCAGGATATTTACGATCATACATGAGCTCGCACACTTACTCCTCAATGAAAGCGGCCTGTGCGACATGAGAGAAGGAGGCGAAATCAGCGCGGAGGATAAGGCCAAGGAGGTTTTCTGCAATAAGGTCGCAGGGACTGTCCTGTTGCCAACGCAGGCTCTCTTGGGTGACCAAATCGTGGCGTCATATCGCGGTTCGACCTGGTCCGACGACGCTGTGTCGGCTCTGTCTCGCAAGTATTCTGTGAGCCGAGAAGTTGTGCTCAGAAGACTGCTCGCTTTGGGTAAGATCGATAGTGGCTTCTATGCGAGGAAGACCGAGGAATACTACCAAGAGTTCCTCCGGAACAAAAAGGATAGAGAAGGCTTCGCACCGCCCCACGTACAAGTACTCAGCCAGGCAGGGACGTATTTTGCGAACTTGGTCCTTGAGAACTATCACAGGGAACGGATAACGTCGGCTGACGTCTCCGAGTACCTCGGGATGCGACTCAAGCATCTTCAACGAGTCGAAGAGGCTCTCGCTTCAAAGGTAGTCATAGAGAATTAGCGGATGCACTACAGCGTCGACACGAGTTCAATTCTCGACGCGTGGAGGCGCTACTATCCGCCAGATGTGTTCCCAGCACTATGGACCAATATAGATCGATTGATTGCAAGCGGATCCCTGCGAGCTACAGATGAAGTCAGAATCGAACTCGAAAGAAAAGATGACGAAGTCCTCGCTTGGGCAGTTGCCAGAAGCGATCTCTTCGTTGAGTTGGACGATCGGATCCAGGAATCCGTAACGAGAATCCTTTCTGTACATCCAAGACTGCTCGACACTCGAGCCAATAGATCCGGCGCCGATCCGTTTGTCATCGCACTCGCCCAGATTGAGGGATGCGCTGTTGTCATCAGAAGAGCTTGGGCACTTGCTCTTCGATGTCGGCG
>PLNO01000225.1 GCA_003141795.1 Spirochaetaceae bacterium | reverse complement strand
GATCAGGCCGCGGCGCAGTTCGTCCCCTTCGCCAGGAAGGATACGATCGTGCTCACGCTGCAGAACGGGCTGGGAAACGAGGAGATCCTTCGGGGCCATTTCGGCAGGGAACGGACGGCCGCCGGGGTCACCTCGCAGGGCGCCACATTCCTGGGCCCCGGCCGTATCCGTCACGCGGGCAAGGGCCCGACGCACGTCAGCATGGCCGACGGCCGCAACGAAAAGCTGCGTCCCCTCGCCGATGCGCTCGCCGCGGCAGGCTTCGAGACCCACGTGGAGAAGGACGTGGCGAGCCTCGTGTGGAGCAAGCTCGTCATCAACGTCGGGATCAACGCGCTGACAGCGATCACCAATCAGACCAACGGAAGGCTCGTGGAGTCCGAGGAGACCAAGGCGATCATGGCGGATCTCGTCGCCGAGGCGGTTGCCGTTGCGAAAGCCAAGGGCATCCGGCTCACCTACGACGATCCCCTGGCCACGGTGTACGATGTCTCCCGCAATACGGGGGCGAATCGCTCCTCGATGCTGCAGGATTTCGACAAGAACCGTCCGACGGAGATCGATTTCATGAACGGGGCCATCGTCCGGGAGGCGGCCGCAGCAGGGGTGCCCGCGCCCGTGAATGCCACCATCACGCATCTGATCAAGGCGATGGAGAGGGCCAGGAGCGTATGATCGACGCACAGGAGAAACGCCTGCTGTCGCGCGTGGACGGCGAAGAGATCGCACGGCTTACGCAGGAGCTCGTGCGCATCGATTCGGTCATCCGCCCGGAGACCGGCGGCACGGAGCGCAACGTCGTGCGGTTCCTCGCGGATTGGATCCGCAAGGAGCTCGGCGTGACGCCCCTCGTGGAAGAGGTGGAGCAGGGCCGGCAGAACATCATTGCCACGCTCGATTCGGGAACGCCGGGTCCGTGCCTCATGATCGAGGGCCACACCGACGTCGTGAGCGAAGGGGACCGGGCTCTGTGGTCGCGCGAGCCCTTCGGCGGGGAGCGCGTGGACGGACGCATCTACGGCAGGGGATCGTGCGACATGAAGGCGGGCCTCGCCATCGCCCTCGTCACCGCGAAGGCGTTCAAGACCGCAGGCGTGCCCTGGAAGGGGAAGGTCCGTCTGGGCTTCATGTGCGACGAGGAAGGCATGATGATCGGCGTCAAGCACTTCATCAAGGCAGGTCATGCGGACGACGTGTCTGCCTGTCTCGTCCCCGAGCCCGAGGAAAACAACTTCTGCATCAGCATGAAGGGCGCCATCCGGGCCGTCGTGCGCGTCCACGGCAAGATGGCCCATGGCGCGATGCCTCTCAGCGGGATCAATCCGAACACGCGCATGGCGCGCATCATCCTCGCCTTCGAGCGTTTCGAGACGGAGGAGAAGAAGTGCTGCGGCCGCGACCCCTTCCTGGGTCTCCCCTCGGTCACCTTCACCGTGCTGCAGGCCCCTCCGGCGGGAAGCCCTGCGCAGTTGAACGTCATGCCCGGGGAAGCGGTGGGGTACGTCGACATACGCACCACACTCGCGCAGGACCACGATGTCGTGCGGGACAGCCTCAGGGCGATCCTACGCGATTGCGCCGCAGCCGACCCGGACTTCCATGCGGATATCGATTTCATAGAAGACAGGCCGGTTGTCGGCATCACCAAGGAGGAGCCCATCGCGCGCATCTCCGCTGAAGCGTTTCGAGAGATCACGGGCAGGGAACCGATCTGGAACGGGGTTCCCGGTGCAACGGACGGCACTTTCCTGAGCGCCCTGAAGCACGTCCCCTGCCTCGTGAACGGCCCCGGGCCGCGACACATCCCCCATCAGGCCGACGAGTACGTCGAAATCGACCAGATGGAAGAATGCGCGCGGGTGTACGTGCTTGCGGCAAGTCGCTTTCTTGCAACGCAAGCCTGAGATATCAGTGGCGCATTGACAGATGACCATCGATAAATTAGACTCCGACAACACTATGGACAGCTGTATGCTTCGGGTCTCAGGGCTGAGCAAATCGTTCGGAGCCATCGTGGCACTGGACAAGGTGGACATCGAGATCGCGAAGGGAAGCATTCACGGAATCATTGGACCGAATGGTTCCGGGAAGACGACCCTGTTCAACTGCATCACCGGATTGCTCAAACCGAACGCGGGTACCATCGACTTCGATGGCACGAACATCACGAACAAGAGGTCGGACATCATCGCCAACCTCGGTATCCGACGCACCTTCCAGGCCGGCAAGCTCGTACCGAGCATGACCGTGCTGGAGAACGTCATGTCGGGGGTGAACGACGGCGTCGGGGCGGAAGCCCTGGACCTCATCGGCCGCCTCCCCTTCATGAAATCGCGCCGGGAATCGGAAATACGGGAACGGGCGCTTCGCACCCTTGCCATGACGGGCATGGAGTCCAGCGCCGAGCGATGGGCGAACGACCTGGTGTGGACCGAGCGTCAGCTCGTGCAGATCGCCAGGACCCTCGTCTCCGAGCCCCGTCTTGTGCTTCTTGACGAGCCGGCCTCGGGCATGGGCGTCAAGGAGATCGACAAGGTGGAGGAGATCATCCGCATGATCCGCGGCTCGGGGGTCACCGTGGTGGTCGTCAGCCACGATGTGAAGATGCTCATGAACCTCTCCGACATGGTGACGGTGTTGAACTTCGGCGAAAAAATCGCCGAGGGCGTACCGGCGGACGTGCAGAAGAACCCCCGCGTTCTGGAGGCGTATCTTGGCGTCGAATAATACGCCCCTTCTCAAGGTCGACAACCTCTGCGTCTCCTACGGCCACGTCAACGCCCTCAAGGGGACGAGCCTCGAGGTGTTCCCGGGGGAGATCGTGGTGCTCATCGGATCCAACGGCGCGGGAAAGACGACGCTCCTGGAGACCATCCTCGGCATCAATACCCCCACGTCGGGCAGCATCGTGTTCGACGGCGCGCCGATCACGGGGATCAACGCGGACCGCAACGTCCGATCGGGGCTCTGCCTCGTGCCCGAGGGAAGGGGCGTCTTCGCCTCCATGAGCGTTCTGGACAACCTCCTGCTCGGAGCGCACCACAACATGCGCAACGTGCGTGCGAATCTGGAGCGCGTCTACGAATGGTTCCCGATATTGAACAAGCGCAAGGACCAGATCGCCCGCACGCTGAGCGGCGGAGAGCGGCAGATGCTGGCCATCGGCAGGGCCCTCATGTCGGCGCCGAAGCTGATCATGGTGGACGAGCCCTCCATAGGCCTGGCGCCCATCGTCGTGAACGACATCTTCACGATCCTGTGCCGACTGAATAGGGAAGGGTACTCGATCCTTCTCTCGGAGCAGAATGCGAACAAAGCGCTGAAATGCGCCCAGCGGGGGTACGTCCTGGAGACGGGCAGAGTGGCCCTTTCGGGAACCTCCGAGCAGCTGCTGAATGACTCCGGCGTCAAAGAAGCGTATCTGGGGGCATAGAGCATGAATTTTTTCATAGCCCAGGTCATCAACGGACTCTCGCTGGGGAGCATCTACGTGCTCCTTGTCACGGGGTTCAACCTCCTTCTCCTCGTTGCAATGATCATCCACTTCTCCTATCCACAGGTGGTGGTATTTTCGATGTACATCACATGGGTGGTGCTACAGGCAACGGGGAACAATCTGGCGCTGGGAATCCTCGCGGGCGTGCTGTCCTCGGTGGGCCTGAATCTCCTCTCTGCGCCGCTGTTCCAGAAGGTGATGCAAAAGCGGGGATCGGTGGACATCAACGCGACGATGGTGCTCTCCATGGGAATGGGGATGATCCTCACCGACGTGCTCTCGCACACCTTCAACCAGGGGCTGCCGATCTCCTTCCCCGAATCGCTGTCCTCCAGCACATCCATCGTGAACAGCGGGTTCATCAACATCATGGGCGGACAGATCTGGTCTCTCGCGGTCGGGATCGTGGCGGTCGGGTGCTTCTTCCTCCTCCTGTACAAGACGCGTCCAGGCCGCGCCTTCAGGGCGATTGCGGAAGACCCCAACGGCGCGCGACTCGTGGGCATCCCCATCATGAGAACCGGCCTCTACAGCTACGCCCTGTCGGGGGTGCTGGGAGGGATCATCGCGGTTCTTCTGGCGATGCTCCTGGGCTCGGCCTCTCCCGGACTCGGCGAGCTCGTGTCGCACAAGGTCCTTGCCGTATCCATCATCGCGGGCCTTGGGAACCTCGCGGGGGGGCTCGTCGTGGGCCTTCTCCTCGGGGTGCTGGAGGCGCTTTTCCAGGGGTACATCTCGGGCACATGGTCGAACGCCATCGCGTTCGCCATCATGCTGGTCATCGTTCTGGTGAAGCCGAAGGGTCTCTTCGGCACGAAGGTGTAGGGGGACTGCTGTGCCGCTGGAGCTGTACTACTTCCTCGCGATAACCGCGGTGAACGTTCTGATGGGCTGGGCGCTGTACCTCCCGTACCGCGCCCAGCATCTGCATTTCATCATCGTGGCAAACATGGCCATCTCGGGGTACACCGCGGGGTATCTGGTCATGACGCTTCACATGCCCTTCGGCTGGGCACTGGTGATCGGCTTCGCGCTGGGTGCGCTCATCGGGTTCATCGTGGCCCAGTTCATCGGGGACGCGCCGACCTTCGCCGTGGTCATCGTCGGGTTCGCCTTCATCTTCATCACCCGCACTGTGATCCAGAACCTGAACATAGTCGGCGGCACGATGGGCATGTTCGGCCTGCCCAGCATCGGCGGGAACCCCGAAGCGCATCGCTGGTATATCCTCGCCATCCTCTATGGGCTTCTCATCGTGGTGGGGTTCCTCATCTACCGCTTCGATCATTCGCGGCTCGGGCGTGCTTCCTCCGCGGTCTTCGTGGACAAAGAGCTTGCAAGCTCACTCGGTGTGGACATCAAGAAGCTCGGCATCCTCCTGCAGACCTTCAGCTGCGCGCTGGCGGGCGGGGTCGGCGTGCTGTACGGCTTCATCTACAAGAGCTTCCATCTCGATTTCTTCACCTTCGCCCTGGTCGGCATCGCGATGACCACGATATTCGTCGGCGGCTACATGACGCAGTGGGGGACGCTCGTCCTCGCGCCGATCCTCTACGGTCTTCCCCTCCTGTTTCCCCCCGAAATCCAGGAGTGGCGGATCGTCATCTACGGCGCCCTGCTCGTCCTCGTGCTGGTGCTGAAGCCGGAGGGTTTCTTCACGAGGCGTTTCGTGTATTCTATTGAAACCTTTCTTTCGGGAAACCGAAGGAAGAGAAATATCCTGTAAGGAGGACCTATGAAGAAGATTGTGGGAGTGCTCCTCGCGGCAGCGCTGCTTCTTTCGGTCGTCGGCTGCTCGCAGCCCGCGCCCAAGGAATGGACGGTTCCGTTCCTGAACTCGCTCACTGGCGCCATCGCCAGCATCGGCGAGTATCTCGAGTGGGGCGCCGAACGTGCCGCCAAGGAGATCAATGACGCCGGTGGCATCAAGGGCAAGCCCGTGAAGGTTGTCGGTGTGGACACCGCCCTCGACCCGCAAAAGGGTTCCACGGAGATGGCACGGCTCGTGAAGGACACCCTGGTCGCACTCGGACCCGTTCCTGAGCCCGTCATCATGGCCTCCATGCCCATCGCTGTGGAAAACGGCATGATGTCGATCACCGCGAGCACCTCGCTCGAGTACGCGCAGAAGTTCTTCCCGTGGACCGTTTCGTGGTTCCCCTCCACGGCTGACCGTCTGGCGCCGCTCGTCTCCGCGTGGGCCAAGCAGTTCCCCGATATGAAGAAGGTCGTGCAGTTCGTCGAGCCTTACGGCCCGTGGCCCGGGATGGCGGACGCGCACGCGAAGGGTATCGAGGCGGTCGGCGCTTCGGTTCTCGACAAGGTCGAGGTCCCGACGGACGCCGTCACGTTCGGCCCGCTCGTCGTGAAAGCCCTCAATGAGAAGCCTGACGGCGTGGTGATGGTCTGCAACGCCACCGCTGCCGCGAAGCTGATCAAGGAGCTCAAGAGCCGCGGCTGGAAGAAGATGGATCACATCCTCGTCTTCAGCAGCGCCGATGCACCCGAGCTGTACGCCACCGGCGGCAAGGACATCAACGGGGTCGAGATCTACAACTACATCAACCCGAACCTCGACAACCCCCGCTGGAACGCGTTCAAGCAGGCTTACGGCGACGCTCACAAGGGCCAGCAGCCCCCGAGCCTCTCCACCAACTACTACGACGCTGTGTACATGATCAAGGACGCCATCGAGAAGACCGGCGTCACCGGCAGCCCCAGCAAGCTGAAGGCGGAGCGCAAGCTCATCGCCGACTACCTGCAGAACGTGAAGGGCTTCCACGGAATCATGTTCGACTGGGACATGAAGGACGGCGTGCCGACCAACAAGCCGACGTTCATCTTCAAGGTCCAGGATGGAGCGAAGGTTCTGGTTCAGGAAGTGAAGGCGGAGTAATTCCGTCTGAGGAAACGAAGGGCGCCCTCCGGGGCGCCCTTTTTCTATGCCCGTCCGCCGATATCGGCGTGGCAGGGAAGCCCGTATGCGGAACGCGCGTTTCTCACCCCGTTCGCGATGGCCTGCGCCATGACTTCCGCGGCAAGGGCGCCGGCAATGGTGACATCGGCATCCACGCCGCCCGTGGCCAGGCAGAAGATCGTGTCCCCATCGTACATGGTATGGATGGGATTGATCGCCCGCGCCATCCCGTCGTGCGCCATGATGGCGATGCGCCGCGCCTGCGGCTTGGTGAAACGCGCGTTGGTGGCGATGACGCCGATCGTCGTGTTGGAGGCGAACGGGTCGGTACCCGCGGGACTGGCCCTCATCATTGCACGGGTGTCGGCGAACGCGTCGCGTGAGGCGGTGAGTGTACCCGCGAGGATCTTCCCCGTGTCGACGTCGATGACGTCTCCGTAGCAGTTCACCGCGACGATGGCCCCGACGATGAGGTCCCCGACGCGGATACTGGCGGTGCCGAGACCGCCCTTCATCATCCGGCTGAGCCCCGCCGCCTTTCCGACCGACGCTCCGGTACCCGCTCCGACATTGCCCTGGGGCACCTCGGCCCGAGCGGCTTTGCAGGCTGCGTACCCCAGCGCCGCGTCCGGCCTCACCTTGCAGTCCCCGACGGGAAGGTCGAAGATGACCGCCCCGGGAACGATGGGAACTCGACAGACGCCGACGTCAAGCCCCACCTGGCGCTCTTCGAGGTACCGCATGACGCCGGTGGCGCCGTCCAGCCCGTAGGCGCTGCCTCCGCCGAGGTAGATGGCATGAACGGTCTGGACGAAATTGCTCGGATCCAGGCAGTCGGTTTCTCGAGTGCCCGGCGCGCCGCCGCGCACGTCGACCCCGGCAATGGCCCCGCTTTCCGCGAGGACGACGCTGCAGCCGGTGCCGGCCTTTTCATCCTGGGCATGACCGACGAGGATGCCGGGAACGTCAGTGATGGTGTTCGTCATGATGCAGTCTCCTTGAGGCCCCACCGTAGTGCCCGGCCTCCGGTTTGTCAACCAAAAGTATTGTGCGCGGAGGCGTGATGGTGTAAAGTGGTCTCACACATCTCAGGAGGAGTACAACACCATGAGCGACATCAAGAAGATCATGATCACCGACCTTGCGGCGATGAAGAAGGAGGGCAAGAAGATCTCCATGATCACCGCCTATTCCTTCCCCCAGGGGCAGGTCGTCGACGAAGCGGGCATCGACATCATCCTCGTCGGGGACAGCCTCGGGATGGTCGAGCTGGGCTACAAGGACACCGTGCCGGTGACCATGGACGAGATGCTGAACCACACCAAGGCAGTCATGCGGGCGGTCAAGCGCGCCCACGTGGTCGGGGACCTTCCCTTCATGTCCTACAACATCTCCGTCGAGCAGGGCGTGACGAACGCGGGCATCCTCTACAAGGACGGCGGCTGCGACTCCGTGAAGCTGGAAGGCGGCCAGGAGATGGCCCCTGTCGCGGCGGCAATCGCGAAGGCGGGCATCCCCGTGTTCGGACACATCGGGCTCACCCCGCAGACGGCGAACATGCTGGGCGGTTTCAAGGTCCAGGGGAAGTCGATCGACCAGGCCAAGAAGGTCGTGGATGACGCTCTGGCCATCGAGGCGGCAGGCGCTTTTGCAATCGTCCTCGAGGCGATTCCCCGTCAGCTCGCAGGGCTGATCACGCAGAAGCTCCATATCCCCACCATCGGGATCGGCGGCGGACTGGACTGCGACGGCCAGGTCCTCGTGCTGCACGACATGGTGGGCATGTTCAAGAGGTTCACCCCGAAGTTCGTGAAGGTCTACGCGGACGTGTACTCCGTGCAGCTCCAGGCCGTGAAGGCTTTCATCGGCGACGTGCAGAACAAGAAGTTCCCCGCGGACGAGCATACCTTCACGATGAAGGACGACGCCCTGGCCGAGCTGAAGAAGGAGCTAAAGCTCTGAGAGAACTGGAGCTCTAACAGGCCGGTTTTTGAGCAGAGAAGATTCTGGCCTTACGAACCGCCACGCTGGACGTGAAACGGTTCGTAAGGCCTTTTTCATGCGGGTGACGCGAGGCTGTCCCTGAAACGGGCAGGATCGGCGCGGAACCCGATCACCTGGTTCCCGCCTTCCCGCGATGCCTTGGCAACCGCCACTTCCGCCTCTTCGCGCATGACAGTCTCGTCGATCAACCGACCCCCGCGCGAGCTCACGCCTGCGGAGAGGGTTCGGCTCTTCCCCTCGATGATCCCCGAGGCGACCTTCTTGCGCAGGTCTTCCACCGCGCGCACAGCGGCATCAAGATCAGTGTCGGGAAGGAGCAGAGCGTAGGAATCGTCGCCCGCTTCGAAGAGAAGATCGTGCAGGGGAAAGCTCGCCTTGAGAAGCCGCGCTACCTCCGCGTGGACGAGGGGGAGGCGTGCATCCGCATACGGCTCGTCGATGCGGAGCCGTGCGAGGGCGATGTCCTGATCGGAGGAGGCTGCGCGTTCGAGCTCTGCCTTCATGCGAGGCTCGAGGTATTCCGCCCATACAAGACCCGTGCGCGGTGACTGGAGGGGCCGCACACCCTGCGAGGGCTCATCCGCTGGACGAGCCGCTGCGGAGGCCGCAGTGACCGGGGAAGCGGTCCTGGGTGCCTCGGCGGCGGGAGACGCTGGCACGACGCGCGCGGACGGCGCCTGTGCCTGGTCCTGCTGCACCGTCATGACGATGAGGATCAGCACGCCGCACACCAGGAGGAATGCCAGAAAGAGGAACAGGTCGTCGCGCACGACGGGGTACAGGTCCTGCCTTCCCATAACGACGAAAACCGCGTCCATCCTCTTCTGCGATCCGTCGGACTCCAGGAACCGCGTGACCTGCGTGTCGTAGCCCCGGCTGAGCTGGTAGGACGGGGTGCCCCTCCAGTCCGGCGTGATGACCGAGGGCTCCTTGATCATCCCGCGGCCGCGCGACGCGACGTAGAGGATGCCGTCCTCGGGGGAATGGATGGCGATGAGGAGGAGCCGCTGCTCGGCGTCGAACACGTCGCGCATGTTCTTACGGAACTGCGGGGACTGGAACCCGCCGGAGGTGTCGCGGAGCGACTCCGCCTTCGCGGCCAGCGACGCGGCCTGCTCGTGGGCCGCGACGATGTTGTGCTTGCGGGCGTCCTCGATGCGATAGCCGGTGAGACCGACGATGAAGACGAAAAATGCGCCGCTGACAAGGAGGAAGATCCACGAAAACCGTTTATCCATGCTGCTCTCCCGCATCTCTGTGGAGTATAATGAGCTTTCCCTCCCGTTGGGAGACGGGGAAGGGGTGAATCGCTTCCATGATATCGGAGGTGCCCATGCGTGTTCGCGCACGGCGACTGCCTCCGGGCTGGTACCCGGGCACGCCGGAGAAAGCCCGGCAGGCAATCGAGAGGCTGGGGAAGTCCCTTCCCGAACGTGTACGCCATGAAGGCGTGGCAGGGGTGGTCCCCCACGCGGGGTGGGAGTATTCCGGCAGCGTCGCCATGGACGTTCTTTCCTGCATCTCTCGCGACATGGATACTATCGTCATTATCGGCGGTCATCTCGGTCGGACTGACCAAATAGTGTGCGCTTTCGAGGATGCCTACGAAACCCCGTTCGGGCAGCTTTCAGCGGACGCTGAGCTTCTCGAAGAGATCCGTCAAGGCGTGGACCTCGTCGAGGACCGGCATGCGGACAATACGGTGGAAATCCAGCTTCCCCTCATACACGCACTCATGCCGTCGGTACGCGTCCTGGGGATGCGCGCCCCTCCCTCGACGGTGTCGGAACACCTCGGGGAGGTGATTGCCGGGGCTGCGCTTCGACTGGGAAGAAACGTCGCGGTCATCGGCTCGACAGACCTGACACATTACGGCAGCAACTACGACTTCTCCCCCATGGGCGGAGGGGAGGAGGCCGTGCGTTGGGTGAAAGAGGTGAACGACCGCCGGTTCATCGAATCCCTGCTCGCATTGGACGCTCCGGCCGCCCTGGACAGGGCGCTCCGCGAGCGTTCGGCATGCTCGGCGGGGGGAGCGCTTGCCGCAATCGGTTTCGCGCGCGCGCGAGGGATCACCGAGGGGACTCTTATCGACTACAGGACGAGCTACGACGTGCTCCCGGCGGAGTCATTCGTCGGGTACGCGGGCGTGCTCTACGGATGATTCGGGGTCTCGGAGCTCACGGTCCGCGTAATCCTGTCGAGGGTCCAGTCGCGCGCGCGTGAAAGCGCCTCACGGCCGTCGGAGATATCCGGATTCTCTTTCCTGATGCGCGCTGCCACGGGAAGCATCGTTGCACAGAGGTGCTTCTCCTCAGGGGAACGCCGCGCGCCTGCAACGCCCGAGAGGGTGCTGAAATCGGGGAGGGATCGCAGCTCATCGGCGTACTGCCCCAGAAACTGCCTCCACCCGCATCGTGCGGGCGATGCTCGAAAGGGGGCTGTATCGGCAAGCGCCTGTCCCGAGCCGTGACTCGGCGGCAGGAGGAGTCCCTCTCCCGGGACGGGAACAATCTCGGCGTGGGCGCCGCTCATGAGCTCGAGGAGCTTCTCGCTGTAAGAGGAGAGTGAGGCCGTCACGAAGCGGAGATGACCGCCGCTCTGCTCGGATCGGGTATCTGCGGATCTGCGAAGGAAGGCGGCGAACTGCGCTTCGAGAGGCGAGGTCCTGCTCTGTCCGTACGCAAAAAAGTCGTACAGGTACGTCCCCCGACAGTAGCTCTTCCCCCGGGGATAGGAGAAATCGGCGCCGTAGACGGTGATGCGCCGCGCCTGCAGCCTGTCGGCCAGCGACACAGCCGCGTGAGTGACATTGCCCCCCGCCATGTCGACAGGAAGGAATCTCCTCCAATGCGCGCAGAGGTACGTGACGAAGGGATGGCTGCTGGCAAGGAAGACGACGTTGCGTGAAAGTCGCGCGATTGCGGGGGGGGATGAGAGATCCAGGGCAAGCAGGCTCGTGCGCGGAAGCCCCTGAAGGAAGTGGTGGTAGCTATAGACCTGGCAGTCGATGGATACGACGACGTCGGGCCGCACCCCGGAGCGGAGCAGCGCGGGGAGCGAGGTGTCGGAGGCGATCAACGCGCCGCCTGTCCCTGACGACGCGAGCGAGCCGAGATGACGCTCGAGTGAGGGCCCCGCGGCGGTTACGGAAACGGAGTCAAGGAGGGGAACGGAGGAGTCGGCCGTTTCGGCGCGGTCGAGGTTGAGCAGGATGTTGGAAAACCATCGCTTGCCGAAATGAGCCTGCACGCTGTAATCGGCGCGCGCCGCGTCCACGGCAGCCTGGACCTGGACGCTCGCGCGGGAAAAGAACTCATGGCGGACCTCGCACCAGGGACGGAGCGGGACCGTGCGGAGATTGCCCATGAGCGCCGGCTGCCAGAGGGAGGGGAGCAGATGCCTGATGTCCATATGGCCGGCCGTAAGGGTGACCCGCGCGTCGGCGAGGATGTCCACCATGTCGACGGTCTCGAAGAGGGATCGGAGCGTACCGGCGTCCTCTTCCACCACGAGCACGGCGTACATGCCAGGGTTCCGCAGGAGCGCGGAAACGTGATGGCCCGCCCCGAGCCCGAGCACGACGAGGCATCCGGCGTCACGATGGGACTCGGCAAGCCTTTCGGATTCCTTCCGCGCGTCGTACAACGAATGGAGCGGCAGAGCGCCGCCCGGGGTCATCGCCGCGGGGACCGCCGATCCGCTTCGCGATTGCACACGGCCAATGTGCGGGCTTGCAGCCGCGGCCCTGACCGATGAGGCGAGTGCCGGAAAACGGTCGGCAAGCGCGCTGAGATTCGCCGCAAGGAGCCGTGCCGTATCAGGCTGCGGCACGTGTCTTTCCCTCGATCCCTCGGAGGAAGGCCGAACAGCCCTCCAGCATTCCTTCGACGGCTCTGCGGGCGCCGTCGATGTCCCCGGACCGCCCCTTTTTCCGCGCGTCGATGAGGAGCCGAGGCTCGACGGCGCACGCCAGGGCCAACGCAACCGGGAACCGGGA
>PLNO01000318.1 GCA_003141795.1 Spirochaetaceae bacterium | reverse complement strand
GGACGCGCAGGCGGAAGCCCGCGCGCTCGGAGACCTTGCGGACGAGCTGGCGGAAGAGCTGCCCGGCGCGTCCGAATCGGATGGGTCGGAGGACCGGCCCGACGAGGAGGGCGCTGAGCAGGGAGAGGGGTATCAGGAGGAGGCCGAAGCCTCCGAAAGCGGGGGGGATGTCGGCGGGCTGGGCACGCCGTCCTCTGAGGGAGACCTCGATTCCCTCCCCGACATCTCCACTCTGGAGATGGCTGAGGACCCGTCCCCACGGGGGGCTGCCGGGCGGATGGGAAGGGGTCTCGGCGGCGAGCAGACACCAGAGGATGCAATGCGCGGGGCGTTGAGCGGACAGGATCCCCTGACGCTCGCACGAGCCATTCGGACAGTGCTCAAGAAAGATGAAAAAGGGTAGCGCGGATATGGCGGAAAGCCTTTGGGAAGGAAAGTCCGAAGAAGAGCTCTGGAAGATCTACCGGCGCTCGCGGGATCAGAAGCTGCGCGATTTCTTCGTGCGGCAGTACGCCCCCCTCGTGAAATACGTGGCGGGCAAGATCGCGATGGGCATGCCGCAGAACGTGGAGTTCGACGACCTGGTCGGCTTCGGCGTTTTCGGGCTCTTCGATGCGATCGACAAGTTCGACCCGGGCAAGCACGTGAAGTTCAAAACGTACGCCGTCACCCGCATCCGCGGGGCCATATTCGACGAGCTGCGCACGATCGATTGGGTCCCCCGTTCCGTGCGCCAGAAGGCCCGCGAGGTGGAGGAGACGGTCCGCCGCCTGGAATCCTCCCTGGGACACGCCGCTTCGGACGAGGAGATCGCTTCCGGCATGGAAATGGATCTGAAGGAGTTTCAGCACATGATGCTGAAGATCAGCGGCACCTCCATGCTGTCCCTGCACGACATCTGGTACACCGGAGAGGACAACGACAAGATCTCCATCGCGGAGAGCATCGAAAGCCCCGGCAGCCTCAATCCCGACACGATCGTGGAGAAGGACGAGATCAAGCGGGTCATCGTCGACGCCATCAAGGAGCTGCCTGACAAAGAGAAGAAGGTGCTCGTGCTGTACTATTACGAGGACCTGACCCTCAAGGAGATCGGAGAGGTCCTCGACGTCACCGAGAGCAGGGTTTCCCAGCTGCACACGAAGGCGGTGATGCGGCTGCGAGCGAAGCTCACGAGCTTCAAGCGGGGGATCGTCTAGACCGCCGCGGAAGGGGGAGCAGTGCCCGCCTCCATCAACCTGGAACAGCTCCAGGACTATATGCGGAAGCAGTCCGCTGAAGACAAGAAGAACCGCACGATCACCGTGGAGGCGGAGAGCATACCGGATGCCCTCAAGAAGGCCTCCATCGAGCTCGGCATCGCCGTGCGCGACCTCGAATACGAAACCCTCGAAAAGGGGACCCCTGGAACGCTCGGGATCGGACGCAAGCCGTGGAAGCTGAGCGTCTACGAGCGCTCCCGCGAGGTGAAGACGAGCGTGGAGGCGGAGGAAGAGGCACGTAGCGCGGAAACTGAAACCGAGATCCGTCCGAAGGATCTCCCGGGAGAGGTTTTCCTCCGCGTGACCAACGACGGGGTATTCCTCCGTGCCACACGGCCTCAGGGCCGCGGGCCGCGGGCCACGGAGATCATGGCCCTGGAACGCCTGTCCCTGCGCGGCGTGCGCAACTTCGACGCGGCCCTCGTGGCGCGGATCATCAAGCATTCGGACGGGGAGATGGTGCGCGTGGCCGACGTGCAATACAACCCGTCCAACGACTCCACCGTGGCCCTGGATATCACCGACGGCGCAATGAAGGCGATCGTGGTCATCGCCGAGCCGGGTCCGGGCGGGTCGGACATCTCGGGGGACTACCTCCTGTCCTATCTCCACTCCAACGGGGTCTCGCGCGGTATCAGTCAGGAGATCCTCGAAGAGGTGGAGACCTCCCCCCGCTACGGGAGGCCCATCGTCGTCGCGGAGGGAACCCGGGCTCACGACGGCGCTGATGCGCACATCGTGTACAACTTCAACCTCGAGCGCGACGCCGTCACGCTGCGGGAAAAGGACGGCCGGGTCGATTTCAAGGACATCTCGAAGGTGGAGAACGTCGTTGCAGGGCAGCTCCTCGCGCGCAAGGAGCCTGCCGAGCCCGGTCAGCCCGGGGAAACCGTCACGGGGACCACCATCCCGGCAACCAAGGGGAAGGATTGCGAGCTGGCCGTGGGCAAGAACGTGAAGCTGTCGGAGGACGGGCTTTCGGCCATGGCGGAGATCAACGGTCAGGTGCTGCTCCTCGGCGGAAAGCTGAACGTGGAGCCCGTGTATTCCATCCCCGGCGATATAAATCTCCACACCGGCAACATCCTCTTCCTGGGCACGGTGATCGTGAAAGGAAACGTGGAGGACGGGTTCTCCGTCAAGGCTGCAGGCAACATCGAGGTGTTCGGGAGCGTCGGCAAATGCGTGATCGACGCTGAAGGGGACATCATCGTTCACCAGGGCATCGCCGCCAAGACGGAGGGCAAGATCCGTTGCGGGAAGAGCCTGTACTCCAAGTTCATCGAGCACGCCCACGTGGACGCGGGTGAGTACGTCGTCGTGACGGACGGCATCGTGCACTCCTACGTCGACGCCAACAAGATGATCCTCTGCCAGGGCAAGCGCGCGCAGATCGTGGGCGGGCGCCTGCGGGCTTCGGAGGAGATCAATTCGAAGATCCTGGGCTCGGTGGGCGGAAACGAGACGCTGCTGGAGGTGGGCTACGACCCGCGCAGCAAGGAGCGACTCGTTGCCCTCGAGGATGCGAAGAAGATCGTGGAGAAATCCCTCGAAGATGTCGAGCTGAATATCAAGACCCTTGAGAACCTGCTCAAGGTCCAGAAGAAGCTGTCCACCGAGAAGGCGCAGTACCTCACGGAGCAGAACGAGTAGCGCTCAGAGCTTCTCCGCCAGCTGGAAGAGGGCACGCGGGAGATCGGATCGATCAATGCGCATCTGGCCTCGCTCAACACGATAGGGAAGATCTCCGCTTCCGAACGCGTGTATCCCGGCGTGAAGCTCGCGATCAAGAACGCCACCCTGACCGTACGCACGGAGTTCAAGTTCGTGACCTTCTTCCTCCAGGGCGGCGAGGTGAAAGTCTCCAAGTACGAGGCCTTCGATGAAGAGTTGATGAGGAGGAAGCAGTAGTGCCACTCCTGCCCATCGACCTGCAGACCTCATTCGCTCAAACCAACCAGGTGGGCAAGGAACAGGCCGCGCAGAAGGATGCGAGCCCTCTGGCGCAGTCCCTCCAGGGAGCACAGCTCGCGCAGAAGGCGGAGCACGCCGACAAGGCGGTGAACGAAGCCCCCGATGAAGAGGACGAGGCGGAAAAGATCAAGGACCCCGCCGGAAAGGGCGCACAGCGCCGAAACAGCGGAGGCGGGCGCAAGAAGAAGCCCACGCCCGCTTCCCCCGCCGCGGACGTCGTTCGTGACCCCTCGCTGGGGCGCAACATCGACATCACGAGCTGAAGCGGATGTGGTACACGATCCTCATCATGCTCGTCGTGGACTTCGGCGGGCTGCTTCTCCTCTACGTGGTGCTTTCCAACCGCGTGAAGAAAGCAACGACAGTGCAATCCCAGATCGACGAGATACGGGAGGAGGTGAGCAGGCTCCTCGTGGAGCTCAATCAGACCACCGACCGGAATGTCGCCGTCCTGGAGGATAAAATAGCGAGCCTCAACGAGGTCCTTTCCTCGGCCGATAAGAAGATAGGCCTGCTCCAACGCGAGATCGAGAAGCACGACGTGGGGTCGCAGATCTACAGCAGGCTGGCCGAGAGAAAGCCGCAGCGTCCGCCCGAGGCAGTCCCTGCACCGGCAGTCCCGCCAGAGCCGGCACAGAAGACCGCCCCTCGGAGCGTTCCTCCGCGCGTAGAGAAGGCACCCGCGCTCGCCGTCGAGCTGTCGGAGAAGCCCGATCTGCACGAGCGCGTGATGATGCTCCATCGGTCGGGCTTCGCACCTTCCCTCATCGCCAGCCGCGTCGGCGTTCCCCTCGGGGAGATCGAGCTCATCATCTCCCTGGAGCAGCGGAAAGGAAAGGCGTGAAACAGCATGGCAGAATGTCGCCAGGAGCGACGGGTATTGCTCTCCGTTCGGATACGATCAAGGCGGCGCGCAGCATCGGGGTGGAGATCCACGGTGGGGACCTCGTCGTCCTGATCGCCGAAGGATCGCGGACGCCCGTTGCCCACGCGATGACCTTCACCACGGTGGCCGACGGGCAGAAAGCGGTGGAGATCCGTGTGGTGCGCCGGCACGAAGGGGCGGCCTCTTCGTCCATCGTCGGGCGCTTCCTCTTGCTCGGCGTTCGCGCGGCCCCCCGGGGGGAGGCGCGGATCGACATCGGGCTGTCGCTGGACAGCGCCGGCGTCCTGCACGCATGGGCGGCGGATCGTTCCACGGGCGCGCGGCAGGAGGCGTTCTTTCCCGGCACGTGGGCAACGGCGGCCGAAACCCCGCTCGACGCGCGCACGGAGGATGCCGTCACGGCGCTCGCCACTATCGTCGGTGAAAGGCGGTTCTCCCGGCGGGCGGCGGGAGCCGCCGTCCCCGTCGGAGCGTGGCGGGTGACCAGTGGCCGCTGAGGCGGTCTTTGCGGACCTCGACGTACAGCGCATGGGGAAGGTGCTCCTCCTGAGCACCAGCCCCGAACGCAGGGCGTCAGCCGCGCGCTCCCTCGGGGAGAGCGGTACCGTCGTCGCGTATGCCTTCCTCAGGCAGGCTCTGTGGGACGCGCACGAGGATGTCCGCGTGTGCGTGGTGGAAGCCGTGGGGCTCCTGGGCGTGATGCAGTCGGCCGGAGAGCTTTCCGCCGTGTACGCGTGGTCCAACCCGCGGATCCGCCGGGCCGTGGTCAGGGCCGCGGCGCGCATGGCGGGTCACCCGGAGTGGATCGGGCTTCTTCAGCTTGCATGCGGCGATCCGGACGGGAGGGTGCGTGCCATCGCATCCCGGGCGCTACGGGCGGGGTCGGGCAGACCACGGAGGTTCTGACGAAAGATGGGCAAACGATACGTCTCATTCAGCCTGGCGGAGGCGCGATACTGCATTCCGGTGGACGAGGTCATGCAGATCCTCCGGCTGGAGAACCTCATCGCGATTCCCAAGCCCCCTCCCTACGTCGAGGGCGTCATCAATCTCAAGGGGGACATCGTCCCCGTCGTGAGCCTTTTCACGCGTCTGGAGATCTCTGCCGCTGAAGGCGCGCCCGCAAAGATACAACCCGATCCACGCAAGCGCCGGGTCCTCATCATACGCCTCGGCAGCCGCTCCTACGGTCTGGACGTCGACGAGGTGAACGAGATCATCGACATCGACGAGGCTGCCATAGAGCACGATGCGACGACCCTCCTCGGCGTGCGCGCGGAGCTGATCTCGGGCATTGCGCGCCGTGGCGACGCTTTGTACATGGTGCTCGATCTTCCGAAGGTCCTCGGCGTCGGCCGCGACGTTCCGGGCGCCAAGCAGGGGCAGGGCTGATGGCGCTGGCCGGCATCGACGAGACGAGACTGCGGCGCGCGTTCCTGGAAGAGGCGGAGGACCTCAGCCAGAAGCTCGGCGACTCCCTGCTCGGCCTGGAGGCCGATCACGGGAACTCCAGCCTCGTCAACGAGGTGTTCCGCTTCACCCATTCGCTGAAATCGGAGTCGGCGCTCATGGGGTTCGCCGTGCTCTCGGAGCTCGCACACCGCATGGAGGACGTGCTGGGCATGGCCCGTGACGGCCGGCTGCAGCTGGGCAAGCGCGTGATGGACTGCCTCTTTGCCGGCTCCGACATGATCGCCGCAATGATGGCCGCCATCGGCAAGGGCGCGAGCGATTCCTCCTTCGACACCTCGGCGCTGCTCGGCGATCTCTCGGCAAACGCCAGCGGCACCCGCGCGACCGAAGGTCAGCCCCTCTCTCCGGTCCCCGCCGCGGCCGGCTCATCGACTGCGTCCACAATTACGGCCTCACCCGCGCTCCCGCCTGTGCAGGGCGGCCCGTCCCCGGCGGCCCTCCAGCCAGCGGTCATTGCCCTGGGCGACTTCGAAAGGCTCCAGCTTGCCGAAGCGCGTGATCGAGGGGAGACGGCATACCGCCTCACGGTGAACGTCGACCCGGAAGAGACGATGAAGTTTCCGCGGGCCTACCTCGTCTTTTACAATCTCGAGCTCGTCGCGAACGTCGTGAACGTCGTGCCGCCGATGGAAGGGGAGACGGCGGAGGACGCGCTGTACGCACGAACGACGATCCTGCTCACCGCCGCCGGCGGCGATGCGGCTCTGAGCGCCGCCGCATCCGTGGATCAGATCAGTTCGGTGCAGATAGAGCGCTGCGACTACGCCGCGCTCCTTGCCCCCCCAGTGCCTTCACGGCCTGCCGTTTCGATTCCTTCCGCAGTTCCGGCGGCACCCGAATCGCCTGCGCAGCCGGTGCCCGAGGCTGCCCCCGCGCAGTCTCTGCCTGTCGAAAGGACCTCGATACGGGTGGACACGAGGAAGCTCGACGACCTGTGGAGCTTCATCGCCGAGCTCGTGCTGCACAAATCGCAGATTTCGCGGCTCTCGGAGAGCCTCGGCAAGGGCGCGGACGTAAACACCGTTCGGGAGGATCTCGCCGAATCATTCGATGCGCTGGACAAGATCTCCAACGGCATGCAGCAGGCGATGATGGACACACGGATGATCCCCATCTCCGTCATTTTCAGCAAGTTTCCGCGCCTCGTTCGCGACCTCTCCCGCAAGCTCGGCAAACCCATCGAGCTCTCCCTCTCGGGAGAGGATACGGAGATCGACAGGAGCGTCGTCGAGGCACTCTCCGATCCTCTGACCCATATCATCCGCAATTCCCTGGACCACGGGATAGAGTTCCCCGAGGAGAGGGTGAGGCTGGGCAAGAGTGAAAAAGGCTCCGTGAACGTGGCGGCGCGGCGCCAGGGAGGCAATGTCGTCATCGAGCTGAGCGACGACGGCCGGGGCATGGACGTGGACCATATCCGCCGCAAGGCCATCGGCATGGGGATCCGCGGCGCGGAGAGCTTCACCGAGGCGCAGCTCCTGGATCTGGTGTTCCTCCCGGGGTTCAGCACGAAAGAGGTCGTCACGGACGTTTCAGGACGCGGGGTCGGAATGGACGTCGTCGCCACCCGCATCCGGGGTGACCTGAAGGGGGATGTGGTGCTGCGCACCGAACCGGGCAAGGGCACGCGCGTTACGCTGGTGCTCCCCCTCACCCTCACGATCGTCAACGCGCTCCTGGTACGGGGGGACGATCAGCTCTACGCGATCCCCCTGACCGACGTCGACAGCACCGCCAAGCTCCTCGCCGTGGAGATCACGGGCGATGAGGGGCGGGAGAGCTCGCTCTGGCGCGACGAGGAGATCCCGGTGTATTCTTTGAGTGGCTTCTTCGGCGCGGGAAGGCGCAGGGAGGAGGAGTCCTTCGCCCTCGTGCTCCATCACGGAGACAGGCGGGCTTTCCTCATCGTCGACGAGCTCATCGAGGAGAGGGAGGTGGTGATCAAGCCCGTGGACGACCTCCTGAACTCCTCGCGGCTCTTCTCGGGTGTCTCGCTGCTCGAGGACGGGCGGCTCGTGTTCATACTTGACACGTCGTTCGTTCGGCGTGAAAACTTCTGAGGGGAGGCTGCATGGGCGCCAACATTCTCATCGCTGACGATCTGTCCTTCATGCGCATGATTCAGAAGGAGATCCTCACGGAGCGCGGGTATACGGTCGTCGGGGAAGCCGCGGACGGCGTCGAGGCGGTGGAGAAGTTCAAGACCCTCCATCCCGACCTGGTGCTCCTGGACATCACGATGCCGAACATGAACGGCCTGGAGGCGATGCGCAAGATCTTCACCATCGACCCGAAAGCAAAGGTCATCATGTGCTCGGCGCTCGGCCAGCAGAACCTCATCGTCGAGGCCATACGGGCCGGCGTGAAGGATTTCATCGTCAAGCCCTTCAAACCTGAAAGGATCCTCTCCGCAATCGAAAAGGCGCTGAAGCCCGCCTGAACCCCCGCGGGACCTCTTTCTCACGCATGCCTGTCCGCGTTCTGACGGTCGATGATTCCCCTTTTTTCCTCGAGATCCTCTCGGGTATCGTTGAATCGGCCCCGGACCTCGTGCTGGTCGGCAGCGCGAGGGACGGCAGGGAGGCCATCGAGAAGCTGCTCGCGCTGTCCCCCGACGTGATCACCCTCGACGTGGAGATGCCGGTCATGGACGGGCTTTCGACCCTGGAGAGGATCATGCAGGTCCGCCCGACCCCGGTGGTCATGGTCTCTTCCCATACGCGGCGATCCTCCGCCGCGACGATCCGTGCACTAAAGCTCGGGGCAAGCGATTTCGTCACCAAGCCGGACAGTCCGCTTCTGGACAGCTATGAGGCGTTTCGCGCCACGATCGTGGAGACCGTCCGCGCCGTCGCCCTCTCTTCGGGATCGCAGCGCGCCACCGGTCCTTCCTCCTTGGCCGCGGCACCGTTCCGGGGACGACACCCGCGCATCGTCGTCGTCGGCGCCTCCACGGGTGGAGTCCAGGCGCTGACGAGCATCTTCAACCGTCTCCCTGCAAAACCGTCCGCGACGATCGTCGCCGTACAGCACATGCCGGCGATCTATGCCGCCGAGCTCGCCCGGAGTCTGGCGGAAACGGTCCGCTGCCCGGTCCGCCAACCCCATGACGGGGACCTCATCGAGCCGTCGACTCTCTACGTCGCCCAGGGGGGGCTGCACCTGGCGGTCTACGGCACGACCTTCTCCGTGAGCCGCGATGATCCGGTGAACGGGCATCGTCCGTCGATCGACGTGACGATGAGCGCCGCCGCCCGCTCGTACGGGGCAGGCGTGTGCGGCGTTCTCCTCACGGGCATTGGACACGACGGAGCACAAGGCATCGCCGACATCAAGGACGCAGGAGGCCGCACCATCGCCCAGGACGAGGCCTCCTGCGTGGTGTTCGGCATGCCCCGGGCCGCCGTGGCGACGGGAAAGGTGGATCAGGTGCTCTCATTGGAGGACATCGGCGGGGAAGTGGCGGCCATGGTGGGCGGAAGGTAAAAAAAAACGGTATGCCTGGACGTCAAGCGCATACCGTTGAATATGAAAAGAGGAATGTATCCTCAAGAAAGAAGATCGGCGTAAGGCCGGCAACCTTGAGGGTTTTCATTCCGCCACTTCAGAGAGAACCGAGCCTGAGCGGGCGAGCAAGGACCGCTGCAGACCCGCGGAATCGGCGATCCCCTGATAAATCGACGTGCTGCGGAACACGACCTCGTCGGCGCTTACCGCCCTATCCCCCTGGTCGGAGATCCCGTGGATGACGGACTGGATGAGGAAACCCGCGATGTTGCGCGCTGAAAGGGAGAGGATCTTCGCGTCGATCTGATCCATCGCGCGCAGGCACGAGTCAGGGTCACCGCTCGATCCTACGATCCCCCGAAGCCGCCGGCTCAGGTCCACCCCCTGGAGGGCGAGCGACTCCATTTCGGCGAGCTGTGATTGGAGCTCCTTCAGGGCCGCACGGAGCCTTTGCCCGTCGAGCGCGGCGCGTTCGCGGCTCGTGTGCATCTGCCTGACCCCCCCCATACGGCGGTCGATTTCCTCGCGGCGCAGCGGCAGCGCAAGAACTTCATCGATGCGTGCAAGCGGCATGCCGTCGATTGCCGTACCGTCGGGGGAAAGCGTGTATGCGGCCAGGTCGGGGCGCATGCGCAGCTGGTTCTCGAACCACCACTTGTAGAGCAGCATGCGTCTGTCGGTATGCGTCAGCCCCCCGCCGGTGGACCGGGTGAGGAAAAGCCCGATGTCGCGGACGGATCGGAAGGAGCTCAGCTCGACGGGGGAGAGGCGCGAGCCGGAAGCAAACCAGATCTCCTCGGTGTAAACCCCCCGGCAATGAGTCCTCATGCCGGGAAAGCCGAGGTCGAGTCCCGCGGCGTACAGCGGGCTTGCTCCGAGCAGACGGGCGAGGTCCCACGCCGAGGTGGCCACGGAGCCGCCCGCCCCGAGCTGGCCTTTCACCCCGACGGATGCCTCCAGAGTTTCACCGAGCGGGAAAAGGGAGCTGCAGAGGAAGAATGGAGCGTCGACGGCCCGAAACGCGCGGGGGTACGTCGACGGCTCGGCAACGAGCACCCCCCGGGGCAGCGTGGTCCAGTCGAGGAAACGCGAGGCCCAGTACTGGGGATCGACGACGACGGCGATGTCGGGCGGCGCGCCCCATTGCACGCACGCCTTGAGCGGCGTACCGACGGAGATCACGAGCATCCGCTCGCGCAGGGCGGGGAGGTGGGGCGCGATCGCGTCGAGTGTCGGCCCTCCCGCCACCACGAGGGCGGGGATGCCGTCGAATGCGCCCTCCAGGGTGGATACGCCGGGGCAGTCTATGAAGGCGCGCATGTTGTGCGTGAGGTTGCGCACCCAGAGCTTTCCGAACCTCTGGAGCGTGTTGATGTTGATGTCCCTGCGAAGCATCCAGGACTGCAGCGTCTCCTCCGCCGCACGGTAGGCAGCGGGACGCGCCTGGAAGCCCGCGCGCAGGCGCAGGAACCCTGGCGAGGCCAGCGGGAGCTTCTCCAGCACCATCGCGAGCCCTTCGGGCTCGGCGTTCACGTAGAGCGTGACACCGGGGTCCGAGATCAGGGTGCTGAGGTCCCTGCTGCACAGCGCCGCCCTGAAGACGGCGGGCGCAGGCTCGACGATGAGCAGCGGCCTGTCGGGGAAACGGCTGCGCGCCGCCTCCGCCCCGTAGCCCAGCCCGAACCCCAGAACGACGATGCAGCTTGCCGATTCGCCGAGCTCCCTCTGGACCTGCTGGGCGGCGTCCCGCGCGGGGTCGTAGCTGCTGTGCAGGTGGATGCCGTCGATGAGCGCGGTGGGGCTGCCTGAGGCGGCGGGACGGACGGTGACGGGGTCCGTTTCCGGCTCCGACCGCATTTGCCGGGCGAGCTCGGGATAGCGGGCCTCCAGAGCCTCCTGGTTGGGGCCCAGCAGCTTCATTGGAGCTCCAGGGTGATCTTCATTCCCGATTCGATTTTCGTGCCGGGCGGCGGATCCTGCTTCGTGACGAAGCCGCTTCCTGAAATCGAGACGGAGAGGTCCTGGCGGAGGAGCAGGGGAAGGAGGAGCTTCTTCGGCGTGCCGGTGAGATCCGGCATTACCGCGCCGATGGAGACCTGATGCACCCCCGCGGTCGGGGCGGGGGTGACCGCGGGACGGGTCCCGGACCTCATGATCCCCGCCTTGTCGATGAGCCCGAGTGCGACCTGACGGAGGACCGGGGCCGCGATCTGGGACCCGTAGTAGCTCTGTCCCCGCGGGTTTTGAATCATGACGTACACGATGTAGCGCGGATCCTCCGTGGGAAAGATCCCCATCATGGAGGCGACGAAGTCCGTGGCTGAGTAGGTCCCGGTCTGCTGGTTTGCCACCTGGGCGGTACCGGTCTTGGCTGAGATCCGAACCCCGTCGATCGCCACACGGTGCGCAGTTCCCGGAGGAAGAGTGGCGGTTTCCATCCACTCGAGCATGGTCTGCGCCGACCGGGGGGAGATGACCTCCCACAGCGGCTCCCTTCCGAACTCCTTCACCACCGTACCCTGCGGTGAGACGATCTTTTTCACGATCTGCGGCTTGAGAAGGACACCCCCGTTGGTGAGAACGGTGGCCGCCGCCATCATCTGCATGGCGGAAACCCCTATCTCCTGGCCCATCGCCATCGTGGGTTTGGAGCGCAGCGACCACTGCGAAACGGACCGCAGGAGCCCGGGGGTTTCCCCCTGCAGGGGGATGCCGGTCGGCTTTCCGAAACCGTAGCGGGTGAGCATCCGGTAGAAGCTCTCGTTGTCGGTGCCGTCCGAAGCGTAGGCGGCACCCGCGTTGATCGAATACTCGATGATCTGCTGCGGCGTGACGATGCCGTGCGCGGAGATATCGCTGATACGGATCGTCTCTCCCGAGGAGAGCTTCTTCTCGTAATACCCGCTGACGTTGAACTGCTGCTCCGGCGTAATGGCGCCCAGATCGAGGAGGGAGGAGAGGGTGAATATTTTGAAGACCGAGCCCGGCTCGTAGGCTACCGTCACCGGACGGTTGACGAGCGCGTTTGGATCGATCTTCGGTGCATCCTTCTGGAACTCGTTGGGGTCGAAGTCAGGCAGGCACGTATAGGCGAGGAGCTCCCCCGTCTTGGCGTCCATCACGAGAACGGTGACGGCATCCGGCTTGTCAGCTTCCATCGCCGCGCGTGCCGCCGAATCGGTGATGTACTGGAGGTCGACGTCGATGGTGAGGAAGACCTGGTCCCCGTACACGGTTTCACTGTCGGTGCTCACCGGCTGCGGGGCGAGCTCGTTGTTGAACGTGTATTCGATCCCGTCCAGCGGCACGCTGTCCGAGCCGACGTACCCCACGATGTGGGAGGCGAGCCGTCCCTGGGGGTAGAACCGTGAAAAATCGTCCTCCAGCCGTACGCCGGCGAGCTTTCCGCCGGATCGCGCCTTCTGGATCGCCGCGGATTCCTCCGCGCTGATCCGCCGCTTGATGACGACGTATCCGTCGTGCCGTCTGATGGATTCCAGCACCGACGATGAGTCCAGGCCGAGTGACTGGGCGAGGATGGCCGCCGTCCCCGCGGGATCGGCGACGTTCGGCGTCCACGCGGAGACGCGCTGCATGCGCGTCGTCACGGCGAGGATCCTGCCTTGGCGGTCCAGGATGCTCCCGCGCTGCACCTCGGGCAGCACGAGAGTCTCCCCCCCTTCCCGTGACGGGACGACGACGGTGAGATGGACGAGCTGGACGATGAGAGCGAGGGCAAAGGCCCCCAGCAGGGACGCGAAAATGAAAAGGCGCCTCTTGGCGCGCACCTTCTCGCTGCGATCACTCACGGGCAGCGTTCCCCTCCCACGGGCGGTTCATAGTAATATGCCCCGCCATAAATGTCGATATGGTGAGGGAGTGCCTATGATGACAGTCCTCCAGAGCCAGCACGTCCAGAAGCGCGCATCGTCCTCCGTACTCCTCAGGTCACGGGCGAACGGTGCCCGCTGGAGCAATCAGCCGCATCATGCGCTGGTTCGGTCCCCGGCCCCGAAGAAGCTCCCTGCGCCGGGCGGGGGGCTTGCCCACAGCTTCCTCAAGGGCCAGTTGATCGCCGGCAAGCGTCGCCGCGCCGCCAAGGCGCTCACGAGAAACCTCGTTTTCGAGGCGAGTTGGACCCGTCAGCGCCCGGCAGAGAAGGTCCGTCGCGTGGCGGAAAGACCGCAGCGCATGGAAAGACCGTCGGGAAAGGCCTCGGAGGCGATCCTCGGGGTCCTGCGGAGCCCCTGGCTCATCATCGGGCTTGCCGCGATCGTTGCCGTGCTCTTCCTCGTGTTTACGGTGGATTTTTCACGTTTGCCGCTGCCGCAGGCCCGTCCCGTGCTGCCGGCGACGGGAGACGTGGATCCGACGTTGTACAGCCTGCTCGTTCCTGAGCCTGCAGCCACGCGGGGCCCCGCGGTGAATCCCGTGCTCCTCACGAGCCTCAAGGTCACGGAGTACAAGACGCAGCCGGGGGACACCCTGGGCAGGATCGCCTCCCGGTTCAAGCTCAACGTCGACACGATCGTGAGCTGGAACGACATCCACGACGCGCGCGCCATGGCTGCAGGAACGACGTTTTCCATCCCGAACTCCAACGGCTTGAAGTACACCGTCCGCCGTGGAGACACCCTGCAGGGGATCGCCAAGGCGCGGGGAGTGGAGTTCAACAGCATCCTGGACTGGAACCGATTGAACACCTCGGTCATTTCCGTCGGGCAGGAGCTTTTCCTCCCCGGCGCCCGGATGAACCCCGACGATCTCAGCAAGGTCATGGGCAGCCTCTTCGTCTTCCCCGTCCAGGGGCCGATCAGCTCGTTCTTCGGCGAGAGGCCCGATCCTTTCACCGGCGTTGCCAACTACCACAACGGGATCGACATCGTGAACAAGCCCGGTACCCCGATTCTGGCCGCAATGAGCGGCACAGTCGCGGACGTCGGGTTCAACAACAACTACGGCAACTACGTCATCCTCAAGCATACGGGGGGATATCAGACCCTGTACGGCCACATGATCCGCTACGTCGTGGCCCGCGGCCAGAAAATCCAGCAGGTGCAGAAGATCGGGGACCTCGGTACGACCGGCTACAGCACGGGGCCACACGTGCACTTCTCCATTTTCCGCAACGGACAGCCGGTTGACCCGCTTCGCTTCCTGAAATAGAGTGTGCAAACCATGCGAGGAAAGTACCGGGAGAGGCTGTACGGCTTCACACAGAGACACCTGATCGACCCCCTCCTGCCGCTCCGCAGGCACATCTTGACGGCCCTCGCCCTGGTGCTCGTCGTGAGCGGGGTCCTGCTCGTGCTGGATGCCCGCGTGCCGTTTCCTCCCCCCGGGGAGCGGATCCTCTACGATCCGACCGACTGGGCGCTGCTGTTCCACGCCGCCCCGAGGGAGATCGTGCCGCAGGAAAAGGCGATCGTCCCGGGGCCGTCAGTCGGCGGCGCCTCGACCGTTCAACCCGCGCTCGACATCCTCGTCTACAGGGCGAAGCCGGGCGATACGATGAGCGGCATCGCGACGAAGCTCGGCATGGACGTCGACACCGTCTCTTCGATGAACAGGGTCCAGGGCCGCGGCGTACACAACGTCACCGTCGGCGAGCTCCTGAAGATCCCCAGCCAGAACGGCATTTTCCTCACGCTCAACGGCGATTTCGACGAGATGTGCAAGAAGTACAGCGTCCTGCCCGTTGATGTGCTCGCGGCAAACGCGCTGACACGTGACAAGCTCACCCCGGGGATGCAGCTGTTCTTCCCGAACGTCCAGCATACCGGGTATGCCAGGGCCCTTGCCGTGGGCGTGGGCGTGGCGCTGCCCCTCCACGGGTGGGAGACGGACTCCTTCGGCGGCAGGCGGGATCCGTTCACCGGACAGCCCAGCCATCACTACGGCGTGGATCTGGCCGCACCCGAGGGCACGGCAATCAGGTCGGCGACGGACGGCATCGTCATGCAGGCCGGATGGGACAACGGGTACGGCAACTTCGTCCAGGTACGCGCCCAGCTCGGCTATACCTACATCTACGGGCACATGAGCAGGATCCTCACCCAGGTCGGCACGCGCGTGTCCACCGGCCAGCTCATCGGCCTGGTCGGGCACACCGGCTATGCCACGGGACCGCACCTGCATTTCGAGGTGAGGCTGAACGGCGTCCCGCAGAATCCGAGGAATTATCTGCCGGGTATCCGATAAATCGGGATTACTCGTTCCGATTTTCGTATCCTGTTCATTATTTCCCCGCTCCCTGGCCGATAATCCCATAGGGGATCAGAGGATGAGAAGGCTCGTACTTGCGATTCTGGGGCTGCTTGCACTTTTCTCCGCGCTGCGCGCGTACACGGAGACCACGCCGGTTGCGGGCATCGACCTGCATCCCGGTCTCGTGGAGGTCGGTGACGGCTCCACGAGCGTCGGTATCGCGTTCGGCGCCATGGAGACGACCGGCGGCTCCTCACGGCGGTGGAACCTCCTCCCGTTGCGCATGGTCTACCGCAGCGGCCCCGCCAGCGTCAGCATCGGGCTGAACGGGCTCTCGTTCCTGATGCGAAACGGCGTGACGATGGGACGCCCCGTACGGGTGGACAGCCCCAGGACCGGGGACCTGATCAGCCTCGGTGGCAGGGTCCGCGTCGACGCACGCGTCGACGGCGACGTGTGGTCACTCGGCGCCGACATCGAGCTCACCCCGCGCGCGGAGGTCACGGGGAACGTGGTCGCACTCGGCGGGAAGGTTGCCGCTGCCCAGGGTGCGATCGTGCGCGGGACCGTCAACCAGATCCCCGAGGTGAAGATACCGTTCATCGGCCTCCTGGGCACCGAGGTGTCCGCGCAGGTGCTCGGTTTCGGCAGGCAGCTCCTGATCTACCTCCTCCTGGGGTGCGCGCTGTTCCTCTCCTGCTACTATCTGGCCCCGCACGCGCGCGGGCTCTACCAGACCCTGCCTGCGACATGGCGGGAGTCGGTGATCACGTTCGTCGTATCCCTCGTGGCTGTTCCCTTCCTGACCCTGCTCCTGATCGCCTCCGTGGTCGGGATATTCTTCCTTCCCGTCATCGTGTTCATTCTCGCCCTTGCATCCCTCGACGGTTTCCTCATGGTCTGCTCCCGCCTGGGGAGCCTCCTGCGCCGCAAGGAGCCTTCGGGCGCAGCCAATGAATCGATGTTCCTCTTCACGTCGGGGCTGCTCGGGCTGTTCCTCGTGATGCTTCCGGCCCTTGTGGGAATTGCGCTGGGAATGGTGCGCTCAGGTATGGCAGGACGGGTGGGGCAGATCCTCCAGCTCGTCACGCTGGGGTGCGAGGCGGCGGGGCTCCTCTACGGCCTGGGCGCGTCCCTTGCATCGGTGCGCGCCCGCGCCGCGAAGTAGCGAGCGAGGCCCCGGTCTACTGACCGTGGCAGTACTTGTATTTTTTTCCTGATCCGCACGGGCAGGGATCGTTTCGTCCCACCTTCGGCACTGTCCGCTTCACCTGCGCCATCTGCGGCTGGGACGCCGCGTTCCCGCCGTTGCCCCCGGCATTGCTGACGGCGGTCGTGCCCGAGCTCCCCGCGGAGAACTGACCCATCGCGCTGTGCTGGGCCTGGACCCCGGCAACGGGCCGTGCGGCGACCGCGGGCTTGTCCGGCGCCTGCTGGATGCGGACCTTGAAGATCTTGCGGGCGATCGCCGTCTTGATCTCGAAGAGCATGTCGTCGAAGATCTGGAACCCTTCGAGCTTGTATTCCAGAAGGGGGTTCTTCTGGCTGTAGGCGCGAAGATAGACCGCCTCACGCAGCGAATCGAGGTTCTCCAGGTGGTCCTGCCAGCCTGCGTCGATGTTGCGCAGGTACTCGAACTGGATGTAGCGGTTGAGGACGTCCTCCCCGATCTCCGCTGCCTTGGCGTCGATGCTCTCCCGGAGCTGGGTCTGAAGCTCGCGCTTGAGGTCCTCAAGGTTGAGGGCGGAAAGCTCTGACGGGCTTTGAGGGGGCTCGTAGTAGAGCTTCTCCTTCAGCTCCAGGAGCATTGCGGCGATGCGGGTCTGCGGATTCTCTCCCGACTTTCGGAACGTCTCCCAGAGCTCGGAGAACATCTCCTCCCCGGTCGAAATGACCCTGTCCTTCAGATGGGGATCGGAGATGATCTCGTCCCTCCGCTCGTAGATGAACTTGCGCTGCTCGTTGAGCACGTCGTCGTATTCCAGGAGGTGCTTGCGCACCTCGAAGTTGCGCTCCTCCACCTTCTTCTGCGCGCGTTCGATCGACTTGTTGAGCCAGGGGTGGACGATGGGCTCCCCCTCCTTCATCCCCATGCGCGACATGAGGCCCTTGATGTTCTCCCCTCCGAACAGGCGCATCAGGTCGTCTTCCAGTGAGATGTAGAAACGGGAAGAGCCGGGGTCACCCTGGCGGCCGGAACGTCCGCGGAGCTGGTTGTCGATGCGGCGCGCCTCGTGGCGCTCGGTGCCCAGGACGTGGAGGCCGTCCAGCGCTTTGATCTCCTTGTAGGACTCCTGCCACAGGCCGTACTCCTGCTGGAGCGTCGCCCGGTAGACCTCCTCCGAGGCCTGCGTGCCCGCTTTCTTGTGGGCGCGGAACTCGGGGTTGCCGCCGAGCTTGATGTCGGTTCCACGGCCTGCCATGTTCGTGGCGATGGTCACGGAGCCTCTGGCGCCGGCGTCGGCGATGATCATGGCTTCCCGCGCGTGGTTTTTCGCGTTGAGCACCTCGTGGCGAACGCCACGGGCGATCAGCATGCGGGAGAGCTTCTCCGACTTCTCTATGGAGATCGTGCCGACGAGCACCGGTTGGCCCTTGGCATGAAGATCGGAGATGGCCTTGCAGATGGCCTGGAGCTTCTCCTCTTCCGTGAGGTATATCTCGTCGTCCATGTCGTTTCTGTGCACGGGCCTGTTGGTCGGGATGACCACGACGTTCAGGTTGTAGATCTTCGCGAACTCCTGGGCTTCCGTGTCGGCGGTGCCGGTCATTCCCGCGAGCTTCCCGTACATGCGGAAGTAGTTCTG
>PLNO01000246.1 GCA_003141795.1 Spirochaetaceae bacterium | reverse complement strand
GCTCGTTGATGATGCGCAGCACCTTCAGGCCGGCGATCTCACCGGCGTCCTTGGTTGCGGTGCGCTGATTGTCGTCGAAATACGCGGGGCAGGTGATGACCACCTCTTCCACCCCGTCACCGAGGTAGGCCTCGGCGTCCTGCTTGATCTTCTGCAGGATGAATGCCGATATCTGCTGCGGGCTGTACTCTTTGCCGTAGGCCTTGAACTTGTAGTCCGTTCCCATCTTGCGCTTGGCGGCGTAGATCGTGCCGTCAGGGTTGATGGCAGCCTGCCTCCGCGCCGGTTCCCCCACCAGACGGTCGCCTTCCTTCGTGAAGGCGACGAACGAGGGAAACGCCTTGCCGGATGAAACGCCGGCGCCCTCAGCGGAAGGAATGATTGCCGGCCTGCCGCCTTCCATGACAGCCGCGGCCGAGTTCGAAGTCCCGAGATCGATGCCGATGACCCGTCCCATTGATTGCTCCTTTTATTTGTGCTGTTCTCCCGCTCGCGGGCGCACGGCTCTCCCGTTCATTCTGCCGCCCGGGGAAACCCTCTATCCGTTTCCAATCTTGGTTGTTGCGAGAGACATTCAACTGAAAAAAATGTAAATAGGGAAGCCCCGGAAGTCAAGCTCATTACACCACCCCCACGTTGACGCCAGCGGTTCCGACCTGTAGAGTGACCCCATGACAGTGCGCGTGCTCACGTGGGCCACCCTGACGGAAGGGGAGCGGCGGAAGATCCTCGCCCGTTCGGAGCAGGACATCTCCGACGTGATCCCCCGGGTCCGTGAGATCATCGACCGGGTGAGGTCGGGCGGAGACGCCGCCCTCATCGAGTACACGAAACAGTTCAATGCCGCCGATCTCGCCGGAAGGCCGCTGCGTGTGAGCGATCAGGAGATCGAAGACGCCGAGAAGGGCCTTGCGCCGGCCGTCAAGGAGGCGATCCGTTTCTGCGCTGACAACGTCCGGACCTACCACGAGGAACAGCTCCCCGGGCCCATGACACTCGGTGAGGTTCTGCCGGGCGTGTACGCAGGGGAGCGCGCGGCCCCCCTCGCCTCCGTCGGCCTGTACGCCCCTCGCGGCAAGGGAAGCTTCCCCTCCTCCACCTACATGATGACGGTCCCCGCCCAGGTGGCGGGTGTGAAACGCATCGTTGTCGTGACCCCTCCGGACGCGGCAGGGCTTTGCGACCCCGCGACCATTTTCGCAGCCCACCTCTGCGGGGCGCACGAAATCTACAGGGTGGGGGGGGTCCAGGCGCTGGCGGCCCTCGCCTATGGCACGCAGAGCATCCGTCCCGTCGTGAAGTTCCTCGGCCCGGGCAACCAGTACGTGACGGCGGCCAAACGTCTGCTCTACGGCGTCGTCGACGTCGGGCTCCCCGCGGGACCGTCGGAATCGATGGTTCTCGCCGACGGTTCCGCCGACCCCCGCCTCCTGGCACTCGACGTGATGATCGAGGCGGAGCACGGCCCGGATTCCCAGGCGCTCCTGGTCACCGAAGACGAGGCCTGTGCGCGGAGCGTGGCGGGGCTTCTGCCGGGGCTCGTGGGGGAGCTCCCCGAGCCACGCAGGTCCTATGTCACGAAAGTGCTCGCCCAGTACGGGGGGATCATCCTCGCGCGGGACGCGACGGAGGCGGCTGAAATCGCGAACGCCGTTGCCCCCGAGCACCTGCAGATCGCCACGCAAGACCCTTTGGCGACCCTCTCCCTCATCACCAACGCAGGGGAGATCCTTCTCGGTCAGCACACGCCCTTCTCCCTCGCCAATTACGCCATCGGAGCCAATGCCGTGCTTCCCACGGGGGGCAAGGCCGCGACATATTCCCCGCTCTCCGTACGGGATTTCATGAAATACACGTCGGTCGCACGCTTGACGGCCGGCGGGTACGAATCCTTGAAAGACGCGGCGATCACCCTCGCTGATTACGAGGGGTTCCCCGCGCATGCGAAGGCACTGCGAGAAAGGAGACGGAATGAGCCCGAAGACATTGAAAAAGCCTGATTCCAAAAAGGCTGCGGTGGCGAAAAAGACGGCTGCAAAGACGGCGTCGAAGGCGAAGAAGGTCCCGGCACTGCCCCGCGCTGCGTCGCGCCGCACCGAGCCCGCCCTGCGCGCATGGGTGGTCACCGCGGACATGGGGCTCGGCCATCAGCGCGCCGCGTACCCCCTTCGCGACATCGCGGAGGGCGGGCTCATGACGCTGGGCAAGGCGGAAAACACCTCTCCCGCGGAGCACAAGCTGTGGGAGCGCATGCGCAAGAGCTACGAGTTCCTCTCCCGCACGAAGGGCTGGCCTCTTATCGGCAACGCGGTGTTCGGCCTCCTGGACAGGATCCAGAACATCCCGCCTTTCTATCCGATGCGCGATCTCCCCTTCCCTTCCAACCAGGTCCGCTGGATAAAGAGCCTGATCGAGAGCGGAATGTGCTCGGGCATGATGGAGAAGATTCGAGAGAAGCCCCTTCCCCTCGTCACGACGTTCTACTCGCCGTCCATTGCCGCGGACATGGCCGGCTACGGCCGGGTCTACAGTGTGATCTGCGACGCAGAGATCAACAGGGTCTGGGTGGCGGAGAACCCGAAGGAGAGCAAGATCACCTACCTCGCCCCGTGCGGCCGTGCCGTGCGCAGGCTCAACCAGTACGGGATCCCCAATGAACGGATCTGGCTCACCGGCTTCCCCATTCCCGTGGAGCTCCTTGGAGACAGGAGCCTCACGACGTTGAAGTGGGATTTCGGCCAGCGGCTTCGCTACCTCGATCCGGAGGAGCGTTTCTGGCCGCTGCACGGGCTCAACGTTCAGCACTTTCTGGGCACCAAAAACTGCGTGCCCGCCAACAAGCGCGTGCTCACCATCACCTTCGGCGTCGGTGGCGCAGGCGCGCAGACCGACATCGCCTACACCGTCGCGCGCAGCCTTCGGGCGAGAATCGCCAAGGGAGAGGTTCAGTTCAATGTCCTCGTCGGCATTCGGCCGGAGGTGGCGGCATACTTCGAGCGCGTAAGGAAGGACCTCGGGCTGCCCCAGATCGGTATCGTGGGCGGGAAAACGCTCGACGAATACTTCAGCGCTTTCACCCAGTGCATGCGCAGCACGGACCTGCTCTGGACCAAGCCGAGCGAGCTGTCCTTCTACTGCGGCCTGGGCATCCCCATCATCATCGCCCCGATCATCGGGTCCCAGGAATCCTTCAACCAGGCATGGCTGCAGGAGATCCAGGCCGGGGTTCCGCAGCAGGATCCCCAGTACACCGACCAGTGGCTGTTCGACCTTTTGCGCGCGGGACGGCTCGCCGACTCGGCCTGGAACGGCTTCCTCAAGGCGCGCAAGTACGGCACCTACAAGATCCACGAGATCCTGCAGACCGGCACCATGGAAAGGGAGACATCGGTACTTCGCAGATGAGAGGGGACCTCGCAAGCCCCGAGGACGTTTTTTCCTGGACGGAATCATTCACGAATCTCGAGCGCGGCGTGGTGCCCTTCGACAAGCGCAACTACCGGCTGGACCGCATGCATCAGCTCCTCGGGATGTTCGGCAACCCGGACAGGGGGCTGCGCATCATTCACGTCGCGGGGACCAAGGGGAAGGGATCGACCGCCACGTTCATCGCCTCGGTGCTGCACGCGGCGGGGCACAGGACCGGGCTCTATACCTCCCCCCACGTGCAGACCGCGTTCGAGCGCATTGCCGTTGCCGGCGAGCCACCCCGGCCCGATCTCATGGTCCGCCTGGGCCGCCAGGTGAAGGCGGGAATCGAAACGCTTCTGGCTGAAGGAATCGTCGGACATTTCGCGCCGACCACGTTCGAGCTTTTCACGCTTCTCTCCTTCCTCTACTTCCGCGAATCTGGCTGCACGGACGCCGTTGTCGAGGTCGGCATCGGCGGGAGGCTCGATGCGACGAACGTCGTAACGCCCGTCGCCTCCGTCATCACCCCCCTGGACCTCGAGCACACCGACGTGCTGGGCGACACGCTGGAGAAGATCGCCTTCGAAAAGGCCGGCATCATCAAGCCGGGCGTGCCCGCGTTCGTCGGGCTGCAGCCCCCGGAGACGAAAGAGGTCTTCCGCCAGGTCAGTGCGGAAAGAGGATCGCCCCTCGCGTTCCTCGACGAGGAGGCGGAAGAGCTCGTCACGGACGTCGACCAGCGCGGCACCTCCCTGCGGTTGAAGCTTCGCGGTGAGGAAGCGGTGAGCTTCCGCCTGTCCATGCTCGGCGAGTTCCAGGCGGAAAACGCCGCGCTCGCCTATCTCACCCTGCGGCGCATCAATCCCGAGATCTCGGCATCGGTGTTCCTGCAGGGCGTACAGGGCACGCGGCTGCCCGGCCGCATGGAGGTGCGCGATGGGGCGCCCGTGATCGTGCTGGACGGCGCCCATACGCCGCTTGCCGTCACGCGCCTGCTCGCCTCCTTCCGCAAGGTGTTCCCCGGAGACGCCGTCCTGCTCTTCGGCTCCGTCGCCGGCAAGAGACCGGTGGAGATGGCCCGCATCCTCGCGCCGGCTTTTTCCCCCATCATCATCTCCACGCCGGGAACCTTCAAGGAGAGCAATCCCGAAGAGGTCGCCGCAATCTTTCGCGGTTTCTCCGAGTCGACGATTCTCGAACGGGATCCCGCGCTCGCACTTAAGCGGGCACGAGCCGAATCAGGGGGGAAAAAGCCCATCCTCGTCACCGGTTCCTTCTATATGGTGTCGGAGATCCGGAGGCTTCTGTGAAGGAGACGCTGTTCGACGGACGGCTGACGGTGACCTCGGGCGACATCACCCTTCTCCATGTCGATGCGATCGTGAACGCCGCCAACTCCTCCCTCATGGGCGGAGGCGGGGTGGACGGGGCCATCCACCGCGCGGGGGGCCCTTCGATCCTCGAGGCGTGCCGTGACATCCGCAGAACCTCCTTCCCGGACGGCCTGCCGACCGGCGAGGCGGTAGAGACGACGGCAGGGCTCCTCCATGCGAAATGGGTCATCCACACGGTCGGCCCCGTATGGTGGGGCGGCAGCCACGGCGAATCGCAACAGCTCGCAAGCTGCTATAGCAAGAGCCTGCAGCTCGCCGCGCGGCTGGGCGCCGAAAGCATCGCATTTCCTGCCGTCTCCACCGGTGTGTATCGCTACCCCCGGGATCTTGCCGCGAAGGTGGTCTGGGAAGCCCTGAGCTCGCATTTCGCGGCAAACCCCCGGCCCGCTTCCGTGGTCCTCGTGTTCTTCAAGGCCGACGATGCCCGCGTCTTCCTCCCGGCCGCGGGCGCCTCCTCATGAGCGCTTCCGCATCGCTGAACTGGAAAGAGATCGATCTCATCCTCGCGGAGCTCGACCTCGCGGGAAGCCTGATCCAGGAGGTGCATCAGCCGCGTTTCGACCGGATCGTTCTGCACCTCTTCCGTGAGGGGGCATCGACGATGCTCCTGATCTCCCTGTCGGCCCGGTTCCCCCGAATGCACCGCATAACGGAAAAGCTCGCCAACCCCGAGAAGCCGCTTCGGTTCGCCGCATTCCTGCGGGCGCATATCCGAGGGGGCAGGATCGAGCGCGCGGAGCAGGTGCGGGCCACCCCCGGCGCCGAGGCCGGTGACAGGATCGTGCGCATCGCGATCCAGCACGGCGGGGAAATCGTGATCCTCTGGGTACGGCTCTGGGGGGCCGCGGCGAACGCGCTCCTCACCGAAGAGTCCGGCACGATCCTCGACGCGTTCTTCCGCAGGCCGAAGAAAGGCGAGGTCGCGGGCAAGAGCTACGATCCGCTCGCTCCACGACCCGCTACCGCCGCCGCGCGTGCGCCTGCCGCTTCATCGCGCGCTTCCGCCGCCCCCCGCCCGGCCGCCCCGCCCCGCCCGCCCGCCGCCCCCCGCGAGTACGCGGTCCGCGATCTCCCCGGCGACGGCAGCTTCAACGAGCGGCTCGAGGCCTATTACCGCGACGTCGAGACCCGGGGTGACGTCGAGAAAGCGGCGGCGGAAGCCGATGCCGAGCTCGAGATGAGCGAGAACAAGCTGCTCGCAAACCTGGAAAAGCTGACCGCGCGGCTGTCGGAGTACGCGAATCTCGAGCGCTTCAAGGAGCTCGGCGACCTGGTGACGAGCAACCTGCATACCATCGGCAGGGGCGATCGATGGGTGGAGGTCGAGGACTTCTTCCATGACAACGCCAGGCTGCGCATCGAGCTCAGGCCGGAGCTCACCCCCGCGCAGAACGCTGAAGTGTACTACGACAAGCACAGGAAGGCGCGGCTGGGTCTGGGCAAGGTGGAGGAGGAGATCGCCCACCTGACGAAGACGCTGGAGCGCATCAGACGCCAGCGGGCCGCGGTCGCCGAGAACCCCGATCCTGCGTCGCTCGGCAGGGTGGCAAAGAGCGCCGCCCGCGCGCGCAATCCGCTTCGGGATGCGGGGACTCCGGGGCTGGTCTTCTTCTCCCCTCCCTTCCGCATCCTCGTGGGGCGTACGGCATCGGAGAACGACGCGCTTCTTCGCACCAAGGTGCGGGGCAACGACTGGTGGTTTCACGCCCGCGACTGGCCGGGTGCGTACGTTTTCGTGAAAACTCCGCAGGGAAAAAGCCTGCCGCTTGAGACCATGATCGACGCCGCGACGCTTGCCGTGCATTTCTCCAAGGGCAAGACATCAGGGCAGGGCGACGTGTACTACACGCGCGTCAAATACCTCCGCCGTGCGAAAGGCGCGAAGAAGGGCACCGTGCTCCCGACACAGGAGAAGAACATCCACGTCAAGCTCGATGCCGAACGGATCGAGCGGTTGAAGACGGGCGAGACGACGTGACGGCAGGCGGTGCGGGCCGCTGAGTCCTGCCCCGGGGGTTGCAGGACGCCCGCCTCCCGTGCCATACCTGCCTCTACATGAGCTCTTCCCACACCCCCATTACGAAGGACACCTGGTCCCGGGGCTTTCTCCGCCCTGCCGTGCTGCGCAACCTGAGCCACGGCGCGAACGACATCTACTGGTTCGTGCTGCCGCCCGTGCTTCCGCTCATCCTCCAGGAGTTCGGGCTCCGCTACACCGCGGCAGGGGGAATCGTCGCCGCCTATCTCTGCATGACCGCAGTCGCTTCCATGATCACGGGCTCATGGTCCGACCGCATCGGTCGGCTACGCCTCATCGGGTTCGGGTTCCTCCTGGCATCCGTGGCGCTCTGGGCGGGCGCCATCATGCCGAGCCTCGCCCTGGTCATCACATGCATCGTGATCGGCGGCATCGGTGTGAGCACGTACCACCCAGCGGCGTACGCGTCCATCGACGACGCCGGCATGGCCAACGGTCGCACCTACGGGCTGTTCGAGGCATCGGGTGCGCTCGCCGTCATGGTGATGCTCGTGCTCCACGGCATTTTCGTGTCGTCCATAGGTTGGCGCGGAGTGATTGCCGTGGGCGCAGCCCCCGGCGCGATCTTGGGCCTTCTCATCCTTCTCGTTCCCGGCGCTTCACTCGGCGCGCGTCCGGCGGCGAAAGAACGCCCCGCACCTGCGCGCATCGACGCACCCCGCACCATGCAAGCTTCGATGGCGCTTTCCACACTCTTCATCGTCGGGGTCATGCTGCGCGTCCTCGGCGTCAACGCCGTGCAGAGCTTCCTCCCGACCTACCTCGTACGGTCCGTGCATCTGGACCCGGGCATTGCATCGTTCGCGATGGGGCTGTGGTTCCTCGGCGGCGCCGTCGGTGCCATTGTCATGGGCAGATTCGCCGACCGTCGCGGGGCCTTTCTATCCTTCCTCATCGCCTCGGGGCTCTTCGTCCCGCTTCTGCCGATCCTGGGCCTGCGCCTGCCGACTGCCATCTATCCGGTCCTCCTCCTGCTTTTCGGCTTCGCCGGCTCTGGCTGTTTCCCGCCGCAAAATATGATCCTCACAGCGCTCAACGTGGACAGGGCCAAAGGGCAGGTCTTCGGGCTCCTCATGGGTCTGACGACCCTGACCTCCTCCATAAGTCCGCTCCTCTTCGGAGTTCTTGCCGATGGCGCCGGGCTCCGCACGGCGATCACCGTCTCAGCGCTGCCGGTTGCCGCGGGCTGGGTCGTGACGATCATCGTGTGGGGGCTATGGAGGCGGCAGAACCTGCAAGGGCGGAGAGACTCACTGCGCTGAAAGCCGCCAGAGCGACGTGACCTCTGCGCTCCGCGCGGCGTGCAATGGATCGCCCTCGTCGCGTGCCTTGGGGTGTTCGGGACGGACGTCTTTTCGATCGAGGACTTTCAAGCCTGCCGCGTCGATCATCCCCAGAAGCTCGGCACGCGAGCGCAGGCCGAGGTGCTCAGCCAGATCGGAGAGGATGAGCCACCCTTCGCCGGCCGGTTCCAGGTGGTCGGCCAGACCGCGGAGGAATCCGCGCAGCATCCGGCTCTCCGGGTCGAAGATCGCATTTTCCAGGGACGAGCTTGGAAGCGCGGGTATCCACGGAGGATTGCACACCACCAGCGGCGCGCGGCCTGACGGGAAGAAATCCTGCTGCACGAGCTCGACGTGCCCGAGCAGGCCGAGCCGCTCGAGGTTGTCCCGGGCGCAGGCAAGCGCACGCGGATCGGAATCGGTGCCGACTATCCGCTTCACGCCGCGTCGAGCCAGCACCGCCGCCAGCACGCCGGTGCCCGTGCCGATGTCGAAGGCCAGGCTGTCGGCAGGCAGAACGGCTCCTGCCACCAGCCCCACATACTCACCGCGGATCGGCGCGAATACGCCGTAGTGGGGATGAATACGCGCGTCCAGCGCGGGTACCTTCACCCCCTTCTTGCGCCACTCATGTGCGCCGATCACTCCGAGCAGCTCGCGCAGAGATCCGACGAACGCGTGCGTGCCGACGCCGTACGCCTCAGCGCACGCCTGGCGCACATCAGGTGCGCGACGCAAGGGCACGGCGTAGTCGGCTTCGAAGGGAAGAACGAGCATCCCCAGGGTATGGGCGCGTCGCATCTGCGCGCGTCGATGATCGTGGAAAAGTTCCGTCAGAGAGACTGCGGCGCGCTTCCTGCCCGCCATGGCCGATGCGCGATCGACACGCCGCGCCATGGCCACGAGGAGCTGTCGCGCGTTCTGGAAATCGCCGCGCCAAAGGATGGCCGTGCCCTCGCAGGCGAGGCGATAGGCTTCGTCGGCGCCGATCGTGTCATCGGCGACCTTGACGCGGTCGGGCGGGGGGACACCGGCTTCCGAGCGCCATTCTGCAGAGCGTTCCTCACCGGCCTCGATCCAATGGATCATCGGCTGCTCTCCCCCGTGACCAGAGCTCAGTTCCTGGGCCCCATGATCGATGCGATAGTCATGTAGAGGAGCTTTGCGATGCTGAACTCCGAGGTGTGAAGGCCGGGACGGGGGGCAAGCTCCACGCAATCCACGGCGATCACGTTCCCTTTCGTCGTGACGGTCCGGATGATCTCCCACGCCTGCCGAAAACCGAGGCCGTCAGGCTCCGGCGTGCCGGTGGCAGGCACGACGGAGGGGTCGAGGCCGTCGACATCGATCGTGAGGTAGACCTTCCGTCCCGAGACTGCCGCCGCGAGCTGGCGGTGGAAATCGCGGGGATCCTCGATGTGGATGCGGGACATCGGCCAGAGGTTGACCCGTCCGATGTTCTCCCGGATGAATATCGCCTCTTCCATGGAGTACGAGCGGATGCCGATCTGCACCGTGGGCCCGGGGTTCTCGTCCAGGATGCGACGCATGGCGCACCCGTGGCTGTACCGCGTCCCCCGGAAGCTGTCGCGCAGGTCCGCGTGCGCGTCGATCTGCACGACGACGAGCGGCTCGTTCACGACCCTGCGTACCCCGCGGAGGAGAGCAGGTGAGATGCTGTGCTCCCCGCCGAGGAACAGGGGAAACTTGCCGGAGCGCATGATCGCCTCAGCCCCGTCGGCCACGGCGGCAACCATGTCATCGGGCGTGCGCCAAACCGCTTTCATGGGGGGGAGAGTGCATACGCCCCAGGACAGACAGGGCTCGGAATCGAGCTCGGCATCGTAGAGCTCCACCTCGTGGGATGCGCGCAGGATGGCGTCGGGGCCGTCGCGCGTGCCCGTCTCATAGCTCACTGTCGCTTCATAGGGAACGGGAAGAACGTGGACCCGTGCCCGTGCCGGGTCCTGGAGCTCCCCCGGGAGATCGAGGAAGCCGTGGTGCTGTGTCGGACGCATCTATTCCTTCTGTTTCTTCGAGAAATCGGTGGTGAGCCGCTCGAGCATCTCCTCCCGCCTGTCGTACAGGCGGCGGAGCGTGCGTGGCTTCTGTTTCGTCAAAGCATACGCGGTCATGATGGGAAGCGCTATCGTCGAATCGGTGTAGCATACGACGGTGTCGGGGAGCTGTTCCGGGTCCACCTTCCCCCAGGTGACCGCCTCCTGGGAGGTCGCACCCGAGAGCCCGCCTGAGTCCACGCGCGCGTCGGTGATCTGGATGAAGTAGTCATGTCCTTTCTCGGCAAGCTTGTAGATCTCCTGGATCTGCGGCTCGGTCTGCAGCGCGAAGTTCTTCGGGCTGCCTCCGCCGAGTATGAGAACGCCGCTTTTGCCGCCGGTCCGTTTGGCCTCGTAGACGATTGCAGCGGTCTCGTTCACGTCGAGCTCTGGATCGAACCCCACCTCGTACCCCTGGAGCCGCAGCGAGGCAAGGCCCATGCCGAGGCTCGAGTCTCCGGGGCTCGACGTGTACACCGGCACCCCTGACTCGTAGGCGGCGCCCAGAAGCGATCGGTAGGAGCCGCCGAGCAGCTTCTCCCTCTCACGAACGTAACGGCCCAGACGCCAGTGCAGCTCCGCCGTGGACATCCGCTTCTGGAACTCCTTCGACTTCAGCACTTCCGCAAGAAAATCGTCCGTCTTGAAAAGGACGTCCTGGTCGAAAACGATGTCGTAGATGCGGATGATGCCGTCACGGCGCAACGCGACGTCATCTACCAATGGCGAGATCCCGTACAGGGTGAAACCGAGGGACCGATGGATGTCGTGGTAGAGGTTGGCGCCCGTGGAGACGATCCAGTCGACGAAGCCCGCCTCCACGAGGGGAACGAATGCGGCGTAACCGAGCCCTGTCGGGGTCAGAGCCCCGCTGATCGTGAGCCCGACGGTGACCTCGGGTGCGAGCATCTTATCGGCGAAGATATGGCAGGCTTCGCGCAGACGACCGGCGTTATAGCTGAGGAAAAACTCATCGACGAGCGTATCGACCCCAATGCCTTTTGTGATCGGCCCGGGATCGAGGGGCCGGCCCTTCATTACAGGAGCACGGCCGCCGAGACGACTGTCGTCCAGACGCCGCCCGAGGCGCCTTCCGCAGTCTGGGTGATGCTCGTGCTGTCGACGATGTGCCCGCCCATGCGGTACTGCTCACGGCGCTCGTTGTAGTCCTTGTCCAGGTCGAACGGGACGCCGAGCAGCGTGGCGAGCATGGACGCGGCGAGGTCCTCGGCGTAATCCCCCGCCTCCTTCTCCGTCTGCCCGTAGGTGTGATGCTCGGAGAGGTAGCCGTACATCTTCTGATCCGCGGGTATGGCGATGCCGATGGAGGAGGCGATGCGCCGTCCCGGTTCGTTGGTGGCCATCTCCGCGAGAACGACGAAGGTCACCTCCCCCGCTTCCAGCGCGGCCAGGCCCTCTTCAGGGCTGGCGATCTTGCATCCGGGCGGAAAGATCGAGGATACCCGCACGATGTTCAGGTGCGCGATGCCGGCATTGCGAAGAGCCATCTCGAAGCTGTTGAGCTTTTCCTTGTTGATCCCGACGCCACGGGTCAGGAACAGTTTTCGGGGTACGAACCTCACGTCAATAGTCTCCTTTGAAGCAAGATTCACGATACGGCGGATGGGTCGCGAAGTCAAGAAGCGCGGAGTGCCGGTCAAGCACCGGGAACAGACCGGGCTTGCATTCACTCCGGCATTCCACGATACTTTTCCGTGGTATGAGCGTCACTCCGCTCAAGGCGGCCATACGTCCCCCGCTCGTCGACGGCCTGTTCTACCCGGGGCGCCGGGAGGCGTTGGCCGCGAAAGTCGACGATCTCCTCAGCCGCTCCTCGACCCCGCGTGCCGCGCGGTTCGCGATAATCTCCCCCCATGCCGGATACGACTACGCGGGCAACGTCATGGCGGAAGCCTTCGCGTCCATCGCCCTGCGACCCGTCCGCACGGCGGTGCTGATCGGGCCCGTGCATCGGGATGCGGAGGACGGCATCTTTCTCACCGAATCGGAGGCCTTCGCCACCCCGCTCGGTGACATCCCCGTCGACATGCGCACCGTGGCTGCCCTTGCCGCCCGGGACCCCCTCTTCCGGCGCAACGACGTCCCCCATCTCGAAGAGCATTGCCTCGAGCTGCAGCTCCCCTTCATCAGCCGGCTGT
>PLNO01000138.1 GCA_003141795.1 Spirochaetaceae bacterium | reverse complement strand
TAGCCCATCTTGGTGCCGTCGGCGGCCTTGGCCTCGCCGGAGAACTCCTTGTCGAGGCCGGCCATGATCTTCAGCAGGGTCGACTTGCCCGACCCGTTGGCGCCGACGAGGCCGCACACGATGGGCCCATCGAACCTGACGTCCACCCCGTGCAGGGCGACAACGCCGCCGAACCTCTTTTTGATGCCCGTGGCTTCAAAGGATGTCATATCCGCTCACCCATCCATGAAAGAATAGGTGCGCCGGGGCGTTTTCGCGCGACGGCGCACCGCGATCAGAAACGATCCCTACTTGAACATCGCGTCGATCTGTTCCTGGGAGAAGGAGTTGTCGATGTACTCGAGAATGCCCTTGTCGGCGACGTGCTCGTCGTAGATCTGCTGGACATTGTCGTCGGTGATGTACTTGTTCAGGGGAACCGCCCAGATGGTGTTCGTCGTGATGTGCATGTCGGCATCAGGCTTGAAGAAGCCTGCCTTCACCTGCTTGCCCTGGAGGATCCTCACGCCCATGCCGAGGGCGAGGTCGATCGTATACCCGGGGCCGTTTTCCACCGCGAAGGAGCTGAAGCCCTTGGCCTTGTTCTTCAGCCAGTACTCGAGGAAGGGCAGGCGGCCTTCGCCGTTCATCATGGGAAGTGCCCGACCCGCGGCTTCGAAGGCGCGGATCGCACCGAGTGACTCACCGTCATGGGAGACGAGGCCGTCCATCTTCGGGTTGGCCGCGAGGACGTCGGTCATGACCTGCTGCGAGGTCGTGGGGTCCCAGTTCCCGTTGGNNCCCTTGATGCCGGGGTACTTCTTCGCCGAATCGGCGAACGCCTTGTCCCTGTCGGTGTTGGCGGGCGATCCGTCGTAGCCGCTGAGGTAGTAGACGGTGCCGGCTCCGTTCATCTTCTTGAACGTGTAGTTGGCGAGGTCGGCCATCCAGTGGTAGTTGTCGCAGTAGACCTGCAGGGCGTCGGGGCTCGTCGTCCTCTGGTCGAAGATGAGCACGAGGATTCCCTTCGCGTTGGCCTCTTCGAGGACGGGGTTCAGCGCGCTCTGGGAGTTCGGGTTGACGATGAGAAGGTCGACGTTCGCGTTGATCAGGTTCCTGATCTGGGAGATCTGGAGCTCGACCTCGTTGCCGGCGTGCTGGACGATCAGCTTCTTGACCAGACCCTGCCCCTTGTAGAGCTGGAACTCCTTCTCGAAGTCGTTGACCATCTGGGTGCGCCAGCTGTGCGTGATGAGCCCGTTGCTGAGGCCGACCGTGTAGGGCGGTTTCTTCTTCAATGTCCCCTTGAGGAACTTGTCGATGGCCGTGTCAGCGAAAACGCTGAGGCTTGCAGCCATGAAAACGATGCCGATGAGAACCGCAATAAGCCCTTTTCTTTTCATCTTGGATACTCCTCCTTGATCGTGTTTCGTGCGCGGCGCCTGTGTGCCGCGATGGACCGTATCGAGAGAACTGCCCTCCTTTCCTCGTTATGCTTAGTCGGTCTTCTTCCGCGTGTAGCTCAAGAGGAGCAGAAGAAGGACGATGCCGATGATCACCTGCCGTCCGCCCTCCCCGAACTGGAGGGTGGCAAGGATGCTGTCAAGGGTCGTGAGGAAGATGGCGCCTGCCACCGCGCCGAGGTAGCTGCCACCACCGCCGGAGAGCGAGATCCCCCCGATGATGGCGGCCACGGCGGATGGCAGCACGTAGGTGCTGCCGAGGTTGATGTTGGGCTGCCCGACGTAGCCCAGCATCAGCATCCCCGCTGTCGATGAGAGGGCGCCGCTCACACCGTAGACCATCATGCGGAAGACCTTCGTCCGCACGCCTGAAAGCGCCGCCGCGCGGTTGTTCGCCCCGATGCCGTAGAGGACCTTGCCCGCCGTGGTCCGCGTGAGCACGAGCTGGGCGACGACGATGAGCACGATCCAGATGATGACCAGCCAGGGGATGATGATTTTCACCCCCCCCACGGCAAAGGTGAGCGCGCCCAGCCCGACGGTCTCCAGCAGGGGCGCGGCCTTGCCGATGTGCACGCCCTGTGTCGTGAACAGCGCGATGCCCCCGACTGCCGTTCCCCACGCGAGGGTCATGATGAGCGGAGAGATGGAGAGATAGGACACCCCGAAACCGTTGACCAGGCCGAGAAGGAACCCTGCGGCAAGCACGGCGACGACCGCGAGGGGGATGTTGGCATTGACGCCGTTCATGATCGCCGCGCTGATCACAATGCCCAGCACGAAGATCCCGCCGACGGAGAGGTCCAGGCCCTCCTTGCCGGAGATGATGACGATGCACTGGCCGAGGGTGATGATCCCGAGGAAGCACGAGGCCTGGATCACGGTCATGATGTGCTTGAAGGCGAGGAACCCGGGGACGAGAAGGCCGCCGAGGATCATGAGAACGACGGCGAGCAGGTAGGCGAAAACAATCCTGTTCGACAGGAGGGACCGGGCGCCCAGCTTCACGCGTCGCCTCCGGCGAAAGCCTCCGTCTTCTTCGCGAGACGTGCCCTGTAGTCCCGCAGGAAGCCCAGGGCGCGCCTGTCCCGGCCCAGGAGCACGTCGGCGGCGAGCAGCGAGCGTACGACCTGTGTGGAGTCCGGATTGACGATCGCGCAGGTGAGCCCGGCGGCGCAGGCCATCGCAATGAACGTCCCGTTGAGAAGGGGTCGCTCGGGAAGGCCGAAGGAGATGTTGCTCACGCCCATGTTGACGTTGCACTCGAGCTCGTGGGAGATCCTGCGCATCGTCTCCAGGGCGACCACACCCATGCTCTGATCGGCGCTCACCGCAAGGGTGAGGCAGTCGATGATGAGGTCCTCCGGACCGATGCCGGCGGCAAGGACGGCCTCCTTGATCCGCCGCGCGATCTCCATTCGCTTCTCCACCGTCTTGGGGATCCCGCTCGATTTGTCCATGGTGAGGCCGATGATCGCGGCCTTGTACTGATGTGCAAGCGGGAGGATCGCATCGAGCTTGTCCTGGTTGCCGTCCACGGAATTGATGATGATCTTGCCGTCGCACCCCGGAAGGGCCGCGGCAAGGGCGTCGGCGCGTCCCGAGTCGAGGCAGAGCGGGACGCTCACGGCCTTCTGGACGGCATCAACCGCGCGGGGGAGGGCTTCCACCTCGTTCACGCCCGACATCGCCACGTTCACGTCGATGATCCTCGCCCCCGCCTCCACCTGCTGTTTCGCGAGGTCTCCGATCTTTTCCCATGCGCCGGCGAGGATCGCCTGCTTCAGCCAGTCCTTGCCCGTGGGGTTGATGCGCTCCCCGATGACCACCGTCGGCCTGTTGCCGCTGATGATGACCGTGACGTCTTTCCTGGTGATGGTGGTTTCCGTCATTCCTGCCGTCCTTTCCCGTCATGCGAAGCCCTGCGGCCGCGGTACGCGCAGCGGTCCTTCACCGTGCAGTAATCGCAGTGGCTTTCCCCTTCGGCCCCGAGGGGACCCGAACCCCTCCCCGCGACGAGCGAAAGAGATTTCAACGGCGTCATGATGAGCGAAGCGCTCAAGGTGACCCCGATCGGTGAGGCATCGAGAAGAGAGAAGAGCACCGACTGCTCGTGGATCGACCATTCCGATTCGCCCGGGGAGAGCGACGTGCTCACCCGAAGCCCGGACGCCGCGGCATCGTCCTCCAGACGGCAGCACACCTCCTGGCGTACCTTGTCCACGGCCCATGTGCCTAACATGTCCAGAAGAAGGCTTCGCAGCATGTCGTGGCCGCGCTGATGCTCCTGCGCACGCGCTGAGAGCTCGGGCCCGATCGTGCAGACCGCGATAGCCAGATCAGTTGCGCCGGCGACAACGGCCGCGAGCGGGCCGCCGCCGAGCCTGGCGCCGGATTGCAGCACGACGGTACCGTGGCGTATTTCGGCAATCGGAAAAAAATCCCAGGCGGCAGCGCCGTGCGCGAGCCCTCTGGCGTCGCCGAGCGCCCCGCGCCATGCGTCGCGTCCGCTGGGACGGGCGAGCGCGCGCGTGAGTGATTCCCCTTCACTACGGAGGATCTGCTCTTCGTCGAAATCGACCGGCCACCCGCGCTCGATGATCATGCATCCTCTCCGGGAAACCACTGGCATTCGGCGAACCGCCGCATGAACCCGGCCTCCCGGCCGAGCTCCACATAGCCGATCGATCTGCTGAGAAGGTCGGACTCACGCCTCTCCTCTTCCGAGAGGAGCATCATCCCCGCCCCGACGCCAGCGGCATTGCCCACCTGGCGGATACGTCCCGCGGGGAGCGCGGGAAAAAGCCCTATCTCCACGGCGCTTTCGATCTGCAGGTGATTGCCGAAAGTGCCTGCAACCACGATCTCCTCCAGCTGTCCGGCCGCGAGTCCATGGGCGGCCAGAAGCGTTTCGATGCCCGCGCGGATCGCCCCCTTGGCGAGCTGGAGGCTCCTGACCTCCGTCTGCGAAATGGTCAGATCCGCCCTGAACGTCGTCTGTGCTGCCGGGACGAGAACGTACGAATGGTCCCCATCCGGGCGCGCAACGACACCGGGCATTCCCACCTGCATCCGCCCTGACCTGTTCACGATGCCGAGGCGGCGCATGCAGGCGAGTGACTCCAGTATCCCTGATCCGCAGACGCCCGCTGCCTTGCCTTCTCCCATGACGTGAACGGACAGGGGCGCCCCGGGCGCCGTGATGCTCACGCGGTCTATCGCGCCGGGACCTGCAAGCATTCCGTAGCGGAGCGCCGCACCCTCGAGGGCGGGACCGCTCGCCGTGGAGCACGCGCTCATCCGACCGTTCACCGACAGAAGGAGCTCGGTATTCGTCCCGATGTCCACCGCCAGACGGACACCGGGCTTCCGATCCAGGCGCGCTGAAAGCGCCACGGCCAGAAGGTCGGAGCCGACGAAGCCTCCGACGAGTGCAGGCATGTGGACGTAGCCGCCCGTGGCAATGCCGATTCCCAGCTCCCGTGCCTTGACGGCGAGCGCTCCGCGCAGCGCGGGAACGAAGGGCGCCATGATGAGCTGCCGACCCGGCAAATCGAGGAATAGGTGATGCATGCCGCTGTTGCCCACCACCACCATCTCGTCGATGTCCCCGGGTGTACAGCCCAGCTCCTCCGTTGCCCGTTCGGTCAGGAGATTCAGCGCCTTTACGAGGACGCGCTGCATCTTCTGGCCGTTGCCCTCCACCGCGAGGCCGTACATCAGCCGCGTGATGATGTCGGCTCCATACGGGGATAGCGGATCCGGCGCGCCGCACACCGTCTCCAGGCTTCCCGTGTCCAACCGGTGGAGATAGAGCGCGATGTTGGTCGTGCCCAGATCCACCGCGGCTCCCAGCGGCGCTCCCCGGGACGACGCCGGGCGTACGGCGACGAGCTCTCCGCCGCGCAGTGCGGCTTCCACGTTCCACTCCGAAGAGCGGAGGGTGTGCGGCAGGCCGCGCGCAACCTGCCAATCCACGCTTTCCACCGCGATCCCCGCGGCCTTTTCCATCGCCGCACTCAGGCTGCCCGCGTCATCCGTGGGATGATCGAGGGTCGGCGGCTCGCAGCGCAGCGTGTATCGTCGGACCGGCGGGGAAAGAGGGAACGCGCGCTCCAGGAGAGGCACCTCGCTCTTCCCGTGCACGCGGACCGGGAAGGTCTCCACCACGAGATCCGCATTCACGGGGAATGCACACGCCAGCCGCCTGCCCTCATCCACGGCCGCCACGCCCAGCAGCGAGCGCTCCTGGGACGAGGCGGCCGGCACCGGGCCGGACACGATCCGCACGACGCATTTGCCGCACGTCCCCCGCCCTCCGCACAGCGCGCCGATGGGTATTTCAGCTTCGCGGGCAGCATCGAGGAGGGTGCGTCCGGGCTCGACCCGGACTTCCCTCCCCCACGGCTCGAAACGAACGGTGCTCATGGGATCCGTCAACGGTGCATCGGGCCGCAGCCTACCGATAGACCCCGTATTCCTTCGTGTAGTCGATCATGGCCTTCAGGTTCTCCGGCTTGGCCTCGTCCAGCATGAGCGCGGAGTCCATGATGAAGCCGCCCTTCTTGCCCAGCGTGTCGATGAGCTTCTTGCACGTTGCACGCACGTCATCCGGGGTCCCGGAGAGGAGCTGGATGTTCGGCACACTGCCCATGAGGCAGACGGTGCCGCCAAGCACGTCCATGGCCTTCTCCGTATTCGTCGTGGACAGGTGGTACACCACCTTTCCCTTGGGAACGTCGACGATGTGCTCCAGACGGCTCTCGAAATCCGCCTCCCAGTACACCACCGGCGTGACCCCTTTTTCGATCAGGGCCATGATCCCCTTGCGGAGGTACGGCCAGTAGAACTCCTTGAACTGTGCGTCGGACATGAACTCGCGCGTCGATTTATGGACCCATATCCACACGAACGGCAACGGTGCCCCCGCCCCGCCCTCCCCGTATTCGATGAAGATCTTCGTGGCCACGTCCAGGGCGTCGTGCAGCTTTTCCGGCCTGCGGCGCATGTCGGCGAGGATCTGGTGAGTTCCACGCAGCGTGTCGCCGAGGATGTCGAACGGAGGCCAGTCCCAGCCGGCAAACGCCAGCGGGTATCCCTTCGCCTTGATCTCGTCCCAGTACTGCACCTGCGAGCCCCACCACTCGTTCATGAGCTCGCCTCCCCTGATGGCGAGCTCCATGGACTTGCGCATCTCGGGAGAGGCGAAGAACCCGGAGTTCATCCACCCCGTCCACATGAACCTGCGCCAGGGCACCATCTGGGAAAAGCCTTCGTACGCGGTGAACTGCCGGGGCGCCCATTTACGGAGCATGAAGTCCGACGGGTCGTAGATGAACTCGTCGTACTCCTCGGCCTTCATGTACTCTCCGTCAACGTACTGGTACATCACATTATCGCCAACGCCGTGTCCGGGCCACTTGAACGCTTTCCAGCCGATTGCCTCCATGACGGGGGCCGGGTAGGCGAAGATGGGGCCGAAGTCGATGTCGGGCTGGAAGTAGTCGAGAAACTTGTGGCAGGCGGCGCGCGCCTTGGGATAGTCGTTCATCGCCTCCTTGAAGCTCAGCCCGGCAAAAGAGTACGGATACTTCTGGTAGGGCCCGAACACGGGAACGCGATCGGCAGCGCGCAGCGCGACCGTGTCTTTGATCCGCTTGATCCGCGCGTCGTACATTTCCTGGGGTGTTTTTTCAGGCATGCTCTTTGTCCTCCTCCGCGAAGCTCTAGATCCAGCCCTTGGCGAGCTTGACGGCCGCGTTTGCATCGGAACCATAGGCATCGGCGCCGACGTACTGCGCCACGTTCGCGTCCATGATGGCCCCGCCGATCATGATCTTCACCGTGTCGCGCAAGCCCGCGTCCTTGATGGCGGCGATGGTCAGCTTCATCTGGTCGAAGGCCATGGTGAGGAATCCGCTCATCCCGACGACCTGCGGTTTGACCTCCCTGATCTTCTGCACGAACACCTCAGCCGCGACATCGACTCCGAGATCGGTGACCTCGAAGTTGTTGACGTCCAGCATGAAGCTGACGACGTCCTTGCCGATGTCGTGGATGTCTCCGGCAACCGTGCCGAGCAAAACGCGGCCCTTGGCAGTGCCCCCGGCCTTCGCCTTGAGCAGAGGCTTCACAAGGCCGGCGATCTCCTTCAAAAGGTCGCCCGCGATGATCAATTCCGGAAGAAAGTATTCCTTGTGCTCGTAGCGGGTGCCGACGATGGCCATTGCTTCTCTGCTGGCGTCGAGGATGATCTGCGGATCAGTGCCGGAGTCGATCATGGCCTTCACGAGCCTGATCGCCTCTTCCTCCTGCATATCTGAAACCGCTTTCACAAGTTGGTCTCTCATGGCGATGCCACCTCCATCTGGTGCAGGGATATACCGATGTGGATGATTACTCCGGCACACTATCCCGGAAAAACTGTGCCGTCAACAAAAAAAATTATCACAAAGTCGCAAAATACCTCGAAAAGCTTTCTGGACTGTCTGCTACTGGGGATGTGCCGGATAAATATCGGTGGTTTCCTGGTGGCAGGAACCCTTCCCAGCGCTTTACGGGAGAACCCGTTCCATCCACCTCTGGGAAGGCTCGACCGACGAGAATCCGCCGTGCCTTCTGTACAGCTCGTGAGCGTCCCTGGTTGCAAGCATAAGGCGCTTCACCCGCTCGAGCACCGGATCTGAGACGATCGATTCCACGAGCCACGTGCCCAGCCCCCTGCCCTGGCACGCATCGACGATGAAGAGGTCGCACACCCACCCGAAGGTTGCGCGATCCGTCACGACCCGCGCGAAGCCCACGGTGGCACCCGCGCGGTCGATAACGCCGAAGCACAGCGAGCCTTCCATCGACGCCGCGACGACCTCCCGTGCCCGTCCCTGCGCCCAGTAGGAGGTCTCCGAGAGGTACCTGTACACGGCCTCCTGGTCGATCTCTTCTCTCTTCGTCGTGATCCTGAACCCGTCCAGACGGGGATCAGAAGCGCTCATCGGTCGGCGCCCTCCTCACAGGTGTTTGTCGAGCCAGGCCTGCACGTCCTTCATCACCTCGTCCCGGTTCGTCTCGTTCAGCGATTCGTGACGGCCCCCCTCGTACAGCTTCAGCGTGACGTCGGCGATCCCGCGGGCCTTGTACCTCTCCGCCAGCGCCTTCACCGTTTTTCCGAACTTGCTCACCGGGTCCATGGTCCCCGAAAAAATAAGGATGGGGAGGTCATTCGGGATGCGGCTCTCGTTGCGGGCATCCCAGGTGTTCTGGAGCAGGCGCGAAAGCTCGGTGAAGAACCCGTTGGGGAAGGGCTGCCCACAGAAGGGATCCGCGGCGTACTTCTGCACGCTTGCCTCGTCCCTGCTCAGCCAGTCGAACGGTGTTTTGGCGGGCATGAACGCTTTGTTGAGCCCTCCGACGGCGAGCTTCGCCATGATACCGCCCGAGGCAGTGGGGCCGCGCAGCGCCACGTCCAGGCCGCCGATGGCAACGCCTATCCCGACCAGTGGATCCAGGCCGTGCGATCCGCTCAAGAGAACACCCTTGAGCTCCGAGCCCCACCTTCCCATGTAGTTCTGCGCGAGGAAGGAGCCCCACGAATGACCCAGGAGGAACACCGGCTTCCCCGGGGAATCCTGCTTGATCCGATCGGTCAGCTGCTTGACCACTCCGACTGCGGCGTTCCACCCGCCGGGCCCCAGCCGACCCTGCATGTCCGCCGCCAGCGCCGTGCGGCCATGGCCGAGCTGGTCGTTCGCATAGACCGCATACCCCGCCTTTGTCAGATGCTCGGCAAGCCGCTCGTAGCGACCCCCGTGCTCCTGCATGCCGTGGGAGATCTGGACAACGGCTTTGGGGGCGGAGTCGGGGAACCACCCACGCACGAACACGCTCACCCCGTCAGGACCGACCATCGTGAATGTCGTTGCACGCATTGCGTCCTCC